>JAUHZI010000001.1 GCA_030426105.1 Bacteroidia bacterium | reverse complement strand
TGGCGGTTATGAAAAAGATTTTTGATCTTTTCCTTTAGCAGTTCCATATTAAAAGGCTTGGTAATGTAGGCATCTGCTCCTGCCCTGGCACCTTCTATTTGCTTTTCAATATTACTTCTGGCGGTCAGTAAAATGATTGGAATGTGAGAGGTACGAAGATCCGATTTGAGCCTTTTGGTAATTTCCAGTCCGTCCTGTCCTGGCAACATGATATCGCTGATGATAAGATCCGGAATATGTTCAAAGGCTAGTTCCAGCCCCATATCACCATCTGAAGCTTCTAAAATTGTGTATGTGGAACCTAGTTTTTTTCTAAGTAAAAACAAAATATCCTTATTAAAAATAGGGACTTTAAAGAAGAACCATATGGTGAAAGTTACTTTCCAGGCGCAAAAGTTGGATACAGTAGAGTTATAGTCAAAAATTTGACTAACAATAATGTAACTAGAGCTCAAACTGGAATAGCTGTTAACGAATTTTATACAGCTAAAGATTTTCCTGTTGTTGTAAAAAAAGCACATGAAACAGTTGAGCATAAAGGATTTAACTTACCGTTAGTAATTCCTTTTGTTGGATCACATTCTTTTCAAAATAATGGATATTCTAATGGATACAGTATCTTGGTAAATGATATGGCAGGAAAGCCAAAATCTACCGCTACCTATCCCTACAGTATAACACCTGATTATATGGGAGTGCCTGTTAGTAGTACTGAATATACCTATCAAACTACTACAACTACTGATAAGGATGGAAATACAGTGAAAATACTAGATAATACTGTTCAAGTGTTAGACGCACATGGTGTAGAAAGAACTGCAAAGATTGGTGAAACGTATGATTTTTATATTGACCAAAGCCAACACAGTTCATATTCAATGTCAGGAGGAGCACAGGTAAATTTAAATGTTACTTTACCTACCCCTATTCCAATTCCTATACCAACTGTCTTTCCAGAATTCAAC
The DNA here is from genome assembly GCA_030426105.1 of Bacteroidia bacterium. Taxonomy (GTDB): domain Bacteria; phylum Bacteroidota; class Bacteroidia; order Flavobacteriales_D; family Parvicellaceae; genus S010-51. Next base: position 152,835 of record JAUHZI010000001.1, on the reverse strand, counting down.
TCTAGTCAATCAATGTATAGACATGTTGTTACAAATAAAGTCATCTATAGAAATGGTGTGCTGAAAAGTGTAAAAAACAATACGGATGGAGCAATTGTTATTGCAACTAACGAATTGTATGATGCTGAAACAGGACAAGTACTATTAACTTCTTCTAATAATGAGCACCAAGCTCCTGTATATAGCTATACTTATCCTGCTCATTGGGCATACACTACTATGGGAGGAGCGTATGAAAACTACAGAGCAACATTTAAAGTTGGTGTTGATGCTTCCTCAGGTGATTATACACTCGATGCTGGAAATTTAGCTGTTGCAAATTACCTTAAATTAGGGGATCAACTGGTAAATACTGCTAATTTAAATGAAGTAGCATGGGTAACTGCTATAGATGTTACAAATAATACATTTAAAGCACTACAAAAAAATGGTACTTCTGCTGTATTTTCAGCGAATGATATATTAACCGTTTTCCAATCAGGAAATAAAAACATGCAATCTATTTCTAATGGCTCTATTGTCAGTCTAAATAAAGACTTCAACAATGTAGGTCAGGGGATCACTGCTATGATACAATTTATTAACGATGCAGGAGACCATCCTTATGATGTGGCCTGGAACTATTTAGATTCTTGTAATAGTTTTACTTGGTTTAAAGATGGTTATGGTACTAACCCCAACCAAATAGGCTATCATTTAGATAATTCTACCGTTATATTTGAGTTTGTAACACCGATAAACCCTAACACACTTAACTCATTAACAGATTACAGTTTTGATATCTCTACACTTAACTTTATTCAAGGAAACTATTACATTATGGTTCAAAATGATGAACCATTGAGTTCTGATTTTGGAAGTACTTATTTACTAAAATTAATAGAACATCCATTTGAGGCATGTCCAATAAAAGTACTTCAAGCATCAGCTACAGAGTTCTGTGATACCTGTTGGACATATGACTATGATGATTTAGGAGCTCCAAACTTAGCTGGAGCGAACTACAATGATTATGCATATGGTAAAAAAGGAATTTGGAGACCTTTAAGATCATGGGTACATCAAGAAGATAGAGATCAAAGTGGTAACTTGGGAAATAATACGAGAATTGATCAGGATGGACAATTTGACTTTTTTCCTTTCAACTGGCAAGATGGATTGGATAATTCTAACCACAATTGGACATGGGCTTCCGAGATTACTAAATATAATCCTTACGGATTCCAACTTGAAAATAAAGATCCACTTGATATATATTCTTCTGAACTGTATGGGTATAACAACACAGTAGTTACAGCTGTTACTGCAAATGCTAAATATGAAGAGATAGCCTTTGATGGATTTGAAAATGGGAATATACTTACTAATCCAACCAACAATATCTATTCACATAGTAAACAAGGGCATTTATTTAATTGTGATGTTACTCCATATGATGCTCATACAGGAGATTATGCAATGCTAGTTCAAGGAAATGTAACTTACAATCCTGATGTATACCTAAAAATAGGGAAGAAATATATTGTTTCAGCTTGGACGCAAACTGATGAAAATCAAGGCCCACTTCCTATAGAAGTATTAGATGCTAATAATATTTCTTTAGCAACGGGGCAAGTGAATGGAGACTTTAAACAAGTTGATAATTGGACAAAAGTAGAAGTTAGTTTTATAGCAACAACAAATACAATAAAACTAAACATCGGAAGTGGTATTGTTTCACTTTATGACGACCTAAGAATCAGTCCTTATGAAGGGGGAATGAAAACTTACGTTTATAACCCAGCAACTTTATGGTTAGTGGCTGAACTTGATAACTTAAATTATGCGACTTTCTATAACTATGATGAAGAAGGTCAATTGGTGCAAGTGAAAAAAGAGACAGATAAAGGTATCGTTACTGTTCAACAAACACGAAATAATACAAAAAAGTAAATGAATACAAGCATTCAACATATCATATTAGGAGTTGCGCTATTGTTGGGGAGTACTTTACATAGCCAAACTGCAGTAGAAGTCCTTAAAAAGGTCAACGAAACTTATGAGCAAAAGTCTTATGTTATGGATTATAGCATTACTGGCTATCAAGTAGACCAAGAGGTATACCATTATAAGGGACAAGTGGCGAAAAAAGGAAACAAACAGCTCTCTAAAAGTGATTATGAAATTACACTAATAGACGATTCCCATTTCTTACATATCAATCATGATCGAAAAATTATTGTTGTAAATGAACTAGAAAAACAAAAAAACAAAGGGAATAGCACAACTGATATTGTGGGGTTATTAGACTCAATAATCATCCAATCTAACCCCAAGATAATTAGAAAATCAGCAAATGATTTCCAAATAGAATTACCACAAAAAGATGATCCATATTATCAAAGCATATTTCTTACAATAAATAAAAAATATCAACTTATAGGAGTTAGTTATTTTACTAAAACAGCTGATAGTGGACTTACAAAAATAGAAGTTACCTACAAAAATATTGTGGTAGCAGAAAACATTTCAGACAGGTATTTTTCGAAAGACGATTATGTAATTATAAGCAAAAAGGATATCACTGCAAAACAGCAGTTTAAAACATACAAAATAATTGATCAACGATCAATTAAAGAAACGAATTAGAATAATCCGTAATGGATGAAAAAATAGATTTTTAACGAAGCAAAAAATTATATAGATGAAAAAGACATTTTTTTCAATATTAACGCTCTTTATTACGATATATTCCATAGCTGGAATATATCCTCAAAACAGCAGAAAAACAGGTGCGCAAATTAGCCAAGGAGCAACCTTTGCTGTTGAAGATTTTGATCACAACTGTATTACAAATAATACCTGTAGTGATATAGAGTTGGCGAATTCTACTCTATTATTAAAACTATGGCTAGAAGAGAGTGTTGCTATTGCGACAACTCCTTTTGAATTAACCGTTGACTACAAAGTAACTTTATATCCAGGAGGACACATTCAAACAGGAAGCCTTAATATTGATTATACCAACGAGGGACAGTATACTGATATTGATTACGAACAATTTGTTCACCCAACCAGTTCTATCCATTATACCAAAGCTGAAGTTGAAGTTTTAGGAATAAGTAATGCTGTTCCGTCAAATGTACATCTAGATATAATCTTAGAAACAGAAAAATACAAAACACTTTCTGACGAATTGCCGATAGTCAAATATGATGGAATCGGTTATCAAACTGGAACTAATGAATTACAAATTTATTGGCCACATATTGAAGGAGCAGAAAGTTATGATATAGAATGGTTGTTTATCGATGCTCCAGGAGCCTCTTTATTGCCTCATTTAAAAAGCTATGATTTTGATTTTAAAAACGCTACTAGAATCAATACTCCTAATTTATTCTATAATATTTCCTTAGCTTATCCAGAGGGGTTCTTAATATTTAGAGCAAGAGCCGTACAAAATAAATTAAATGGAAACAGAGAAGAGGGGGAGTGGTCTTATCCAACAAAGGGAGTTTTAGAACCATCAAAAAACTTTGAATATTATCAACAAAGTAATGCAACAACATTTGAATGGACACCTTCATATGCCTACGCAGGTTTAGAGCATGGAAGGAACTGGCAGTATACTGTAACCTATGCAGAACATGGTAAACGAAAAGAGGTAATCAATTACTTTGACCCTTCTCTTAGAAGTAGACAACAAGTAACAGTACTAAGCTCTGATAATACCGCTGTAGTTGGTGAAACTGTTTATGATTATGTTGGTAGACCAGCTGTAAACGTTTTACCAAGCCCACAACAAAATAAGGGAATTCGTTTTTATGCTAACCAAACAAAGTCTCCACAATCAGGACTGTTTGGTTACCAAGATTTTGATATAGACTCAAAATTCGAAAATCCCAACCCAATAGACAGTATCAATTCAGAAGGAGGAGCTCATTATTATTCTAAATCTAATAATTCGCCTTTTGGAATAAATAGCCAATACACACCAACAGCTAATGGTTATGCCTACACTAGAACTCAATACCTTAACGACGGAACTAATCGACCTAAAAAACAAAGTGGTATAGGAAACACCTTTAAAATAAGCTCAGGAAAAGAGACGAAATACCTTTATGCAAAACCTGTCCAAGAAGAATTAGACCGTTTATTTGGTAATGAAGCTGGATATGCTAGTATGTATAAGAAAAATGCAGTTGTAGACCCCAATGGTCAAGTAAGCGTGTCTTATATTGATAATTACGGAAGAACTATAGCTACTGCTCTAAGTGGAAGTACTCCTTCTAACCTTGAAGAAATAGATACTAAACCAAATCAATTTGATGTCATTACAACGAATTTAAGCAATGAAAATCAGTTGGATGCTAATGGCAACATGATGGTCTCGAGCGCTATTAACGTTACACAGCCAACGACCTACAATTTTAGTTACCAACTAGACTCTTCTTCTATGACATTTGGGTGTTTAGGAAACACACCTTGTAAATATGATTATATTATTTTTATCACAGATGAGTATGGAGATAAAGTTCCTTTTACAAGCAATGATACCATGCTGGTAGCAACTGGAATAACTTACCAACAAGCTGTTAATTTTGCTGTTAACTTTACTGATATTGGAACTTATAAAATACACAAAATACTAAAACTAAATACAGATCATATAGCAGGTTTAGTACAAGCAATGTTAGACAATAACGCTTGTTTAACTGTCGAAATAGATTCAATTACTGCTTGTAACCCAACGTGTGAAGAAGCATGTAGAGACGCCTATGTTGCTGTGAATGCTAGTGGAGATACAACTTATTTCAATGACTTCGGTGATGTTGTCGCTGTTATTGATTCTAATGGTACAGTGATACAATATGGACAAAACTTTAACCAATCTAATGCACTGGATACGATAGATTACATTAGAAATCAAATCAGTATCTGCGTTGATAGTTGTATCAATATTGATAGCTATTTAGGAGATGGAGATAAAACTCCTTGTGAAATCAAATATGATATTTTGGCAGCAGATATGTCTCCTGGAGGGCAGTATTTTGACAATATCCCTATTCAAGACACAGATCCTACATATTATGAGCAAAATAGATACAATAAGTTAATAGAGTTTATGAATGCTACTAATGAGTTTGCAGATTACATCGAATTAGCTGGATGCTTAGGTGTTAGCAATAATTCTGATACTGTAGCTTTTTGGCAAAATATACATCAAAATTGGAGCTCTTCCTTTGCTGACGTGCTTGTTCGTTTACACCCTGAGTTTTGTGCTTTTAAAAATGAATGTTGCTCTTTGATAAAGGATTGTGAAGCAGAAGAATATTGTAATGCTCCCTATATCCCTAATCAGTCAACTATTACGACTTACCTAACCAATTATTTGGGTACAGGGTATGATATTACAGCTGTAGCACAAGATACATTGATGGCTAACTATCCTACACCAAACTCAACAATCAACTCAATTTATGATTTATTACATGGAACAAACGGTGTTATCAGCTCTGGCATAATGACTTCAGCAGATTTTATTGCTGCAACAACTAGTTTCTTCACAGAATATGAAAAATATAATTACATCAAAACTGGGTGTACAGGATTGTATTTGGATGGGACTAATGGAATAACGACAGATGGTTTTATTATCCGTTACCCTAAAAACCCAGTCTTTGAGAATTACACACCTCCTATGCCTAATATTGCCGATTTTAACCAAGGTATAATTGATTTATGTGATCAGAAAGCTGAGGAGTACACCAACAATTTTATGGATAATTTTGAATGCATTGGATTGGTATCTGACACCGCAGCTTTGAGAGCTTTTATTTTAGGTGAAATGACCACAAACTGTAGTAACTTAGATGCCTATAATAAAGACATGAATTACAAAATAGCCAACTATTTGGATGGCATAGGTGTTGAAGCATCTTGTATGTATAGTTTGTGGCCAGAAGAAGCTGAAGACAATTGTAATTGTGATCAGTTTATTGAATACTTAGCTGATTATTATGATAAACAAATCGAAGATATTGCTACAGACATTCAAAACTATGCTTTAAATGTTGATGCTACATTGTTTAACGAACTATTAGATTCAACCGATTTAGCAAATGGGTTTAATCAAACAACAATATGGAGTATTTTAGACCAATGCAACAACCTTACTTATATTCAAAACAATATTTCACAAGGAGGAAACCAACTCAATGTACCAAGTTACTTTTCTTGCCCTGACGATAGCACAGCTATTGACACTAATTCTTGTATAACTACATTAAACGATTTAGCCTACCAAAATGCATTAGAAGTCGTAAGAGCACAAGCTTTAGATAGCATATCTAAATATAGAGCAGCATATTTAAACCACTGTTTCCATCCCGATACTATTCTCAATAGGGAAACTTTTACAATGAGCTATACCCTTGAGGAATATCATTATACACTTTTCTATTATGACCAAGCTGGGAATCTAATCAAAACAGTTCCTCCTTCTGGAGTATATCAAGAAAATGAATCTGGAGTTGTTTTACATAATAGTATTTTAAATGCTACTCAAATTGAAACTGTTCAAAAACACAGAGCTAAAATAAACGGGTATGCCTTTACTGTACCAGCACATACCATGGTTACGAACTACAAATACAACTCACTGAACCAGCTGACTAGCCAAAACACCCCTGATGGAGGAAGTTCTGTATTCTTTTATGATGCACTGGGGAGGCTTATTGCTTCGCAAAACGCTGAACAACTAACAAGGGCTGCATATAGCTATACCTTATACGATGCTTTAGGAAGAAACTATCAAGCAGGAGAACTAGTTTCTACAACACCTCTAGATAAACCAACAGCTATTGATGCTACAGATTTTTTAAATAGAGACATCGTTACTACCAATAACCCATTCTTGATTTGGGTAAAAAATGCTACAAGCAGAAATGAAGTTATAGAAACACAGTATAATCACTATAATACAAATTCTACTATTCCTATCACTCCTAAAAACCTACGTAATCGAATTGCTCATGTGAAACATTTTGACGATTACAATAGTCCTCAAGAACATGTAACAGCTTCCTATTACACTTATGATATCAACGGAAATGTAAATACAATTATTCAAGAGAATAAAAATAGACCAAATGGTCATCAGTTAAAACGTATTGATTATGAATACGATTTGGTAAGTGGCAATGTAAACAAAGTGATTTACCAAGCAGACCAAAATGACCGTTTCTACCATAAATACGAATACGATGCCGACAACAGATTAAAAGTTGCTTATTCAAGTAGAAATGGGATTGTTTGGGAGAAAGAAGCTAAGTATTTCTATTACCCACATGGGCCTCTTGCACGAGTTGAACTAGGAGATAAACAAGTACAAGCTAAAGATTATGCATATACCATACATGGATGGTTAAAAGCGATTAACTCTTCTACTGGTACTGCTCAAAGAGATATGGGAGAAGCCGGAGTTGTAGGAACTCAGAACGAAGAGTTTGCCCAAGATGTTTATGGGGTATCACTCCATTATTATTCAGGAGATTACCAAGCCATAGGCAGTGCAGCTAACAGTTCTACAATCGTTAATACTTCTAACATTACAACTAATGATCTTTACAACGGAAACATTAGTAAAATGATTACTGCTCTTTCTGATGAAAATGAAAATAAATTATCTGTACATGGGAATGGCTATACTTATGACGCTTTAAACAGAATCAAAACCTCCAATGTATGGAAAGATGATGCTGGAAAATCTGTATTAGCAAATAATACCTTTATCAATGCAACAAATAATGGAGATTACCGTAGTACTTATAAATATGATGGGAATGGAAACATCTCCTATTTAAAAAGAAACGGTTATTTATCAACCGAAACAGACGCCCTAATGGATGAATTCACATATATCTATGATTTAAGTTCTGGTTATAAAACAGATAACAAATTGTACCAAGTACAAGACGCTATTTCTGCGACGAATTATGAGTCAGATATAGATAATCAAGGGGCAAATAATTATCAATATGATGATTTAGGCAGGTTAATAAAGGATGTTACTGAAGAAATAGAAACCATAAAATGGAATGTATCTAATAAAGTTGTAGAGATCGTGAGAACATCAGGGAGTAGTCGTCCAAATGTTAAATTCCAATACGATCCTTTAGGTAATAGAGTTGCTAAAGAAGCTATTTATACCAATGGAGATCGAGTTGTTACCCATTATGCTCTTGATGCTCAAGGAAACCCTATGGCAACCTACAAAGAGAACATCCCTAGTGGTGAAGCTTCAAGTCTCTCTTTAAAAGAGTTTATGATTTATGGAAGCAGTCGTTTAGGTGTAAAAACAGAAGACGTGTTCTTAATAGACCCTAACCTACTCTCGTTGGTCAATATCGCTGGATTGGGAATAAACAATGGAGAAATAATTAAAGAAACTGGAACGAGTTGGTGGAATGGAGGCGCTTCATCTGCATCTCAATTGAATGGAGATGGTTATGTTAAATGGACTTTAGATCCGAATAACAACTCTAATGTTGATATTGCTTTGGGATTATCATATACCGATGCTTCTCCTAGTCTATATACCATTAATTACGCTTGGCACACTAGTTCTATTGGAGCAGGAACAAAAATATATGAAAATGGAAGCTACAAGTCTAGCCATGGAAGTTATACTGGTGGCACTGAATTAATGCTGAGAAGAAGTAATAATGGGACAACGTTGGAGTACTTAAAAGATGGTGTTGTCGTTGCTACTCGTACTAATCTCTCATCTAACCCGATGGTTGTAGATATGAGTTTAAAGATTCAAAATCAAAGTAAGATTTCATCATTAGAATTACATGATAATCAAACGGGAACGCACCTTACTTTAACAGGTAGCTCTGGTGCAATAAATGATTTAGATTTAACATATAGAGAGTTAGATAATAAAAGTTATGAGCTTACAAACCACTTAGGAAATGTGCTACAAACAATTTCTGATAGAAAATTGAGACCAACTAGCTTAACAACGACGAGCCTATTAACTAGCGGAAGTATGGCTACTCAAAGTGGTATTGTCTTTGGCGCAAACTATATCGAAAGATCTGCCTCAGGAAGCAGTTGGGGAGGTGCTGGATGTTCTTCTAACGCATCGATAAGTGGAGATGGGTATGTTGAATTTGAAGCAAAAACACAAACAGCCAATGTAATGATGGGGTTGTCATTCAATAGTCCAAATCATCATTATAATACCATAGCTTATGCGTTGTACTATATCACAGGTGATCGATTAGTTGTTTATGAGAATGGTTCATTAAAAATGACTACTGCTGTTTCTGATGGTGATATTTGTAGAGTCATGCGTGTGGGGAACAAAATACGTTATTATCGTAACAACGAACTCTTGAGAGAAGTTGAAGAAACAAACACTGCCAACATGATTGCAGATTTTACATTCTACCAAGCTGGAGCTCGTATCTACAACCCTAAAATTGTTGACGTTGAATATCAGCATGGTTCACAGTATCTTGCAAATGTTACGAGCTACTCTGGTTATTATCCTTTTGGTATGTTAATGTCAGGAAGAAACGGAGGAGAGGATTACCGTTACAGTTTCCAAGGACAAGAAACTGATGATGAAGTTAAAGGCAAGGGGAATTCTGTAAACTATAAATATAGGATGCATGACCCGAGGTTGGGAAGGTTTTTTGCTGTGGATCCGTTGAGTCCTAGTTATCCAGAATTAACACCTTATCAATTTAGCCACAATTCACCTATTGGAAAGGTAGAGATAGAAGGTCTAGAGGGAGAATGGAAAGTAGATATCCAACATGCTCAAAATGATGTAGCAAAGTTACCTGTAGGAACATCTCGTTCAGCTTCAAAAGAAGTATTTAACTCTTCTATGGCTAAACTGCAACCCTTTAGAGATTTACCAGGAGGGTTTCACGAGTCAATGGATGCCTTAGGATTTGTGCCTGTTGTAGGGGAAGTTTTTGATGGAACGAATATATTAGTTTATTCCTATGAAGGGGATTATCTAAATGCTGCTATATCTTCATTTGCTCTAGTGCCATTAGTTGGAGATGCTTCAGCTAAAGGTTTTAAGTATTCTCTTAAAGCTGCGGGTTATTCAACCAAAAAGTTTAAATCTCTTAGATCTGCGAAAAGATGGGTAAGTAATGCCATGGAATATGGATTTAAATCCGCTGATGCTATTCAAGGAGGATCAGCCCAATTAAGAAAAGCATTAAACTTAACAGACGGTACTATTCAAGCTCATCATATTATTCCTGTTGAAGCATTGAAGAAAAGTGATATAGTTCAAAAAGCAGTAGATGCTGGATTTGATTTTAATGGAATAACAAATGGTATAGGTGTAAAAGCTCTAAAAGAAGGTGGTCAACATGCTAACCATCCAAGTTATACTAAGAATGTATTAAATCAAATTGAAGAATGGGCTACTGCAAACCCAAATTATACAGGAGAGGATGCAATGAATTACCTTAATGAGTTGTCAGGGGATTTAAAAACTCTTATACAGAAAGAATCTGTAGAAGGAGGTAAGAAGGTAAATGATTTAGATTTTTAAATGAAAAATAACAAAATCAACTTTTTCTAGTTTAGAAAAAAGTTGATTTTGTTTTAATACCTGTAATGTCAGATAAAGCAGTCTTTAAGCTTTGGGAAATATAAATATTGGGGTCAAATAAAGGCAACTTAAATAAATCAAGGTTATGTTCCTTTAAGACAATTTTTTTTGCTTTTATGATTGTAGTAATATCTAATTCTTTCTTTTTAGATAGGTAGTCATTAAAATTATCTAAACTTATATCTCCAAGATTTTTTAATCCTTTTTTAAGATAAAATTGACTGTTCTTAAAATCAATTATATTAACAAGTTTAGGTTGAACAAGAGCCATCCAGTAATATTTATGAATATTACTATTATGATCTTTAACAGGACAGTTATAAAACTTGTGCTCCATTAATTGAAAGGAGTCAAAAATTTTCATGGTTTTATCATTAATTATTAAACCATGCCCTGATATTGATGCCTGACTGACTATATCAGTAAGTTTAGCACCCTTTTCTAATTTAGCAGAAAGGAAAGGTTCATATTCAGGGAATATGTTATGTCTAAATTTAAATGCTTCCTCTAGATTGTCAAAATCAATTTGAGGATATGTATTACCTGTTTCTTCTGACTCAGCAGGTAAGTCTAAAATGAAATAGTTCATAATAATGTACAAATTATTTATTAGTATTAAACAAATATACGAACATAAAAAGGGATATTTGAAATATCAATATATTGTTTTTCTACAAGTGAAAAAGAAAATAATCAACTGATTCGAATGTAATATTTAATAATATATTGTATTTAGTCCCTATTCGTCTTCATTTTTTAGCTAAAATGATTAATCTAATCATTAATAAACAATAGGGAGTTGAGTTTGAAGAAGCACAAAAAAGAGGATGTAATATAAAAACTAGAATAATTGAAATATCAGGCGAAGCGCTTCAGTCTATAGGGCAAGAGGTCGTAACGCCGTAAAAAAATAAATTAATGAGATATAAATTAATAAAAGTCCCATCGGGGATAAAACAAGATAATTCACAAATGACTCAAACTGATGCAGAGAATTATTTTGAGTGGTTTAGTGAAATTAAAAAAGAGCGAATTAATATTTTAAAGCAGGATATAAAATCCCATCAATTAGATGTAAATAAATTGAATGATATTCAAATTTATATAAAAAATAATTTGCATACTAGAGAAAAAGCCCCAGAAGAAATTTATATTGAAAAGGAAACTTTGCCTTTAGCAATAAAAAATGTTCATGAGGTAAAAAAATATGAGTTTGTCGAGCCTACAATGTCAGTTCTATTTGATGTAAGTATTCTTTTGGGCGATTTATTAGTTTCTGAAGTAAAAGGAGCAAATTGGTCTTATGAAAAAGATGAAGACTTAGTTAATTTTGGGTATCCTATTATTATTAAAAAGAATGTTAATAAGCATTATTGTCCTTTATGGAATTTAGAAATGTTATCTACTCAAATTTATGAAGGTAAGGCAAAAAGTAATAGGCTTGAATATATATATAATAACCATAAGAATATTTTTAAAGGAAAGCCTAAAGATTATGAAAATATGATTAACTCATGGCTAAAGTAAAATGTCAAATATAAGCAAAAGTAAACTAAGTAGTTACATCCTACAATAAAAGTGTCCTAGAGTTGAGAGAGTCAATAAAAATAGGCTTTGAAGTAATTTTAGCCTTCAATTTCATAGTAGTATGAGATTGGGGGTTTTTGTTTTTATACAATCTAGAGGAAAGTAATATTCCAATATACCATCCTTACTTCCTGAACCAAAAACCAATACGTTATGAAAGTTACTATTAGACAAAAGGCTGATATGCACTATTTGTATGCCGATATTTCAGTATCAGGAATTAGAACAAAAGCCAGTCTAGGAGTCTCAATCAAAGAGGGAAAGTTCAATTTGAAATCTCAAACGATAGAAGGAGTAGCAGACTATGAATCCAATGTACTCATTAATACATTCAAGAATGAGATAATGGGATTAATAAGAACCCTACAACAAAGAGGTGAACTAACAAAACCCAACCTTATGATTGGAGTAAAGAGCATCAAAGAAAAGCTAACTAACCCTAATCATCATCAAGAACAAACTATCTACTTTTTAGATTACGTAAGCAGACACATAGAACGTTCAAAGGCAACACGTAAGCACATTACTATCGTTCAGTATAAAAACATATTAAACAAGCTGAAAACGTTCGAGAGCGGGCAAAAAATACGACTTACTTTTGATGGTGTAGATTATGATTTCTATAATGCATACATAGACTATTGTAAACAAGATTTGAACCTATCTACTAACTCTATTGGAAAACATATCAAACACATTAAGATGTGGATGAACTCAGCAACAGAAGAAGGTCTAAATACCAATATGATGTATCGTAGTAAACTGTTCAAGAAACCACAAGAAGAAGCTGACACCATATACCTTAATGAAGATGAATTAGCACGTATCAATAATCTTTCGTTTATCATTGCTATAACAAAAATATAATTGCTACCTTGTAAAAGTCAGACCAAACGAGGTTTGCATTGAGTTTGAAATATTGAATTAGAAGGTTTAGAAGGAGTAGATAGGAAAGTTAACATTCAAGTATCAGCGAAAGCAGCATCAAAGCTACCTAAAGGAACTTCGCACACTGAAACACGAAAGGTCTTTAATCAAAGTATGCAGACTATGGGAGCTTTTAGAGGTTTACCTGATGAATTTGCATATATTATAGGTGCATTTTATGGGACTGCCTTTGTTTATGCTATTGGTCCTGGTGCTATTGGAACTTTTGCTGTAAACGAAGCGAAAGACGAAGCTTTATCATATATTACTTATGGAGCGTCTGATTATATATATTTAACCAAAGGCTTATGGAAATTAGGAAAAAAAGGATGGAAAAAATTAGTTGAAGATGGTTTAGAAAAGGGTGTTTTATCAGGTCAACGAACTACAATTGGTGATAATCTTGATGAGGCAACAAAAAGGTCTTTAATTAGAGAGAATGAATCTGCTGATATTCTTACTGAAAAAGGTTTTAATGTCGAACAGAACCCTGTAACCTCAGGGACAAAAAATCCAGATTATAAAATAAATGGAAAAATATATGATAATTATTCTCCAGAGACATCTAATGTTCGTAATATATGGTCTAATGTTAAAGATAAAGTTGATAGTGGTCAAACTAACAGGGTGGTATTAAATTTAACCGATTTTAAAGGAGATGCATCAAAATTAAAAGAACAATTCGAAAGTTATGAAATAGAAGGATTGGAGGATGTAATTTTTATAAGTAAATAATTTGATAATGAGTATTTTTTATAATTTATTCACATCGGGTAACGATGTTGATTTTTTGAACGAGTATAATAGTGATAATTTGAGCCTTTTTACTAAGAATAAATCTTTTACTAAAGTTTTTTATAAAGAATATTCTTCTGTTTTAAGTAATTCAACTTATATTGGGATAAATAAGTCAGTTGAGACAAATCTTTATAAAAAAGAAATAATAACAATAGTAAAAAAACTTATGTTGTCTCAAATTGAATTTTTATTAGTTTTTAATGGAGAGATCCCTTTATTTTATTATCATGATAATAGGTGTTATATAAATGATATTAATCACTTTGAGAATAAATTGTTACTTCCGCTAGGGGGAAAAGAGACGAAAAATCTCTCTGAACTTTACTTCGACCGAGTAATTTAGAATTATAAAAACTGGTAGTGTAATAGTTACATTCCACGCACTCCACATTAAAAGAGTCCCAACATTACTGACATGAGAATGCTTTGCTTAGTTGAAAAAGTCAATAAAAATGGTCTTTTAAGAATTTTCAAACCTTCAGTTTCATAGTTTTGAGATTGGAGGTTTTTGCTTTTATACAATCTAGATGAAAGTAATATTCCAAAAATGAGATTAGAGAGACAAGTAAATATAGGGAAAGGTAAGATTATTAAAGACGATTTTATAAATATTTTTAAGTCTATTGAAATGCAAAATGAAAATCTTTATGAAGATATGTTTCAGATGGTTTCATTTGATCAGAAATTCATTATGGATATAGGCTGGTATGATGGAGAAATGCTAGGGTTTCATATATGTATAATTGAAAATGAAAATTGGGAAAAACCTATTTTAAAGCTTGTAAGTAAAGATATAGCGAGCTTTTTAATAAACTTTAAAAAGGCAAATGAAAAATGGGAAGAACTTGTTTTGTAAGAGTTACATTCCGCGCACTATGAAATAAAAATGTTCCAACATGGTAGAGTAACATTAGACTCCAAAACCACAAAATTCGTAAAAAGAAAATAGTTGTATGGAAAATAAAATAGCTACAATAAATGAAATTATTGAATATGGTTTAGATACAATAACCAAAGAACAGGATATTCAAATACCAATTAAAGATTTTATTTATTTATATAAAACAATAGAAGAACTTAGGCGTTTTTTTCATCAGGAAAAGCATTATGAAAACCCTATAGATATCAAACGTTTTGTCGGAAATATGGATGAAGGTATGTATAGTGTTTTGACAAAAATTTATAATCAAATATTTGATAATATAATTTCAGAAGACTTGGAAAAAATTATTGAATCAGATGAATTAGAAAGTCCAAAATATCCTTTCTATTATAGAGGCATTTAATTCTGCGTTATGAGCTCAGATGTTTTTAATCAACCATGGCTAACAAACAGTTTGGAAATATATCTGTGGGAATAATGATATTGGGCAGAAAATAGAAGAGTTAAAATGGATCTAACTGTTCACAGAGCTAAACAAAATTTAGTTCATGAAAATCCATCATATACTCCCTAAAATTAATTGATATGAAATATGATATAACCCAAAATATTATTAAGGCTTTAGAATTAAATGCAAACGAAATAGAAAAATATAATAGTTCTTTAAATTTAATAATAAAAGAAATACTCAATATTAAGATAAAGGGGCTAAAAGTTCATTGGGATAAAAATGAAGGAGATAATTGGGGGGCTATAACAATCAATGAATCATATTTAATGACCTTTAGAACTAATTTCCCTTTTTTATTTTCAACAATTAATAACCCTATATTAGATATTTTTGAAAATAAAACAGATTTTGAAATAGTCTTTGTAGAAGAAATAAATAATGTTTTTTTTGATATAGATATTAAGTTAATAAATGATTCTAGGTTCAAATGGAGAGTACCAGAAATAAGTAGTTTAAATTGTGACTATGATGACTTATGGTTTTCAACATTATAGTTTGGTTTATATTCGAGGCATTCTATAGTGGTAAATATTATGCTGAAGTTTTACATTTGTGTTGTTAAAAAGCTATAATAGTACTTTCAAAATCTTCTTTTAAAAAGTTCGATACTTTTCCGTTTTGCACCACTTGTGTAAAGCGCTTAATCTCTTGTAGATTGGGTGTTTTTAATTAATCAATTTTTAAAAGCCAAATTAAAAATTTGGTGATCTTTATAAATATACATAACCTTTTCGGTTAAGCACTTATTAGCTATGTTTTGTGCACCGTGTTGTAGGCTGTTATTATTTTTTCGGTTTCGATATCATAAATTAAAAGTCCTTGATTCTCTTCATCAAGTTGGTCTAATAATTCTCCGTTTTTATTCCAAATAGAGCTTAATCCATTAGCAACAAAATTATCACTATATCCAATTGAGTTACACATAAGAATTGGTGTTTCAAACTCCTTAGCTATTGACGGGAAATGTAGGTAAGCCTTGTCTGTTCCTCTATCTGGTTTTGCTACACTCGCGATGTATAAATCAGCATTATTATTCTTTGCTTTTACAAAATGTTCTCTTTGAAGAGTTTCATAACATATTCCAAGAGCTATATTTTTCCCTTTAATTCTTAACGTTGGTTGGTTATTACTACTCACAAAATATGGTAATTCATCAGGGTGAAGTAACCATTTGGAATAAACAATTCTTTCCTTATTCGGTTGAAAAATCAACATACTGATATTTATTCCATCATTTGCTTTTGTAGGCATTCCAAGTCCGATTGTTATTTTGTTTTTATCAGATAAGTCTTGGAATGGGTTAAAAATATTGTCATTTATATCAGTTGCAAGTTCATTTGCTAATTCAGGTTCGTAATTCGTTATTGAGAGTTCAGGAAATACAATCAAGTCAGAATTTAATTCAATTGCACGTTCAATAAATGTCAGATGACTTTGAATATTTTTAGAAATATTTCCTTTTTCAGATTTTATTTGTGCTAAACAAATTTTCATTTTATAAATGCAGTTTGTTTTAATTACCTACAACTATTATATAAACGCAATTTATTAAAAAAACTATTGATAACCTTCTTAGAAATGAGTTATTCAAAGCCTTATTTTTCGATTAGCACTTTGTTTCTAGGTTTGGTAATGGTGCCATCTTGTGAAATTCGTAAAAGTTTTCTCTTTTTTAGGAGAAACTCCTTATTGTCCCATTGATTTCTGAAGAATACCTTTATCGTATCTCCTTTTCTAACCCAACTACCTTCTTCTTTCCACATTATATCCCCGCACTTAGTTAAAATTGCTGTGCCTGATGGCTTTAAAACCAACTTTCCACAATTAGATGTTCTTTCTCTATATGGCCCAACGAACACTGATCGAGAACAGGATGATATTGTTAATAACCATATAAAAACGTAAAGTAATATTTTCATCTTTTTCTCAGGGTGTTACAATTATTGTGCAAACGAAAGTTACTAAAAAACTAGAGATAGACCTTCTTAAAAAGAGCCATTGAGTATTTTTTATTTTTGAGGAATCTTTCTGGGCTTGTTTAAGTTTTAGATCTTTTTTTTGCTATTAGTGCGGTTAAATATCCAAGAAATGGGATTCCAGTTAATACTATCGGTATAATAAAAAAGTATTGAATAGATAATATTAAACAAACCAGTGTTACAAGTGTGTTTAAAATCAGTATGTTGTTAGGTATTTCTATATCCTTATAAGATTTTAGTAACATCACGTTTATAGTTCCATATGCAAATGTTAAAAGCCCCATCATTAAACTAAAACCTTGAAAAAATGATAGCATATTAAATTCTGTATCCAAGATATGGCTTGTTAGTGCTTTCATTTGGTTCATGATTTCTATCCTTTCAGTAGTTTTTGGAGATAGTAAATCTGAAAATGAATGGAATAAACCACCAAAAGCAAGACTCCAACTAGCAATGTTAAAACTTTTTGTCTTTAAATTCATCTCTGTTTTTTGTTTAATTAGTACAAATATACTAATTAAAGCACGTTGTAGTACAAGTGTACTATTTTTTTGTTGCTAAGACAAAACTTGAAATAAGGAAGTCAGTGTTTAGGTTGCTTATAAGGCGGGGATTAAAGTATCGGTTTGCGAAGGTGTTATTAGTTGTGGATTAGCGGAGTTAGGAAAAGTTTATTTTTTTAATCGCTGCTCTCTTTCAATTTTATTTTTTACAAGTTTAGCTTGAATTGAGTCCTTTATGTTGTAGTTATAGGTGCTATATCCAACTTGATATTCAGTTTTTCCTTTTAGTTTTATCCAATACTCTTTGTTTTGGTATGCTAGAGTTTGAACTTTTGTTTGTATTGTTCCTTTCTCACTAATTTGATATAAATAAGCTTGATTAAAGTTGTTTAAATCAGTGCTGGTTTTAAAAAAAGGTATAGGGATTTTTAGAACCGAATAATATTTAGTAGCGCTTCCCTTTTCAAAATCTACTTTCGTTTTGTCTTGTAAAGAAACTAAAACTACTCCTATGATAAGCATACTCAAACCCCAAAATAGTGGAGCTGCTATTATAGTAAAAACAGAGATAACAACTAAAAAGCTTCCAAGGTTTGTCCTCTTTGACTCCATTGGAGTCCTTGATTTTAATATGTACATAGTATATTTTTATTCACTTTTGAAAGGTTTGAGATCGTTTTTGTTTATGGAAAAACTATTTTACTAAAACCTGTTACCTCTCCATTTCATATCGATCCAAAGATTCAGAGTAAAACTTAGGCTTTATGTTGGTTGTTTTAAAACCATATTTTTCGAAAAAGGGAGCTATGTTTTGTGTTGTTGCCAAAGTTATTTTCTTGTCAGGGAAGTTTTGGGAAATAGATTTGATTCTATATTCAAGTAACTTTTTACCATAACCCAATTTTTGGAATCGATGATCTACCATTCCCCATGAAAGGTAAATTTCGTTTGTGTTATCTACTAATAAATATCCAGCACAACCAAGAATGTTATTGTTGTCCTCTAGTACGAAATAATATTCTTTTTCGGAAACAGAATAAGCCAATGTTCCTTTTTCTTGTGCAACTAACCATTCTTTAAAAAGAGTAACCTCGTCCATAGCGAAAAACTTAGGAGTATTACTCTTCATTATTTCCATGCAAGCTACATGGTCTTCTTTTTGATATCTTCTGATGTTCATTTTAATTGTAAATTCTCTCTCCAAAATACGTTTACGGTTCCGTTAAAATCAAATTGTATTTGTAAGAAACCAGCAGTTTCCATTTTCATATAATTCCATCCCCATAGGTGTTTACTTTCTCCATTATAGTCATGACTCCACAAGTCATGACCAACTTGTTTTAGTTCTTCTATTATGCTATCTACTTCTTTCCAGTATTTATTCCAATCGCTATATGAATTCAATCTATTGACTAAATCTATTTCAAGGGAAGTAAGCATTAATTTACGCTCCTCAGCTATCGCGTTCTCAAGAATTGTTCTTGTATATTTTTTATAATTATTCATTATAGCTCAGAGGTTGAAATTAGATAGTGTAACTACATGAGCTAAAGTTAATAAAAAACGATAGATTACGCTACTTAGAAAGTGTTATTGAATAATCTCTATTTCGTCCTTTAACTTAAGTTTTAGAGCTTTATCGGAGTTTTTAACCCGAAGAAAAACGTTCTTGAAATCCGCAATTGAACTAACGATGTCAACGGCTAAAATTGAGGATTTAAAGTCATGGTTAATTACTTGGAAACTCCTGTTTTCGAAATCAGATTTTAAACCTTTGATAGACCTTTTTTGCCATTCATCTCTTTCAATTGCATTTGATGCAACTAAACCAATGACAATGTCACCTCCTTCCAATTGAAATATTTCTTCAATTCTATATGATTTTTTAGTCATTGTTAGGTGTGTGCTTTCCTTTTATAATATTGCTGTACAACAAGTATATAAGCCAAATTTAGTAAAAAAACAATCAATAATTAGTCTTAGAAGCAAAGTAAGGAGCTAGCAGTGGCTCATTGCGTTGCTATAATTTCGACTTTGAAATATTTAGTGTCCACGCCAAAATTAGAATCCTCTGTTAAGTATAAAATATTATCATTAACCCAAAAAGCATCACCAATCACACAAAGCGATGTGTTTGTTGCTTTTTCAAATTCTTCATCTAGCTGAATCACTTTTTTAAAGCTTTCTTTAAAACGCCTTTGAATAAAATAGGAATAGCACTGCTGTCCTCCAAAGTGACCGTTTAATCTATACTTTTTATTTAATGAGGACCTAATGATGTCAGGGTTGCCCGTCAATTCAGTCCCCTCGCCATTTTTTAAGTTAAAACTAGCATCTATTGAATGTCCTCCTTCACAAAGTAAAATATCTTCTTCTGGGAAATATGCAACGAAAGCATAATAGTCGTCTATTTTAATGGCCTTATTTTCTCTATCATGTAATTTTAAAACAATAGGATACTCTAGATCTTTTTCATCAAACTCAGCGATGTTTTTAAGCTGCCTTTTAGCTTCGTTGAAGTCAGTGATTGTTAAAAAAACGTCATTTTTATAGTCACTTTTAGTTTTGGTGGAGAAGAAGTCAAGAGAATCGATTTCCTCAAAAGTCAACATATATTCACCATTTTTTGTGACTATGGAATCTGTTTTAGTTAATGTTATTTTGGAGTTGTTCTGAGTAAAACAAGAAATGCTGAATAGTCCTAAAATCCAAAATGTTGAGATGTATTTCATAGATTTCTTTAATGTTTATTAACTCTTGACTTGTTTATCATTAAACTCAATTGAACCACTTCATTTTTATGCGTAGATAGAAAAATGAAGTTGAAAACAACTAAAAGTGTTATTAAAATAATGCCCTTCATAGATAGGATTAAAAATAGGGGGTTATATATTTTAATAATAAGTTATAAATTTACTAAAAAGTTGTTTCATGACTAAAGATAGTGAAAAAAGCACAGAATTGTTAAGTAATAAAATTAGATTTCTAGGACTAACATACTTAATTACAATACTCTCATGGGTATTGATAGTTTATATTGCTCCACAGGTCTACTTGTTTATTGATGATCATCAGATATTACAAAAGGTGGCGAATGTGGATAGGTATAAAGTTGTTTTAGTTTTTATTGTTTTAATGTTGTTAGGGAATCAATTGGATAAATTACCTAAGCCTATTGATGTAGTTACTTTTATAATTCGATTTTTAGCAATAGTTGCTATAATTATTTGCATCAATATTAGATGGGATATTGATATGTTTAATGCTGATTATTACTTTGAGGTATTGAATTTAGTTGTGCTAATGTTTGCTGCTCAACTAATTCGAGTTTCTTTTCTCTTTATAGAGAACAAGAGGATAGTCAAAATTATCGTCAAATTATTTACGAATTTAATGTTCATATTAATGCTATGTACTATTTTTTATTTAGTGTTTACTATAGCAGAAAGGAGCGATGATAATTCTTTAGTATTATATATTGATAGTGTTGTATTTTATATTATTAAACTATTCGTGGTCTTTTTTGCTTTTGTATTTGATTATGCTTTTGTTGAAAAAGCTAAAACATCTAAAGTCTTGCCTTATAATTTGACAGGAGTTAAGACAACTGAATATTTTAAGGCTGCAAGTTTGAGGTTACGTTATTTATTGTTTGTATATTTTTTTATAGCTGGAACAATATTGTCAGATAAACTGATTAATTATTCAATGTAGCTAAGGAAGAAAAACATATAGGGTTTCATTGAATGTTTAAAGAGGTTAATGTAAGGCCTGTTTTACTCCTTACAATTTTTTCTTCTTCTGGTATCTACTAAATAAGTAATTAACCACCCTTTTTCAGTGTCTTTGAAAAGTTGAAAATTATTTACTCCACAATGGCTAAATTTGCCGTTTACGTAAAACTCATAAGCAGTCCATGCTGTTGCCATTGGACCATCTGTCATGATTTTATAATCGATGAGTCGTTCTTCAATCATAATAGAATCAGGAATGCTGATAAGACTTTTTAAGAAGTCGCCGACATTTTCAGTTTTGATTCTAGGATTTCCACTTTTGTCTATCCCGATAGTCTGCATTTTGTTGTCAGAATGAAAAAGAGAGCGTAATGTTGTGGTGTCCTGATTATGAAAATGAAGAAAAAAAGTATCGATGGTCTTTTTTACATTTTCTTTTTCCGATTTTTGAGCTCTTCCGCTGAGGTAAGAAACTATGATTACTAAAGTTATAAAATACTTCATGATAAGTTATTTCAATTGTTACCTTAGCAATATAACGATTTTCTGATTTTTAATGAATAGCCTAACACGTTAAAAAAAGCTAAACAAGAATTGAAAGAGGAGAGGTAGTGGAGGTCAATTAATAATTAATTATACAGAAATTTTGTTCAATTGGAGGGTGTATAACCAGTATCGAATTCCATGTCTAGGTTCAATTTCTCTCAGCATTTTAAACCCTATCTTTTCATAGATATGTTGTGCACTATGCATTATTTCAGAAGTATGTAACGCCATAGTTTGTTCATTGTTTTTTATTGCAATTTCAATACATAGTTTGGTTAATCTCTTTCCTATCCCTTTCCCTCTATAGTTAGGGTCGACAGAGACAAACCTTAGATGACACCAATTAGCATCGTAAATTTCTGTGGGATTACCATTGGGAACCAAAAAGGCCATACCAATTATCTTTTTATCCTCATCTTCACAGACAACACATTCAGCTTTTTTAAGAAGGTTAGCATAAGACTTTGGATCGATTATGGTCTTGTATAAATTCTTCCAATTGTCATCGGTTAAATTTTGTTTAAACGGTGTCCAAGATTTTATTCCTAACTCTCTGAGCTTTTCTAACTCTTGCTTATCTGCTCTTCTGAAGTTCATTTTTTATACTTATGAATGGCTTTATAATTGTCCTTTTGCCAAATAAATAGTTATTGAAGATGGTTATAAATTAGTTACAGATTTCCCAAATATCTCCTTCTGTGGTTCCAGGCTCAACCATACATGCTTTTCCTTGGGCGAATGCTTTGTAACATTTTCCATTGTGTTCAACTAAATCACCTGATTGATAGATTCGTGAGCAATCATCTATCCAGACTTGTTGACAGTTGCAGTTTTTTTCACATGAGGACAAAAAAAACGTAAGTAAGAGACCGAAAATGAATCCCACTTTTTTCATAGACTACATTTTAAAGTTGTTATTCTTTGAACGAGAAAATTAGAAAACTGTTGTGTTAAGGGCTTTAAGTTTATTCCCTTTTTACTGTTATTAAAAAAGATGGAATAATGTTGAAGCTGCTGAATGTTGTGGTATAGATTTTGTTAATGAGGTGTTTTAATATGAATCAGGTTATAACGATATTATTACTCTTAATTGCAAATCATGTTTTCTTTTCACAGAATCTAGTTTCAAACTCCAGTTTTGAGGTTTTAGATGATACCATAATTTCTCGATTTAATGCTCAATTAAATTATGGAGATCAAATTGTAGAAGCATGGACTGTTCCAACTGATGGCACAGCAGACTTTTACAATGGTGAGAGTAAGCATAAAAAGTCAAGAACAGGAAAAGGGAGAATAGGTCTTGTTACTTTTTCTCAAGTAAAACATAAAACCATACTTACCGATTATTTCAATTTTCCAATTTCAGAGTTGAAAGGAGATAATTGTTTTTCAGAATATATACGAACAAAGCTTACAAAACCTCTAGTAAAAGGACAGAAATACTGTGTTAAGTTTTATGCTTCAAGTGGTTCTGGTAACTATTTTTCTAGTTTAGGCTTTTTACTTACTGAAAAAGAAATAAAATATAAAACAAGTTTGCAAGCTATTGAAGATTCTAATCATGTAGAATATGAAGTAGGTTTTATAGAGGGGACTCCTAGTTATAGTTCTGGTATTGTGGTCTCGGGCAATGAATATGTTGAAGTATCCAGTGTTTATTTGGCAAAAGGAGGAGAGCAATATTTGACTATTGGAAATTTTGACCAAAAAGCAATAATCAAAAAGAAGAAGTTTATTAAAGAGAATCCATGGATCGGTGTAGGGAGCAATGCTTTAAAACTAAGTTATTCGATGACATCTACGCTATTTCCTACAGCTATTTATTACATTGATGATGTGAGCGTAGTGCTGTTAGATGATGAAGATAATGCCTGTGATAATGATGAGACAATTCAGCTTTCAGAGCATCAATCTTTTATTAAGGCCAATAGTAATTATAACTTTCTTATTGATGCTTCAAATTCAATGAATAGCTATAAACAAGCTTTGTATGATCAGTTTTTTGGTTTACATAATTTAATTAAGAAGAATGATTTTGTTAATGTTTTTAGCTTTAATTCTGATGTGAAACATGTATATTCTGATACGTCTGATTTGAAAATAATAAGTAAAGAAGTTTATGATATTGAATTTAAGGGGAGTACTCAAATTTATGAAGCTTTAGAACAGACATTCAACTACGTGTATAAAAATAAACCTCCAAGCTTACAATATAATAGTTATGTGATTTTAATAACAGATGGAGATTTTGTGATTGATAGGAAAATAAAGAAGTTAGTTAAAGATTATGCGGATTTAGGATTGTTTTTAAAGGTGTTAGATATCAGCAAGAACTTCTCCAAGCCCCTAAATAAATTATGCGTTAAAAATAAAGGTTTATACAAACATATACCCAAACAAATTGAGTTGAAAGAGATGATATAATTGTCTTTAACATAGGAGATAAAGTTTTTTATGTGAGAAATTTTTCCAGTATTGAAAGGTGTTAAGGTTATTGATTGTTATTGGAGGGGGAGGCTTTGATCGCAAGTTAGGAGATAAAATCTTTAATATAGAAAGAAGGGTGAGGCTATTTTTTTATTACCTTGTTTGAAAAATAGTTACACGTTTTATATGATAATAAATATTAGGAATAGCTATATCGTTATAGTCTTGATATTAGTTTTTTTTTCTTGTGAGAGCGGAAAGAAAGAAAATATAGCCAATGAAACAGTTGAGGATGTTTCCTCAGGGTTACAAGTAGATCATTGTAATGTTTGGGTTGAGGACCCTCAGAAGGCAAAACAAAAATTAATTGATATAGGTTTTTTAGCAGTGCCAGACTCGCTTTCTATTATTCACAAAGGGCAAGGTACTTCTGGACGTTTTTTCTATTTTCTGAATGGTTATTTAGAATTACTTTTTGTTTATGATCAAAATGAGTTTGAAACTAACAATAAAATGAATAGCAAATTAGATTTTGCCGAAAGAAGAAATTTTAAAAATAATGGAGTTTCACCGTTTAGTTTGGCACTTAGGTTAGAAGATTATGATAGGGAAAAGATTCCGTTTCAAACAGTTGAGTATCGTCAAGGGTGGATGAGTGAAGGCAGTAGTATTTATTCAGCTAAAAACTCAAAACTAAACCTTAAAGAACCTTCTATATTTGTCGTATATCCTGAAATCGAATCAGACAGGTTTGAAACATTTTCTGATTTAGAAAAAATACCTGAAGAATATGCGCTTTGGAGAACTTTCTTTAAGCATCCTAATGGAGCAAAGAAGATTACAGCGATTAAAATTACATCAATAAAAATGGATGTAAATACAGAAACAATAAAAGCAGTAAACGGGATAGATAATGTTGAGGTTAAGAATGGAACGGAACATTTAATGGAACTGTATTTTGATCATAATGCCCAAGGAAAGTCGTTTGATTTAAGACCTGAGCTTCCATTAATGATATATTTATAACTTCTTTGAAGAAAAGATAAAAATTAGGTGAAAGAGCGGTTTATTATTTTAAATCTTGAGTCAGTTTTTTAATATTGAAACTGTTGTTTTTTCAATTGAGTTATTTAATTCAAGAGTATAGGTGCCTTTTGCTAATTTTTCGAGTGATATAAATTGTTCATTATCTCCCCTTTCAATATTAAAAAGTGTTTTTGAGAATACCAGTTTTCCTTTTATAGAGTAGACCTTTAAATGTAAGTTGGCTTGACTTGGATTGTAAAATTTTAAGTTCAAGTCTCCTTTTGTAGGATTAGGGAAAACTTTAAGATTGAATACATTATTTCCTTCAATTTTCATTTCATTGATTCCAGTAGAGGATTTATTGATATATACTTTAAAAATAATATTGCTAGCACTACTTTGAGTTCCATCATTAATGAAAAAAATGTTAGACGCACTACTTTCAATTCCTCCATAGATATAGCCTATTAAGGTTCTCTCTGTAGGTATAGAGTCAAGCTGCAAAATTTTGTGCGAAAAGTAGTTTGTTACAGGAATAAATTCAGAACCAGAACCAATTAATGTTGGCATTTCAATAGGTAGTTTTATTTCTTGCATGGAACCGTCACTATACCGTACAACTTTGCTAATAGTTTTAACGAATGGAACATTATCGTCTTGTACTAGGTTTCCTAAGTTGTCTAGGGTATATTGGCTCATTCCTCCAAAAAATATAGTG
This sequence comes from Bacteroidia bacterium, assembly GCA_030426105.1. GTDB lineage: Bacteria > Bacteroidota > Bacteroidia > Flavobacteriales_D > Parvicellaceae > S010-51. The sequence continues at coordinate 126,566 of JAUHZI010000001.1, read as the reverse complement.
TTCATTGCATTTGAAGCTTCATCGTAAATAGGAAGCTTTGCACTATGATATTGACTTAAATACTGGCTAAAAGTATTATTTACTTGGTGGTTATTCTCTGTTATGTCTACTGTGTTTAAAAAAGGTAAATCAACAGAAGGTTGAAAAACTCCTGTAAAAGCTGTGTAACCTAATTCTCCATTAGGAAATATTTGTGGAGCCATGTTGTAATCTCTTCTGTGTAAGTTGGTTGGGTCAATAACTTCTGTATAGTCAGATATTGTTAGACTTGTTCCATTGTCGATAATTTTAAATCGTTTAATCTTTTCGTTGTATTCTTGAATAAACCCAGGTCCGTTATTAGGCCCCATTGGATTATATCGACCATTAAATAAGTTGCCGCCTACTAAATAAAAAGTATTATTTAGATATCCCATTTGTCCGCCTGTTACAGCAAATCTAGAATCGTTAATTTGTCTGAAGAAGTTAGTGATGTTATCTCCATTGATTACCGCATTAGCAACCTGATTTAAAGAAACAGCGGTTAAGTAAGGATAGGTTATATGGTCGTTAGAACTGGCGCTAAAACCATAACCGCCTGTTATATATAATACAGTATCTCTTTGGTAAAATTGTTGATTTGTTGATTGTAATTGTTCAAATATACTTGAAGACAAAGAACTTAAAGATTGTGACCAAACTTGATTATTTATCGGGTCAATAACATGGATTGATTTATTATTGTCTTGCTCTAAAAAAGCTGCAAAAGGTTGTCTTTGATGTAACCCATCTAATCGCCCTCCTAAAATTACCCATTTACCATCTGATGTTTTTCCCCAAGAATATGAGTGTAAACCAGGTGTGTTAGCAATAGAAATAGGCTCTATTTCTATTGAAAATGGAGTGCTTGTTTGACTATTATAGCTGTTTATAATAAAAAGAGTTAGAATACTGAATATAAACTTCATTGATAACTGTTTTGTTCTGAATTAATACTACAAGATAATGCTGAATTAATATTTAAAATATAACATATGTTACATAAGCTAAAAAGAAATTCCTTTTTAATATTTGATTAACGATAATGTATGTCAAAGAGTTACTGATCGTAGTAGAAGCCATACTGCCCCTTAGTTGATTTGTAAACCAATAGTTATTTTTATAACTTCCCTTTATAAATCTTTAAGGAAACATTTACATAGAAATAATAAAAAATGAAAATAATTCATATTAGCGACTTACATTACGCAAGCACTAGGTTTAATTCTACGGCAATGCATCGACCAATCTCACATTTGGTTACTAAAATTAAGGACCACTACAGCGGTATAGAAGATAAACCTTTAATTGTTCTTACAGGAGATATTTTGGCTAGTAGTTTTAGAGAAAAAAAATCTAGACGTGCAAGAGCAAAACTGGAAGAGTTGAGAGAGGAAGGTTTTGAGTTCCTAATATGTCCTGGAAACCATGACATAAAAGATGCTGGGCTTGTAGCTGTGGTAAATGGACGAAAGAAGTTTAACCGAGTGTTTAAGCGACTAATTGCTAAAGGGAATATAGCAGGTGATGATAAGAACGATTTTTATGCCTATCCTATGGTGCACAAATTCGATGACCATTTTTTTATAGGGCTAGATTCTATGAAAAAACAGAATGGTAATGGTGCTAAAGGAGAGCTTGGAGATAGACAGCGTAATAAACTAAAGAAGGTATTAAAAACGATAAGAGAAGAACATAGTGACGCAAAGATTGTTGTGTATTTACATCATAGTCCTCTATTTCATAAACCTAGTTTAGAATTGATAGATCGTAAACAGTTTTTAGAAATTATTAGAGGGGTAAATGTTTTACTCTTTGGACATTGGCACGTTAATAAAAGGTATCCAGAAAAAGAGAAGAAATATGACATAGATTGTTTCATTAACGGAGGTGATTCAAATATTGGAAATATTCATTGGTGGGAAATTGATACTGATGATTATTCTGCTATAGAATATTAGTAAGAGTTACTCATGATGTAAATTTTGTAACTTTGATTAAATTATGAAGAAATTGTTAGCCCTATTTCTTTCACTTCTCCTGTGGGGGCATGTTTATGTGCAAGACTCTATTGAAAAATTGATAGTAGATTATCTTGAGGTTTATCAGGTTCCAGGTGCTGTTGTTGGTGTCGTAAAAGATGATAGTCTACATCAGTTAAGTGCATACGGAGTTGCTGATGTTCAAAATGGAGCGAATGTAATTACCAAAACGTCTTTTGAATTGGGATCGCTGACAAAGCAGTTTACTGCTGCTGCAATTTTAAAACTCCAGCAAGACCATAAGATTAATGTAGAAGACTATTTGTATACTCATTTCCCTGAATGTCCTGAGCATTGGAGAAGCATTAAGATTAAACATTTAATTTGGCATACCTCCGGCTTACCTGGTATGTTTCCTCATGATGCTTTTCAGCAAAAATCATTTACAGGATATGCTAAGATGGAAACTTCAGAATTGGATAAGATGATGCAGACTAATCTGGTGACAAAAGCAAATTCAATTCGGTCAATAATTTCTGATTCGCTGGATTTTGAACCAGGTACAAAATATAATTATAGCGATGTTGGTTACCTCCTCTTGGGAATTGTGATAGACAATGTGACAGGAAGTTATCGTGATTATATGAAGGATGCAATATTTGATGTTGCGAATTTGAAAAATACCTATTTACTCAACCAAGAAAATGTCGTATATAATCAAGCTAGAGGGTATTCTTTAAAACAGGGGAAGCTGGTTAATATTATGAGAACTTGGGATTATGAAATTCCGTCGTTTTATGGTGTGTTTTCGAACGCTGAAGATTTGATAAAATGGAATCGTATTTTGGAATCAGATTTGATTTTAAATGAACAAAGTCGTTCATTTTTGTTTACAAAGGGAAAGTTTAATAATGGTTCTAGGTTTGGATATGGTGGTGGATGGGAAATTAACCTTATAAATGGAACAAAAATTATTAGCCATAGTGGAGTTACAGGGACTATAATGGTGCGTGTTCCTGATCAAAACTTTTGTTTAGTGTTGTTGACAAATTTAGGGTATAATGGTAATGATAGAGTTGATCCATGGAGTTTATCAACCCAAATTATAGCTCATTATGGAATAGAGACTAAAATAAACAAGAAGCATATTACTTCAGAAGGCTATAAGGTTATTGCATACAATAAGAAAAAGGGGGATGAAATTTCTGGGAGATACAAAACAAAAGAAGGAATAGAAGCTCAAGTTATTGTAGAAAATAATACTCCATTTTTTTACTATGATGGTCATAACTATGAACTAGCTTTATTGGAAAATGATACATGGTTAGTCCTAGGTATGGAATACGAATATATTTTGAGTTATGATAAGAGATTAGGTGGGCTCTTATCTAATTTAGGTAGAAAATACATTAAACAATAAATACCATCCTTAATACTTTTAATTATGATAGCCAAGACACCTAAACCTCCATATTATGCCGTTATTTTTAGTTCTTTACGAACAGAAAATGAAAGTGATTATCATGAGATAGGAGCATTGATGGTTGAGCTGGCTAAAAAACAACAAGGGTTTCTAGGAATTGAGAGTGCAAGAAATGATCTTGGGGTTACAGTCTCCTATTGGTCGGATTTAGAAGCAATCAAATCATGGAAAAATAATACCGAACACAGGCTTGCAAGAGAAAGAGGGAGAAAAGAATGGTATCGCTCTTTTAAAGTGAGAATTGCTAAGGTTGAAAGGGATTACGGGACTGAAATAAACTAAAATAATCGATTGATTGATCTTTGTTAAGAATGTTTGGGTTGTTCATTAGCCGAATGAATATTCTGTTTATTTTTGCTATATTTGCAACAATGTTGCAAGAGAGGATTGTGGCAATTGTTTAAAATAGACAAAAGAAAAATAGACATGAATACAAATAAACTTCCAGTAACGGTTTTAAGTGGTTTCTTAGGAGCAGGAAAGACAACATTATTGAACCATATTCTACACAATAAAGAAGGGATGAAAGTCGCAGTTATTGTCAATGATATGAGTGAAGTCAATGTAGATGCAGATTTAGTAAAAAGTGAACAGTCACTTTCAAGAACCGAAGAAAAATTAGTAGAAATGAGTAACGGTTGTATTTGCTGTACGCTAAGGGAGGATTTGATGGTAGAGGTAGAAAGGTTGGCAAAGGAGGATCGATTTGATTATTTATTGATAGAGAGTACTGGAATAAGTGAACCAGTTCCTGTAGCCCAAACATTTAGTTTTGTAGACGAGGAAAATGGAATAGATCTTTCGAGGTTTAGCTATATTGACACAATGGTTACAGTGGTAGATGCCTTTAACTTCTTTAAAGATTTTGGTAGCCCAGAAACATTGATGGATAGAGATATGACTGATATAGAAGGAGATTATCGAACTATAGTTAACCTTCTAACAGATCAAATAGAGTTTGCTAATGTGATTATTATTAATAAAGTTGATTTAGTGCCAAAAGAAACTTTAGGGGTATTAAAAGCTTCAATTAAGAAATTTAATCCTTCGGCAAAAATCATAGAATCAACCTATGGAAAGATAGCTCCAAAAGAAATTTTGAATACGGGGCTTTTTGATTTTGAAGAGGCAGAACAGAGTGCGGGGTGGATTGAAGAACTTAAGAAGGAGGAACATACGCCAGAGACAGAAGAATATGGAATTAGTTCATTTGTATATCGAAGCAAAGAACCTTTTGACCCTGAAAGGTTTTGGCAATATGTTCAACAAAAATTTCCGAATACCATCATTAGAAGCAAAGGTTTGTTCTGGTTAGCATCTCGTCCTAACCAAGCATTAGTTTGGGGACAAGCAGGAGGCTCTTTAAGAGCAGATAGTGCTGGGGTTTGGTGGAGTAGTATGCCATTTGAACGTCGAACACAATTTGTATCTTATTTAGAAAATAGAGAGCAAATAGAAGGAGGTTGGGATAGTACTTTTGGTGATCGTAAAAATGAAATCGTATTTATTGGCCAGGAGATGGATGAACAACAGATTAGAGCTGATTTAGACGCTTGTCTAGTACAAAGAGAAGAATTAGTTGTTGGTGATTGGAAAAGAGGTTATGGAGATCAGTGGCCTATAGAGAAAGCATATTAAAAAGAAAAACATAAAAAATGATTACAAAAGAAAAGGTTTTAGAAGCTCAAGAGCAATGGGGGAAAGGCGTTGTAGCAATAGGAGCATTAAAAGAAGATCGAGCAGCATGTGAAAAGTATACAGAGGAGTTTCTTGACAAACTGTACGCATTTGAATTAGGTAATGTGTTGTTTAAGCCAACTAAATGTGAGTTAGAGCAGTTTAGGCCAACAAAAGAAAAGGCAAAGTCTTATTTTATAGCAGGGGTAGATAGAACTTGTGCAGAAGACAAGGGGTTTGCAATTCAACCGTGGTTAAAAGTTAGATTTGAAAATTCAGGGATTATTCTGGAAGAATCAAGAGCAATAGCTATGGGGAATTATTTTTTTACAGATGTAAATGGTCAAGAAGTAAAGGTGGAGTATACGTTTGGATACCAGTTGATTAGTGGTGGGCTAAAAATAGATTTACACCACTCTTCATTTCCATATCAACAATAAAAAAGGAATGAAAAAGCGTTTGTATTTCGTCTGCCCAACAGATTATTTAGAGGCAAAGATTGAAGCATCTTATAACGGAGAAAGTTATTATTATACTTCGTTGGGCAACGCTGTAGATCTTAAAGGAGAAAATATAAATGAATTAATCCAGTTAATAGAAGCAAAAAATATAGAAGAAATCATTTTTGTGCTTTCTAATGAAAATCAAGTTGTACGCCAAATTGTAAATAGGAAATATTATACTTTTTTTAAAGGATTTAATAGACTTTATCATAAGGTAAATCGATATAATTCAACCATGGCTAAATTATGGGAGAGTTATGATGAAGAGGATTTGATTTCTAGTTTTTTAAGCACTCGAATCAAAGAAATGCAAACAATGCTTCAAGCACAGCTGATGGGTAAAAATATAAAAGTAGATGGTAAAATTTTCGATAAGGTGAATAATCAATTCCAAACCATTCAGCCATGTTTGTTTAAGCGAAAACTGTATGATTTGAACTAGAGGGCTTTTTATAACGCTCAACCTATTGAGGTTGAGCGTTTTTTTGTTTTTGGACACTATTATAGAAAAAATCTAACAGCTTTTTAGAACCATGTTGAGGTGCTATATTGTCCTTAGCCATAGCTGTTAAAAAGAATTCAATAGGGCCATAGGTTTTGGATGAAGTAAATGTCCTAAAAAACCAGATTACAGACAATCTAATCCAGTCAGGGAGATGAATGATTTTTATAGGTTTGTTCCAAGCTTTGAGAGCTAAACTTGCCAAATCATTTTGACTAAAAATCTCAGGACCTCCAACGATAACCTCGTCCTTCTTTGCTTCCATTGTATTGATACAGACTGTAGCGAGATCCTCTCCATGAATAGGGTTCAATTGAAACCGTCCATGTCCAAAAAGGAATACTCTTCCTCCCTTTGCCATATTTAGAAAGTCTTTCATATCAGAGAAGAAGCCATTAGGACGAATGATGGAGGAGTGAATGTTGGATGCTTTTAGTGCATCAACAAACCTCTCTTTTGCTTCGAAGATCTTTAAATGTTTGAGTTCTTGACCATTTATAGCAGAAATATATTGAAAGGATGATACGTTGTTTTCAAGAGCGTCTACCAATAAGTTCATATTACCTTGATAATCAACATCCATATAGGAGAGGTTGTCTTTCTGTCTAGTAATTCCAATGGTTGAAAAGACCCAATCGATATTAGATGTTACATGCTTAATAGTTGATGGTTGAGTGACTTTTCCAACAAAAATTTCATCAACTTCTTCGAATAATTCTTTTTGTGAGTGATTACGAATTAAAATACGTACCCAATATCCTCTATTTTTGAGTTCTTTTACTAAAAATTGACCTAAGTAGCCTGTAGCTCCTGCAACTAAAACTTTTTCTGTGTTCATCTTTTTTATAACAAATCTATGAGAACAGATATGACTTTCACTTGACGATAGTCAAGAAAGTATTGTGTAGCTTTAATCGAAAAAATTAATGATGTCAATTGGAATTAAAACGTTTTTTATTGTGTTTGTATTATTGTTAGTGGGGTGTAAAACAACTATCAATATGAAAACTGAAAAGCAGAATGGAAAAAAAGCGGAACGTATTTTTACAGCTAATTTTGCTAAAAATGGAAATGCATTTCTTTATTCTGTTGGAACAATAGGTGTAAAATACATTTGGACACATCTTAACGACAAAGAATTGTTATTGACTGTTGTAAATTTGAATGGGAAAGTAGAAAAGAAACAGATTAATTTTAAAGGGGATTGGTTAGCTTCAACCAATCTTAGCATCCCCAAGGTGGATTGCCCAATTATCATTGACGGTTCGGTTTTAAAAATCAAAATAAAAAATCAAAAAGGGGAAATGCTAGATGAAACATTGCTATACGAATTTGTGTGTTTATCAGACCATAAAGAGGGGATTTTAGGTCACCTTCTAAATGAAATGGATCAAATAAAAATAAGATAGTACGATTACTTCTTAAATATCCGTGCTTTTATACGGCTCAGTGTTTCAGGTGAAACACCTAAGAATGATGCAATGTATTGTTGAGGAACTCGTTGAAACAAAGCTCCTTGTTGTTCTAATAAAGAAAGGTAACGTTCTTCAGGAGATTGTGTGACAAAAGACGCAATTATTTTTTGACAAGTAATTAACTCATTTTCAGTGGCAATTCTAGCGATAATTTCAAATTTTGGAACCTGTTGTAATAAGGTTTCTGTTTTGTTTTTTTTGAAGATAATGACCTCAGTTGGTTCAATTGCTTGGTAGTTTTCTCTAGCAGGAATATTAAAAGTGTAGCTCTCTCCAGCACAAATAAATTGGTTTTCTGTGTAGAAAAAAGCTGTCTTCTCATTGCCGTTTGCATTATAAAACAGTCGAATACATCCTTGTGTTACAAAGTATATTTCATCAGAAACCTTGCCTTCTGAAAATAGTATTTCATTTTTGTCAAGCGTTCGTTTTGATACAGCATTATAGAGAACTTGCTCTTCTGCTTTTGTAATCTTGATGTACGGTTGTATGCTTTCTAGTAGTTTTTGCATTATCCACCAACCTGAATGCTTTGCATTAGTACAGCGCAAAGCCAAGCTCCACCTGTTCCTACAGCATATCCCATTACGGCTAGTAAAACCCCCACGGGAGCTAAAGAAGGACTAAATGCTGAGGCAACAACAGGTGCAGAAGCCGCACCTCCAACGTTGGCTTGACTACCAACTGCAACAAAAAAGAATGGAGCCTTAATTAGTTTGGCTACAACTAACATCAAAATAGCGTGAATAGACATCCAAATAAATCCAACCAAAAATAATCCAGGACTTTCAGCTATCGCAAAAATATCCATATGTGTTCCAATTGTGGCAACTAAAACATAGAGGAATAAGCTTCCTACTTTAGAAGCACCAGCGCCTTCGTAATTTCTAAGGCTAGTAAATGACATTCCAACTCCTATAAGGGTAGCTAAGACAATTAACCAGAAAAATCCACTGGTTAAAGAAGAGAGCCCTATACTAGCTAAGAAATCTTTACTTTCTTTTAAAAGAGGAGCAATAATGTCAGCTCCAAAATGTGCTAGCCCAGTTCCAGTAAGTCCTATCGCCGCGATAATCATGAGGTCAGTAGTGGATGGGATTTTAGCAATTTTCTTAGCTAAAGTTTCCATTTTATCTTTTAAGGCATTAATTGCAGATGAATCAGCTTTTAGTCTTTGATCAATCTTATTTGAAATACCAGTCCCATACAGAAGAATTGCCATCCAAACATTGGCGACAATGACATCAACAACAACCATTTTTGAAAAGATATCATTAGGTGTTTCAAAGATCTCTTTCATAGCGGTTTGGTTAGCTCCTCCACCAATCCAACTCCCTGCAACTGTAGCTAAACCTCTCCAAACTTCACCAGCATCTGCACCTAGAATATCAGGAGCTATTGAAGCGATGATTAGTAGCGCTATAGGCCCTCCAATGATAATACCTAATGTGCCAGTAAAGAACATAACTAATGCTCGCCAACCTAGCTTAGCAATACCTTTTAGATCAATGCTTAAGCATAGTAAAACTAAGCTTGCGGGTAATAAATAGCGAGAAGCAACAAAGTATAGTTTGCTGTATTCTCCAGAAATGATGTTTAACGAATTAAATACAGCAGGAATAAAATAACAAAGTAATAATCCTGGTATAACCTTGTAAAAGCCCTGGAAACTAGAAAGAGTTTCTGAATAAAATATTCCTCCTAAAATTAGGATGAGAATACCTAAAACGACAGCATCGTTTTTGATTAAAGGTGCTTTTTCAATCAGATGTAAGCCTACCTTAGCTTGGTTTACTGGTTGGTTGTTTTGAAGAAGAACGACTTTGATATCATGCTCCCCCTTTGTAATACCTTCTAAAAGAAAAGGTTTTAATGTGTTAAATTGAAGTGTATCAGAATTAAGAATAAAAAGTACAGATTCGTACTGTTTATTGATAAGAAAATGATAGTCAATTAAAAAGACGTTTGTTTCATCTAAGAAGTAAGTCCCTCCACCTTGTGAATTTGTAATAAGGGTATAGCTTTCTAGAGTACTAATAGTTTGCTCCGCGAGAGGTGTTATAGAAACAGTAGAACCAATTTTCTGAGTTTCTTTATTCCCAAACCCCGTAAGAGTAGCAAAGAATATGATAAAAAATAAAATGTGTTTCATGTTATAAGTTTAATGAGAGAAGTTTTTTACCATTCTACAATGATTTTACCTTTCGATTTTCTGCTTTCTAATAAGGCGTGAGCATCGCCTATTTTGTCAAATTTAAATAGACCTCCAACATGAGGTTTTAAGTCACCGTTTTCGGTAAGTTTTACTACAGCATCTAAGCAGCGTTTAATAACTTGAGGCTTTTCATCTGCAATATGAAGCATGTTAACTCCAATGATCGCTTGTGAATGTAAAAGCATTTGAATAGGAGAGTAGATTCCAAATTTCCATGCTAAATCTAATGTTGGAAGCATTCCTTTGCCTTTCCCAGATCGTTCTGCCACTCCATATAAAACAGAGCGCCCCCCCTTTTGTAGTAAACGAGAATCTTTTTTAAAAGTAGAACCTCCGACAGAGTTAAAAGCAACATCTAATTTGTTTCCTCCTAATATTTTTCGAATTTCAGTTTCGTAATTTGTTTTAGTGTGATTTATTGGGTAGTGTACTCCATTGTTTTTAAGGTACTCAAACTTTTCGTCACGACTTGTTAAGCCAAAAATAGTGCAACCTCTAAGTGAAAGTAGTTGAGCTAAGGCGGTTCCTACTCCTCCAGCTGCGGCATGCATCAATACATTGTCTCCTTCAAACACTGAGACGCATTCATAAGCCATAAAATAAGCGGTGCTATATTGAGTTGCTAAGGCTAAGGCCTCTCCAGCAGGTAAGTTACTAGAAATTTCAGCAACACCAGCAGCTTTTGTTTTTGCGTATTCGGCGTAACCCCCAAAACGAGTCATAGATACAACGCGCTTTCCTATTAAGTGGTTGTTAGCGTCATCAGCAACTTTTTCAATTGTACCTACAACATCATATCCCAAAACACTTGGTAATGCAGGAGCTTCTTTGTAAAGCCCTTGCCTGGCCATAACGTCGGCAAAGTTTAAACCAAAAGCTTCAACTTTGATAAGTACTTCATCTTTAGCAATTGTTGGTATTTCAATTGCTTTAATTTCAAATGCTTTATGAGCATCTCCATGTTTTGTTAATACTGCTGCTTTCATAGCGATGTTTTATCTATGTCACTAAAATAGTGAGTTTTCTCCTTGTTGTTCTTTTTCAAACCATTCATCAACTAAATGGTGTTCTTTGTTGTTGGCTGCTTTTACAGCAAGTTGATCACATACTTCATTATATTTATTCCCTGCATGTCCTTTAACCCAAGTAAATGAGACTTGATGTTTTGGATATATTTTAAGAAATCGCTTCCATAAATCAGCATTTTTCTTACCCTTAAACCCTTTTTTTACCCAGCCAAAGACCCATTTCTTTTCAATGGCATCAATTACATATTTAGAGTCAGAATATATTTTTACCATATGTCCATCTCCTTTGAGTTGTTCCAAAGCAGTAATTACAGCCAAGAGTTCCATCCTGTTGTTTGTGGTCATACGATATCCTTGATTAGCCTCCTTGTAAAATTTTCCAGCCATAAAAACAATTCCATAACCTCCTGGGCCAGGATTTCCTAAGGCAGAACCGTCTGTGTATATTGTAATATTCATATAATTGTACAGAGTGGAGTAGAGTGTGTAAAAGTTATTGGATTAAATCGATAACATTCTCTATTGGTCGTCCAATTACAGCTTTGCTTCCTTTTACAACAATTGGACGCTCTATTAGCTTCGGATATGTCAGCATGGCATCAATCCACTCCTCTTCAGATAGCTCTTTCCCTTTAAAGTTTTCTTTGAAATCTTTTTCACCTTTTCTAACTAGATCTTTAGCAGGAATTCCTAATTGTTGGATAACTGTTTTTAATTCTTCTTTTGTTAAAGGCGTTTTTAGGTATTCAATTGTTTCGAATTCAAGTCCCTTTTCTGTTAATAGATTAAAACTGTTTCTACTTTTTGAACATCTAGGATTATGGTATATTTTCATGTTTATAAAATTTAAGAAAAAGATATTGTTGTTAATAATGAAATAACAAAACCAGTAGCAAGTAATATAACAAATGTTATGCTCGTGGTTAGTATTTTGACTAAGGTAATAAAAGTAGAACGTTTATAGACCTTTTTGTAACTAAAGTATAGATAGGTAAAGAAGATTGTAAATAAGAGTAGTAGGGTGGCTAATGAAGGTAATACCCATGATAGAAGCATTCCTAGTATTGCAATTAAAAAGAAAAAAGAGTAAAGGTGTAATGCGTGAACAAAATGCTCAACATAAAAAAGGTGATTACGCCAAAAATTAACTTTGAAGATTAAGCCAACAAAAGGCAGTATAATAAATAGTAAGTTAGAAGTCTTTTTTAAAGCTTCATTAAAGATGTTTTTGTTGCCACCCACAAGATTGTATACCCCTTTTATTAGAGCTTTGTTTAAATAAGAGTCATATTTTTTTTCTTGTTCAATGTATACATCAATGTTTTCATAGTTTTGTATAATATATTTATAGGAAGCAGTAGCTGATTGACTGCCTCCAACATGGATGCCACTATTTTCTATGAGAGGTTTAGAGTGATCAAGTTGAAAACTGAACACAACGACATAGATTAAACTCAAAAACAGCATCAAACGAATAGGACGGATATAACTGTTAATCTTGCCTGCTGAATAGTTGATTGTTAACTGTCCAGGAGAAAAGCATAAGAGTTTTAGACTCTTCCAAATTTTTGAATCAAAAGTCAAATAGTCTCCTAAAAAATCATTGATCAAATGTTTAAATTCAACAGTTTTGTTGTGGTTTTCTTGTCCACATTTTCTGCAAAAGTTATCTCCATTTCCTAGAGATGTATTACAATTAAAGCAATATGATTTTTTTCTACGCTTATTCATTGGTTATCCACCAAATTCCATGAGGTAAGCTTTTAGAAATGCATCAATTTCTCCATTTAAAACAGCTTCAGTGTTACTCGTTTGATGATTAGTACGATGATCTTTTACTCGTCTATCATCCAAAACATAACTTCTAATTTGAGATCCCCATTCAATGTTCTTTTTCTCAGATTCAATAGCATTACGAGCAGCTTGTTGTTTTCGCTGTTCGATCTCAAATAGTTGAGATTTTAATAATTGCATTGCTTTTTCTTTGTTACCTAATTGTGAGCGGGTTTCAGTATTTTCAATAATAATACCAGAAGGCTTATGTCGAAGTCTAACTCCAGTTTCTACCTTGTTCACGTTTTGCCCACCAGCACCACCAGAACGGAATGTTTCCCATGTAATGTCTCCAGGGTTAACCTTAATTTCTATAGAATCATCTACCAGTGGATAAATATATGCTGAAACAAAAGAGGTGTGTCGTTTAGCGTTAGAATCAAAAGGAGAAACACGAACTAATCGATGTACACCATTTTCACCTTTTAAATAACCAAAAGCAAAATCCCCCTCAATTTCTAGCGTCACTGTTTTTACTCCAGCTACATCTCCAGCTTGGTAATTGATTTCTTTGACTTTCATGTCGTTCTTTTCAGCCCACATGATGTACATTCTCATTAACATGCTGGCCCAATCACAACTTTCAGTACCTCCAGCTCCAGCTGTAAGTTGAAGAACAGCATTTAAGGAGTCTTCTTCAGCGCTCAACATGTTTTTGAATTCCAATTCTTCTACTTTTTCTAAAAGCGTGTCGTAAGCTTCTTGGACTTCATCCTCAGTAGCTTCCCCTTCTTTGCAAAAGTCAAATAGGACTTCTAAGTCATCACATTCCTCTCGAACAGATTCGTATGCTGCAACCCAGTATTTCTTGTGTTTTAACTTTTTTAATAATGCTTCAGCCTCTTTAGGTTTATTCCAAAAATCAGGGTCCTGTGTCCTAAGGTCTTCTTCTTCTATTTGCATTTTTTTATCACCGATTTCTAAGTAACCATGCAGAGCATCTAATCTTTTGGAAATATCTTTTAGTTGTTCTTGTGTAATCATTATTATTCGTTAATGAGAATGAATGACTACGAAGTTAAAAGAATTCTAATCAAATAGAATAATAATGTTAAAAAAGTAAAGTTGATAAACAAATTCAACGGCTGAATTATGTGTTTTAAGTCTCTGTTTATTAGGATTTTATATTGTTTTAGTTAAAGTAATTCATAGTTAGTTGTGGATATCCTTTAAAAAACGCTATTGAAAGGATGAGAAAAATAGAGAATCTTTGTAGTGTGATTAAATATTGAGTAACAATCGAGATGATTACAAGTAGAATATGAGGTACAATAATGAAGTAATAGGGCTATTTCCTTTGAGGTTGTTTTTGCTGCATCAAGAGCAGACAACTTTACATGTTAATGAGCCAAAATTCTTGCAGTTAATCAATGATTGTTTGTATCATGAAGCGTACTTTGGAATTCCATTTCAATCAAAAACAAAACTCCACGAATATGGATGTGTTGTAAAAATTGTAGAGGTAGTAAAAAAATACAGTAATGGTAATCTTGATATCGTTGTGGAGTGTGTTCAAAATTTTAAGTTAAACTCTTTTGTAGCACAAAAAGAAAACTGCCTGTACCCAAATGGTCAGCTATCTTTGATTGATAATGCTTTAATTACACCTAATGATGAACTAATTGAACTTGCAAATAACTATAATCAGTTGTTGTTTGAAACAGAGTTGTCTCACTCTCCATATATTGATATTCAGCATATTATTAGTTTGTTGAGTTTAGAAGATGAGGAAAAATTAAAGCTGTTTAAATATAACCCTTTAAAGAAAATTCAATTTTTAATTCATAAGTTAAAGTTTATGTCTATTCTGGTTCGTCAAGAACGTTTAGTGGAACATCAATATCATTTAAATTAACTTGGCATTGTATTTGGCAAGATAGAATAACCTAAGATTTATAGTTGTGAGATTGTTTCTTATATTTTTGATTTTCTTCCCATTTTTCTTTAAAGCCCAGTTGCTAGATAATAGTGATTGTTTAGTGTTTTCTGATGCTCCTTTTTTCTATGAGAAGTTTATCAAACAAAATCAAATCAAACAAATTGTTGGGGTAATCTCAACGAAAAAAAGTTTACAAGTAATAGAGCAACGTAACCTCGTTAATACTTATGTGTTTGATCAAGAAGGCCGTTTAAGTAAGCAGTATCGGTCTTTTAACGGTTCTACATCAAAAGATACTACTTTCATAACTTACTATTACAATGCACAAGGAGCTGTAGAAGTTCAAAGAACAAGTGATAGTTACGGGTTCTTTTCTAACAATTATACCTTCAATGAAAATGGTGATATTGCAAGTAAAACGTATTGTCGAGACGAAAATTTAAGTAGTAGAAATAATTTTAAATTGGGGAAACAACATGTCATTGTTCAGGAAACGTTTAGCTACGAAATTAGTGATTCAACTAAGAGTAAAAGTACATACAACAGTCATGGAAAAAAATATCAAACGATTACGAGTTTCTACAATGAGCATGGACTAAAGTATAAAGAAGAAAAAAAGTTGTTAATAAACAAAAAGAAAAGCATTACTCATTATAACTATGATGATAAGGGGAATGTTAAAGAAAAGACTGTCTATCCGAATTTTAATAAGCCATATCATACAACAACAAAGTATCAATACGATTCATTAGGGAATTTGGAATATATCGATGAATATAAAAATGATACACATATCACACATAAAGAAATAATTTATAATAAATCTACATTGTTGATGAAGGCGTTGTTGATTCAAGATATTGAAACCAACTACATTAAAATTATAAAGTATTCTTATCAATATTGGTAATTGTTTTTAACAAATAAATCATTTTATTGCTTCATAAATCGACCTATTTTAAATAGATTTGAAACATAAAATCGAATATTATGTTAAAAGAGAAAATACAGACAGCATTAAATAAGCAAATAGAGTTGGAACAATCTTCTTCTCAATTCTATTTAGCAATGGCATCTTGGTCAGAATCATTAGGGTTAACAGGAACATCTAATTTTTTATATAAACATAGTGATGAAGAGCGTTTTCACATGCTTAAGTTAATTCGTTTTGTAAATGAAAGAGGCGGAAATGCTTTGATTCCTGGATTAAGTCAGCCACCTAAAGAATTTGAATCACTTTCTAATATTTTTGAATTGCTTTTAGAGCATGAGTTAAATGTTACAGAAAGTATTAATAACATTGTTGATTTATGTTTAAGCGAAAAAGATTATACAACATATAACTTCATGCAGTGGTATGTTTCTGAGCAGATGGAAGAAGAAGCTTTAGCTAGAACGATTTTAGATAAACTGCAATTAATTGGTGCAGATAAAGGTGGACTTTATATGTTTGATAGAGATTTAGAGACTATGGCACAGAACTTGTCAATAGAAGGAGGAGAGTAAACAGTAATCTTTTCAACTATCAATAAACTATTAATAATATTGTTTTTGCTTTTCGTTGGGGGTGTTGTAAATAACTCTTACGGACAGTATCGTGACCCTTCTTCTAAAAAGAAAAAAAAGAAGAAACGACCTAAAGGTAAACCTTTGTTCCAAAAGAAAAGTAAACCTTTAAAGGCTGGGGCAAACCCTTTTAGTAGTAGGCCTCAAAAGTCATATCGAGCTGACATTAATCTGAGTCCTTTCGCATCTAAATCAAGAAAAAAGCATCAGAGAAAGGTTAAAAAAAGGAGTAAAAAGCAAGGGCATATTAGTGATAAAAGGAGAGCTAATAAAAAAGTCCCCAAGAAGACTTTCGGTAAAAATAAGTAGCGCTTTTTGGGGGAACAGTAGAATGGTATAATTTTGGTGATGCTAAACATTGTCAATAAAAAATACTATATTGCATATTCATTATAGCATGAGTTTATAAAAGAGTGAGAATAATTTTATACATATTTATTTTAGTAGTATACAGTTCTGTAGCTGTGTATGGACAGTCTAGTGCTACTAAAGCAAATAATAAAATTAAAGGTATATATGTTTACCAATTTGCTAAAAATGTTGATTGGCCACAGAAGTATAAAGTTGGTAATTTTACTATAGGAGTTCTTGGTGATAAAAGTTTTTATGAACAATTAAAAGGTGCTTATACTGGTAAACAAGTAGGAGGACAAAAAATAGAAGTTGTTTTTTATTCATCTGTGGATAAAGTTGGAAGCCCACATTTGCTCTATGTTTCACCTTATAATAAGCAAACGGCTATAGCATTAGCAAAAAAGCTTAAAAAAGATAAAACACTTATAATTGGAGAGGAAAAAGGACTCCTCAATAATGGAATAATAATAAATTTTTTGTCTAGAGATAATAAGCTAGCCTTTGAGATTAGTAAGTCTAATGCAAAAAAGAAAGAATTAGTTATCAGTCAAACCTTAACTCGACTTGCTGTCGACGTGCTTTAAGAAAATGAAAGTTAGAATATACATATCGCTACTATTCGCTACAATTTTTGTTAGCATGTCTTACTATGGGCAAAGCTATAACAGATATTGTTTGTATACAGATTATTCTGTTCGAGCCTATGAGAAAGGTGATTATCCTAAGGCTATAGCATTGATGGATTCTGCAATTAATAATTGTAAGGAAGAAAATGACAATGCGATCAATTGGTATAATTTATCGTTGTATTATAAAGCTTATTATAAGAAGTCAAAAGAGATTTCTTTGAGAGAAAAAATACTTGAAGTTACATTGAAAGCCCAAGAAAAGGATGTTAATAAAGAACTTGTAAAACAGTTAAAATCTTCTTTCAGGTCATTAGCTAATACCTATAAAAATGAGTTGAACTATTATTTAAATGATACCTCTGGTGTGTATCTTGGTAAGGCTATTAATAAGCATAATGAATATAAAGCTATTTATAAGCTGGCTGATCCTGAAAAAGACTTTAGAGAGGAGGATGTATTGGTGTATAATATTTTAGCCAATAGATATGACACAAAGTATAATAATAACAAAAATAAATACGCAGCTTATCTAGATTCTTCAGTGTATTATTATTCAAAGTCTATAGCTTTAGATTCAACTCAAGCAGATATTTATAATGCAATTGGGTTGATTTACTTCAATCAAGCTGTAGATATTATTAATGCTTTAGATTATGAAGCTGATTTGGAGATGTTGATGGAGTCTGATGCAAGAAAAGCTGATTTAGCAATGAAAGGATTGCCTTATTTTGAAAAGGCCTTAGAGACTGAACCAAATAATGGAAAGGTAATATATGCTTTAGCTGGTTGTTATAAAATTCTAAATTTTGATGAGAAATATAGAGCCAGTCTTGAGATGTTAAAGGAAAAAGATCCAGAGTACTATAATTCTGTCTATACATTTGATTAATTCACTAACATGAGGTTTACAATTAGTAAAAAAATAGGGTTAGGATTTACATTAATAGGAGTTTTACTATTGACAATTTTTGGTGCGACGCTTTCCGTTTTGAAAGGAGCAGAAACAACATTAAAGGAAAGTATAAGCAATAATAAAGAGTATACTGAGGTAGGGCAGCCTACAGTTGATGAACTATTGGACCTAAAGTTTGGCCTGAATAATAGTCTTAAGTATATACAGCATATTACCTATCAGCAAACTAAACCTGATGCAATCGAGAGAACTAATCTTGATGAGATTCTTAAACATAAAATTCCTGATAATTTATTAAAGCTTGATGAACTTCAAAAATTATGGTCTAGTGCTCAAAATGAAGAAAATAGAGGGTTGTTAGATACTGTGATTAATGATGTGAAGTCTGCAACAACACTATATTATGAGACAATAGGTGATGTGTTAACAGGTTTTGAAGCCTATGAGGTAGAGCTTTTTGCATTGGGAGCAAGCACAAGCTATGAGCTTGATGTAGAACCAATGTTTCAGGAAACGATAAAGAGAGTTGAAAGGTTGTTGCTGATTAAAAATAAAGATTTAGCTCAACAAAAAGAAGAAAGTTCGCAGTCATTTTCAGATACTAATGAAGAGTTTAACCTCTTGTTCTGGGGGATTTTAATTGCTGGAGCAATATTGGTTATAGGTACTATTATTATTGCGACTTTTACTACAATAAGTATAACAAAGCCTGTTCAAGAGTTGAAAACGTTCTTGATTGCATTAGGGAAAGGTATTATTCCTGATGAGCATATTAATCCTGGGAATGATGAGATAGGAGAGATGGCTGTAGCTATGAATAATCTTGTAGATGGCTTGGAGCGTACAACAACATTTGCTAATGAAGTGGGGAAAAGTAATTTTGATTATCCTTATAACCCCTTAAGTGAGCAAGATACTTTGGGGCATGCTTTGTTGGTCATGAAGGATGAATTAGCTGAGAGTGAGAGAGTTCTTGAGCAAAAAGTAGTTGAGAGAACTCAAGAGGTCGTTCGGCAAAAAGAAGAAATAGAGCATCAAAGTGAGCGTTTAGAGGTTTTGTATAAAGATATTACAGCTAGTATTCGTTATGCAAAACGTTTGCAAGATTCTATCTTACCGCAACATGAGTATATCAAGTCTTTATTGCCAGAGTCTTTTGTGTTGTTCAAACCTAAAGATATTGTTAGTGGAGATTTTTACTGGGTTCAAGATGCGAAAGATAAAGTTCTTTTTTCTGCTGTGGATTGTACTGGGCATGGTGTTCCTGGTGCTTTTATGAGTTTGATTGGAGCAAATGCGTTGACAAGAATAGTTGGGGAGAATGGAGTGGAAAAACCATCTGTCATTTTAGATGAATTGAATCGCCTTTCTTCGGAAGCCCTGAATAAGTCTACAGAAGGAAATGAAGTTCGGGATGGAATGGATGCAGCAATTTGTAGTTTTGATAAAAAGACTAATAAACTGGAGTATTCAGGAGCAAATAACCCATTGTATTTAATTAGGAACAATGAAGTAGTTCAAATAAAACCTGATAAATTTGCAATCGCAAGTTTTGCACCTAACTCTAAAAATTATACAAACCATGAGGTGCAAATAGAAAAAGGAGATGTTATTTATCTATTTTCAGATGGATATGCTGATCAATTTGGAGGTGAACGAGGTAAAAAGTTTATGTACAAACGCTTTAGAAGCCTCTTGCTTGAAATTAAAGATAAGTCACCTATAGAGCAAAAAAGTATCTTAAACGCAACAATAGAAGATTGGAGAGGGGTTCACGAGCAAGTTGATGATATCTTGATTATAGGTGTTAAGTTTTAAAGTGGTGTTTATGGCCAAAAGGTTGTCTGAATGAACTTAGACTGTCACTTTCTTAATTTATAATAAAAGAAGCTGTCAGCATGAGGAGAGAGAAACTTACTGCGTTCGTTGTGATGCTAGCTAGTTGAAATCATTCTCCTTTATTGTCTTTGAATAAATGGAAGTACCCCTTCAGCTCTACTGGTTCAATTCCACTAAGTCGAATCGTGTTTACAGTACAGATATAATAATAGACGCCACTAGATACAGGTTCTCCAGAGTCTTTATGGATGCCATCCCAGTTAATTGCTGGGTCAGATGTTGTAAAAACTTCTTGCCCCCATCTGTTGAATATTTTTAAATCAATGCTTTCTATGTATCTATAAGGTTCAAGAGGGGCAAAGTGTTCATTCTTTCCGTCATTATTAGGTGTGAAAACATTAGGTAGCCAGTAATTAGGGCAATTGTCAAAACAAACAACATTGCTTGAATCACTTTCGTTGTTGTATTGAATAGAATCTAATGAAGTGATATAGTAACAGCCCGCAACAGAGCCATTATTATTGTGGAAGAATACAGTGTCATCTGCAGAATTAATGGATGCAATTAGTTCCATGGTATCACCTTCAACAGGTGTGTAGTAGATATTGTATCTTGTGACATCATCGGCACATTCATTGTTGGGGTTGTTCCACGTTAGTTTATTCATGCCTATAACACAATCTCCCTCTATATCGAGTGTTGGAGGGCAAGGAGGAGTCTTGTCTATTGGAGCGTCACAAACTTCTTGAGATAGGTTTTCAATAGGGCTAATGATGTCGGGAGAAGAGTAGTAACCTATGCTTTTTACATAGTAACAATATGTTTGTCCATTTGTCAAGTTAGTGTCAGTGTATGTTTGACTATTTGTTTGACCGATTTGCGTATAAATTCCACCTAAGCTGTTGCTTCTGTATACGATATATGCAGTGTCTATCCATGGTACATTTTCAAACCAGTTCAAGGTAATTTGGTTGTCATTTGGAGTAGTTGTTAAGAAAACTGATCCAGCGTTATTTGAGGAGCCAACTAAACTGTCGTTTCCATTATGGGTATAGAATAGTTCAACACGATAATAATTGGGAGAGTTAACTGTGTTGATATTGTTGTGAACAAATATGGTGTCTGTGGTATATAGTAGATTAGAGTTGTTAGTTTGTCCAATGAAATTGTTGATGTTGTTGATGCTCAGCCCATGGTATATTTTGTAGTGGTATGGTCCTGGATATGCATTTGTGTCCAGCTCAGATGGTTTAGACCACATAATAGAATCTATTCCAGTGTTGTTGTCAGTGTTATTTACTGTAACGTGTGTCATAATAGGAACTTCTTTTTTTAATCTAGCACAGCTAGAATCAGAAGGGCAACTTTCAACCTGGCCAGAGATATAAAACGCAGTAATAACATAGCAGTAATCAATGCCTAATGTTAAGCTGGTGTTATCAAAAAAAGTAGTGTTGTTTAGACCAAATACCTCACCAGCCTGAATAAAGTCATGGTTGGTTGGGTCGGGGTTGTTACAACAGTCAGGAAGCGTAAAGTTAGGGTTTGTTGTTCTATATATTCTATAGCCTTCAGCATTGTTGCATGAAGTTGGTGTCCAGCTGACATTGACACCGTTACCAAAAGGAGTAGCTGAAACACCAGTAACTTTTGGAGGAATAACTCTAATGTTAGTTTGTTTGTAGTCAGAAAAAAGAGGGTTACCGTCATCTTGTGCTGCAAATAATACTTGATAAGAACCATTTTTTATATGTGAACAATCCGTTGACCACGAAAAGTTTCCTGTAACAGGGTTGTTTCCATTAATGTTGAATGTAGCAGGGCTAGAATTTACAGAAAAAGGTTGCCCTGAAGCAGTTAGGTCAATAATATCCCCAGAATTAATGTCGCTTGCATTGACAGAGAATTGGATGGTTTCTCCAGCAATTACACAAACATCAGGAATAGGATCAATCACTGGAGGGTCATTGTTACAGTTGTTTTGAACCGTTAGTTGAACATCTCGAATAACATAACCAACCTCATAACCATTTCTCCATTCAGTTATTTTTATGGTGAAGTTAAATTCACCAACCATGTGAGGACTGTCCCAACACATGGTTCCAGTATTAGGGTCCACTGTCATCGTCCCTCCACCAGAGTTTACCTGATTGGGGTAGAGGTAAACAGTGGGTATGGGTAAAGCTTCAGCATTAAGTCCTAAAGGAGCAACAAGCTCATAAGATAAACTGTCGCCATCAGGGTCAACAGCTTGGGGATTGTAGCAATAAGTTTTTCCAACACAAGCTATAGCTGGACATGGACAATCATCAAAAATTAAAGAGTTGTTAGCTCCTCCGTTTCCTAAAAATGGATTAATTACAAGTTTAGATTGTAGAGCAAAAACGACATTGTCAGAGGTTCCTCCACCATTAGGGTATATGTTTAGGATATTAGCGTTTCGGTTAGGGTCTTCTACCTTGATGTAGTATGTCCCCGAAGTGACATAAGTGTGTGTGCCAATGTATATGTTTTTTTGATGGTCAGGGAAGCCTTGAATTTGAGTCACTGGGACTACACGAGGAATAGTGTCTCCTTCTCCATCTCCAAAGTCTATGTATAATTCTGATCTATCTGCTTGAGCAGCGGCGCTAATGTCTGTACACGTGGTTATGGTAAATCGATAAGTTAGTCCAGAAACATGTTCATAGGTAATTTCACCACCTCTGTTATGTGTAGCAAAAGAGAGTAAAGGGGTTATTAACCCAATAAATAATAATATTTTATCTAATTTTAACATCCTCTGTTTAATAACACTAATATACGGAAATAGTTGCTTAAAAGTTTAAGGTTGTTGGGAATATTCCAGTTTATGAATGAAGTCAACAATTAAACGTTGTTGCTCCTCGTTACAGTTTTTGCAGTTTGAAATTGCTGCATTAGCTACACTATTTAAAGTAATATCTTCAGGTGTCGTAGCGGAGCGTACTCCTTGGTTTAAAATTAGCATCCAAGTTTCTATGTTGTCAAAGCCTTCATTGTTGAGGTGTTGAATAAATTCTTGAGGGTAATGAATAAAGAAAGAAAAGATCTTGTTTTCAATAAAAGATTTGTCATTTCCATCGTATATTTCATCCAGTATAATGTTTAGTGACTTCAAGTGTTTCTTCCTCCAAATAGAATCTGAGGTTTCTAAGCTGTCGACAATGTCTAATCTAATATTGTAATCGACACTGTCTTTTTTTTTATCCATAATAAAAATATATGCTTTTTTTGCATTCATTTCCCCTTCTATTAAGTTGGTGTAGTCCTCTCCATCTATTTTGGAAAGTAGAACCTTGGGCTCCTCTTCAAAAAAATGACATGCGTTAAATAACAGGATTGTAACTATAAAAAAACTCCATCTCATTTTCATTTGTTTTGGTTGTGTTATAAAGTGTTGTTGTAGTACTTTTCTATGTTTTAGTAGAAAAAAATAATTGATTTCCTAAAAAATTAAAGTTAAATTTACATATTTATTGTAGATTGACCTTGTTAAAGTTTATTAAAAACATCTCTGCCTTATGAAGAATATACTATTCATCTTGTCTATTTTTTTTGTAACTATTTCTTATTCACAATTAAAGCTAGATAGTAAAAAAACGATAACAGATGGAACACCTGTGTTTTTGAAATATGTAGATGCTACAATCACACCTCCTAAGGGTTATGTATTTCTAGAAGAATATACATCTTTTTTAAATGAAATTACACAGTCTTCAATAAGTGTTGTAAGAGATACGGCAGTTTCTTATAATATGATGGTTGAAGATTTGTTAGGAAGGAATTATGAACGAAGCAAAGTGAAGCTGATAGAAGAGAAAAAAATGAAGGATGGTCACTTCTTTGTGTTGTTGTTTCAAATCAACAATCAGCCAGTAGAAAGAATATTGTATATCGTAGGAGATGGAGAGGAGGCTTTATATGCAATGGCAAATTACAAACAAGCAGAAAAAGAAAAATATTACCCCGTATTATTAGAGTCGATTTTATCAATTAAATACTAAGCTTTTGATATGAGGTATTTAATATTTTTTTTGATTTTTATTGGGACTGTATTGACTTATGGTCAAACTACTACTATTAGTCAGCCTGCTAATTTCTCTTCTACAAATCAAGGGATGTTTGGGCCAAATAGTAATTTTAACCTAAACTTTGAATTACCATTGTTCAATGTGCCTTGGAATAATACGTTTAACCAAGACCAAACGGTTAGTACTATCGTAGGTACATATGGTTATCAAGTTTCAGGAGGTACCAGTGGGTATTTTGGAGCAACATTTTACTCTAGAAATTGGAATGATGGGAATATTGATGTGAATTACCCTGTTAATATCTTACTAACCTATCCAAGTAATAATAACTTTGAAAGAGGAGAGACGATAACTATTCAAACAGATTATACTGTTGATCCTTCAGCTCAACTGCTTACAACATTCCCCCAAACTGGAAATGTAGGTTTAGAGTTGGATTTTGGTTTGCGTTTTTATTTAACGCCTTTATTATGCTTTGTTTCATGTACTCAAGTAGGTGCTTTTGATACAGGAAACCTTTCTACAACACTAACTATATTTGATATTTCTCAAAGTCAAGTAGAGTATGCTTGTTTATCACCTACACTAACATGTTATGCTCCTGTTTTGCCTGCTGAGATAGATGCTGGGTTTGGAATAAAAGGTACGTTTGATATTCCTAATGTACAAACTACATCAACTCTGAGAGCTGATAAATGTTTAGAAGCAAATGGAGAAGATGATTATGCCAGAGTACAGTTGGAAATTTTTAAGTTATTAGGAGCAATGCAGATTCCTGGGATTAGTAATGTCCTTAGAAACTTATCGCGTGGAGAAACTTGTTTTTTTGAAAACGAAATAGACAGTAACGGAGACACAATTAGAAGAGAATATAATGTCTGCTATGAATACACCCTGTTGAGTGCGGCGTTTGGAATGGATGTGGTTAATAAACAAGATTTTGTTTTTTGTCCAGAAATTTATACCTCGATAAAATTTCCCGTGCCTGTGCAATATACTGTAACAGATCCTTCTGCTGGAAACTCAATAGTAGAAGGGCCAAGTCAAAGTGATTCGATAAGGGTTAAGGTGGGGAACAATATCAATTTTACTTACCCTTGTAATTATGAATATATGGATTTAACCCCTTTCCATGATATAACGAACACCATAAGCAATCATACCTATGACGAACTTCAGTTTGGATTTACCATGAAAGCGCTATCATTTTCAATCAAAGTAGATGGATTTGGAAATGGAGAAAATGCCGATGATTCTACTTCGTCAGTTGATGATTGGAGTTGGTCTATTGGTCCTTTATATGAAAATACAATCCCATTAGGAACGCTGAATGGTTTTGAATGGTTTAATGATTCATGGGAGTTGCCAGGATTTGATAGTATTCCAGGAACACCATTTCGTTTAGTTCCAAATGAATATTATGCAAACGCAAGTAATACAACTGATGTTGATTGTTATGGAGACAATACGGGTGGTTTTACAGCAAATGTAACCAATGGTACAGGACCATATACCTATAATTGGAGTGATGGGTCTTCTAATACAACATCTTCAACATCTCAAACTAATACAACAATGGCTTCTGGAAATCATCATGTTGTAATAGAAGATGCTAATGGTTGTATGTCGTATGCAAGCTATAATGTAACAGAACCTACCGAAGCATTACAAATTGGAGCTAATACCATTACAGGCGTAAGTTGTAATGGAAATAATGACGGGCAAATTAGTTTAGCCGTTTTTGGAGGGACAGCTCCTTATTCTTATAGTTGGAGTAGTGGTTCAGGAAATAGCTCAATTAATAATATAGGAGGAGGGGCTCAGTCAGTTACAGTAACAGATGCAAATGGATGCTCATTGAATCAATCATTTACGGTGCCTGAACCAAATGCATTAGAAGCAACTTTTGAAATTAAAGATGTCAATTGTTATGGAGGAGCAGATGGCGAAGTTGAGGTTATTCCTTCAGGAGGAACAGCTCCATATAGCTACAGTTGGTCAAATGGATCAACAACAAAGATTACAAGAGGTTGGAGTGCAGGGAGTCATACCATTACAATAACAGATATTAAAGGGTGTACTAATACTATTAGCTTTACTGTGAATCAACCATCTTCAGCGATTACAACTACAGCTAGTGTAAATCATGTTAGTTGCTATGATGGCACAGATGGAGCTTTAAGTGCATCTTCAAATGGAGGAACACCTCCTTATGCATATCAATGGGCTGATGCTAGTTATAACTCTCATTCGAGTTATAGTAGTACAGCTAACAATGTTTATGCAAGTGATTGGACAGCTATAGTAACTGATGCTAATGGCTGTATTGAAAGAACGACTTTTGCTGTAACGCAGCCATCAGCACCGCTAAATGTAGGCATAACACCATCTCATGTGTCTTGTAAAAATGGGAATGATGGAAGAATTGATTTAGTTGTTTCTGGAGGAACACCTAGCTATTCGTTTAATTGGGGGAACGGTCAGTCTGGCCAAAATGCTACAAATTTAATAGCAGGGGAATATAATTTAGTTGTGACGGATGCAAATGGTTGTGCTTTTGATTCTACAATTACCATTACTGAACCAACAAATAGGTTAGAAGCAAGAATCAAACAGAAGAATGTGACTTGTTTTGGAGATGATAACGGAGAGGCAGAAATTATTCATACAGGAGGGAATCCTCCATATAACTATAGTTGGACTACTGGAGAAAATACTTCAATTGTTTATCTGTTAGATGGAGGAAATTATACAGGAACAATAACAGATGGAAATGGTTGTGTAATTACTATGCCTTTTACAATTGTTGAAGCTCAGGCTCCAATAGCTATTACTGGAACAATTACCAATGTTGATTGTAAAGGAAATGGAAATGGAGAAATTAATGCTGTAGTTTCAGGAGGTATTCAGCCTTATAAATACGAATGGCATGATTCATATTATGCGCATTTATATAATAATGCACCAACAATAAGTAGTCTAGAACCAGATACCTACACTTTAGTAGCCACAGATACGAATGGTTGCTCTACAGAATTGCCATTTCAAGTAACGGAACCAGCATTGCCACTTTCATTGGATGATACGGTAAAACATGTGTCATGTAGATACGGTTCAGATGCTTTTGTCGATTTAACTCCTTTTGGAGGTACAGCACCATATTCTTTTAATTGGAATAATGGGGCTAATACAGAAGATATTCAAAATTTAGCAGCTGGACAGTATACAGTGGTTATTACAGATGCTAATGGATGTCAGTTAACAAGGTCTTATAGTATAAGTCAACCTGGTTCTGAACTAAGAATCATTGACTTTGAGCAATTAAATGTAAAATGTAAAAATGGTAGTGATGGGTATGCTAAGGTTGTTGTTTATGGAGGAACACCTGAATATTCGTATTTATGGTCTAACGGGGTAACAACCGATACCAATTATCACTTAGTCGCAGGTGTTTATCAGGTAAGTATAACAGATAGTAACCAATGTACAATTGATACAACAATTACGATAACTGAACCAGATTATTTATTAATCACAAGTGTTGTTGATAGTGTAAGATGTCATAGTTTTTCAGATGGTAAAATAACAGCTACAGTTACAGGAGGTACATTGCCATATAGAATTGCTTTTGGAGATTCTACTTATTCGATGATGAATACTGGGAATAGTCTAATTGCCGACAGCTTAATCGCTGGTGAATACTATATCTCAGTTTTAGACAGTAATCGTTGCCAGTATACACAAGCAGTCGAAGTTTACGAACCTGATACATTAATTTGGGAGATAGGAGCCTACCCTGTTTCTTGTTATAATGGAAACGATGGGCGTGGGAACTTAACAATTTCGGGAGGAATTACACCGTATCAAGTAGAATGGAGTAACGGAAGTACTAATGAAGACTTAACAAACGTTACTGCAGGTGAGTATAGCGTTATAATTACAGATAGAAACAATTGTGTAGTAGAAGGAGAAACTGTAATTACACAACCAGATTCGATAACACTTAGTAGTCGTATTCAAGGAACTACCTGTATAGACAACTATGATGGAAGCATTGATATCTTTATTGATGGAGGTGTTGGAGATTATAGTTATTTATGGTCAAACGATGCAATCACTCAAGATATTTATAATTTGCCAGGAGGTGAGTATTACTTACAATTAATGGATCAAAACGGTTGTGTTAGAGTGGATACATTCTTTGTGAATACATCAAGGATTGACTGTATTGACCCTCCCAATGCCTTTACTCCTGATGGAGATGGGTATAACGACACTTGGGTACTAGAGAATATTCAAAACTATGAAGGGGCAACAATCCAAATTTTTAATAAATGGGGAACGTTAATCTTTGAAAGTGATCATAATTATGAGCCATGGGATGGAACGTATGAAGGTAATCCTTTGCCATCAGCGACTTATTACTATGTAATTGACTTACATAGAGAAACAGCTCCGTACACAGGTCCATTAACTATTGTAAAGAAAAATAAATAATGAGAATTACCATATTCATTATACTATTATTGGTTGGATATTCAGGTTGGACTTGTCCTACAATAAATATTTCAAGTACTGATGTAAATTGTTATTTAGGAACGAATGGTTCAGCAACAGCAACGATATCTGGTCCTGATGCTCCGTTTACTGCAACCTGGTCAACAGGACAGAGCACTACTGTTGCTAATGGAGGAACAACTTCAATCTCTAATTTGCCTGCTGGAGTTTACACGCTTTATGTTGTAGATCAATTAGGTTGTACTTCAACACATGTAGTTTCTGTAGAAGAACCATCACCTGTTTCTGGAGTGATAAGTAATACTACTGATGTGAGTTGTAATGGAGGTGCTGATGGTGGTATAGACTTGGATCCAGTTGGAGGAACACCATCTTATTCATATAACTGGAGTAATGGGTCTGGAAGTCAGGATCCTAGTGGTTTGTCTGCAGGAACATATTCTGTTACAATAACGGATGCTAATGGGTGTACTTCAAATTCGATTACAGCCATAATAGGTGAGCCAGCCACTCCTTTAACATCAACAATAGCAGTGGTTGATGCACAATGTTTTGGGGAAAGTAGTGGAGCAATAGATTTATCACCTTCAGGAGGAACCTCTCCTTATACTTTTGCATGGAATAATGGTGCAACTAGTGAAGATTTAAATAATGTAGCTTCTGGAAGTTATAATGTAACTATAACGGATAATAATGGCTGTACAGCAACAAATAATGCAACAATAAATCAACCTACAGCGATACAGTCTTCACTTACAAAAGTTGATGTCTTATGCCACGGAGGTTCTGATGGAGATATCAATTTGACTGTGAGTGGAGGAACGCCTTCTTATACTTATCATTGGGCTAATGCCAGCTCTATTTTGGTGGCAACAACCGAAGATCTAGTCAATTATCCAGCAAGTACGTATTTTGTTACAATTACAGATGCTAATGGGTGTGAGCATATTGATAATATTGCAATAAATGAGCCTCCATTGCTGACAACTTTTTTAATTCCAACGCATATTAAATGCTTTGGAGATAATACAGGTGCTGTGCAAAATAATGTAAGTGGAGGAACGCCTCCATATTCTTATAACTGGAACAATGGTGCGAATTCACAGCATTTAATTAATCAACCCGCAGGTAGCTATAGTGTTACAATTACAGATGCTAACGGGTGTACAGTCTCAGATAATACAGTGCTAACACAGCCAGATGCACCTCTGGCAACATCATATGCAGTTACAAATGTGACTTGTTTTGGTTTCTCTGATGGACTAATAGACTATAATGTTACAGGAGGAACAACACCATATAGTTTTGATTGGAATAATGGACAGTATATTACAGAGGACTTGGATTATGTTCCAGCTGGCTTGTATAATGTTTTAGTTACAGATGATAATAATTGTACAATTTCAAATAGTATTACAATAACAGAACCACCAGCACTAGTCTCTAATACAGTTGCAACAAACGTATTGTGTTATGCTGATACTAATGGAATGATTGATTTAACGGTTACAGGAGGAACTTTGCCATATACCTATCAGTGGGGAAATACCAGTTCGGTGCTAATTGATACCAATCAAGATTTGTCAAATTATCCAGCAAATACTTATTATGTTAAAATTATTGATAGTTTAGGTTGTGTGCTGTTTGATGAAGATTCTATTACTCAACCAGATGAATTAATTTCTGAGCTAATACCTACACATATTTTGTGTCATGGAGATACAACTGGAGCCGTAGCAACTACAATTACAGGAGGGGTTCAGCCATATAACTTTGATTGGAATAATGGGCAATTTTCGATTGAAGATTTAATTAACTTGCCCTATGGTGGATATGGTTTGCAATTAACAGATGCAAATGGATGTCCGCTATCTGATTCTACTTATCTAGAACAGCCCCATGAGCCTCTTTATGCATTTTATGATATAATAAGACCATCTTGCTTTGGTTATGATGATGGACAAGTTTCTTATACAGTTGAGGGGGGAACGGCTCCTTATGATTATTTATGGAGTAGAGGAGATACAGTATTGACACTATTCGATGTAGTAGCCGATACATTAATTTGTACAACTACAGATGATCATAATTGTATTTTGATTGATACAGTTATTGTTACTCAGCCTGATCAGTTAAAAATAGATTCTGTTGTAACGGATGTTTCTTGCTTTGAACTCTCAGATGGAGAAATAGATGTAACGGTAACTGGAGGAACAATTGGGTATGATTATTCTTGGACCAATTCAACTTATGAGTTAAGTGTTAATACAGAAGATTTAATAGGCTATCCTGCTGATGAATATATTGTGCAAGTCATTGACTCAAACGCATGTGAAGCTTTTAGAACAATTGTAATTAGTCAGCCTCCTTTACTGGAAGGAGAGTTGGATGTCCAAGATGTAACGTGTTATGGTGAAAATGATGGGAGAATAGAGGCGATTATTACTGGAGGAAATAGTGGAGGGTATTTTTACCCATGGAATAATGGTGATTCGACCCAAATTATAGAAAATTTGCCTCCTGGAGTATATGAAGCAACTGTTTATGATACTAAGGGATGTGAGGTATATGTAAGAGGAGTGGTTCATGAACCAGAGCCAATTGTGATTCATTATGAATTATTTCCTTTGAGCTGTAGAGATATTGCTGATGCAGCAATAGAAACCAGTCCAACAGGAGGAAATGGAGGTTTTACATTTGAATGGGATTATAATAACGAAACGGATGCCAGTATCTATGATTTGTATAGCGGTGATTATTCATTGACAGTAACTGATATCTTAAATTGTACAAAGGATACAATCATTGTGGTTCCAGTAAATGAGCAACCTTGTTTAACACCACCTTCTGCTTTTACTCCTGAAGGAGATGGCTATAATGATATTTGGTATTTAGAACATATCGAATTGTATCCAGAATGTGAAGTGATTGTATATAACAAGTGGGGGAAAGTTGTTTTCGAATCTACAGGGTACTCAACGCCTTGGGATGGTATGTTTAATGGTAAGCCTTTGCCAGCAGCAACATATTATTATTCAATAAGAATTATTGATGATGCTGTTTATACAGGGCCAGTAACAATTGTAAGATAGAATATGAGAGCGAGATATTTATTTTTGGTTATGATTTTTGTGTCTTCTGTAGGTTTTGGGCAACAGTTGGCATTGCAAAGTCAATATATGTTTGACAAGTTTACAATTAATCCAGCTTTTGCAGGGACGCAGAAAGGAATTCCTATTCATATAGGTGTTCGTAGGCAATGGTCTGCAATTAAAGAAGCGCCTGCAACACAGTATCTGTCTACTAATATGAATATTTTTGGTGGATTAGGTGCTGGAGTGACGTTGTATAACGAGGCTGCAGGACCAACAAGAAGAACTGGGTTGGGATTGGCAGGAGCATATCAGTTTACGTTGTTTAAATCAGGGGAAAACCATCATCAGTTATCTTTAGGGTTGTCAGGGACATTAAATCAACACGCTTTGGATAAAAAGAAATTAGAAACTTATTTGCCTGATGATCCTACAATTATCGCAGCTTATGAAAACCAGTTGTTACCTGATGCAACATTCGGAGCTTATTATCACAATTCCGATAAGTACTTTGTCGCATTATCCATTATGAATCTTATTCAAACTCAAACAGATATTTATAATATTGCTAATGATGTTAAAAATAATTTTGTTAGGAATTATTACCTTATGGGAGGAGTAAATATAGACGCGAGTAATGTCTTTACAATTCAACCAACCTTTTTAGTGCAAGCAATAGAAGCGCTACCAATGCAATTTGATATTAGTTCTAGGTTTATCTATGAAAATAAATATTGGATAGGGGCTTCTTATAGACATCAGGATGCTATCGTGGCAATGTTTGGATTAAACTATTCAGGAGTAGAGTTTGGTTATTCTTATGATGTTACCACATCTAATATTAAAACGTACAGTAATGGGTCTCATGAATTGCATTTGACTTATAGAGTTGCTCCTAGAAATGGGTTGAAAGGAGGGAAGAGAGGTGCTAGGTATTTCTAATGGGGGTTCCTTTTAGAAGAAGGTATGTGAAATGATATAAATAAAAAGAGGGCTATTATATAGCCCTCTTTTTATAACCAATTAATAATATAATATATTTGGAGACTGAACTCCTCTATAGATTATTATTTTCCAACAGTAGTTTCTATTGTAAGAGTAATATCGTTGCTGATAATATAGTCAGCAGGAATTCCCTCAGAACCTTCTTTGTTGTACTCATTCCCCCATTGAGTCCTATCAATAGTAAAAGTTTGTGAGTTGATTGTTACATCATTTTCTGAAACATTAATGTTAGCATCAAATGTAATACTTCTATCAACTCCTAATAATGATAAATTACCAGTTACTTTTGAGTTGAATTCTCCACCTTCAATTGGAGCAACCTCAGTTAATTCAAAAGTAGCATTAGCAAACTTAGCAACGTTGAAAAAGTCTTCATTTCCTAAATGTCCAACTAATTTTCCGTAATCTTCAGAATCTTTTTCTAAGTCCTCAACATGTATAGTTGTCATGTCAATAGAAAATGTTCCATTAGCTAATTTCCCGTCAGTTACAGTAAGATCTCCTGCAGAAACTGTTACAGTTCCATTGTGTGCTCCAACTCCTCCAATATGAGATCCCATCCATTTAACAACACTACCTTCTTTGATTGTAGCATAGTTTACCGAAGTTTCTTTAACCTCTTCGTGTTTAACCTCTTTTGCTTCGTGAGATTCAATTTTGTTTTCTGCCTCACCACAAGAACTTAATAAAGCAGCGAAAGCAAAACCTGTAATAAATATTTTTTTCATGGTTTATAATTGTTTTTTGCAAATGTAGGGATAATTAAAGGAGCTATTCGTTAATATAGGTTAATTTCGAAGAGTCTTTTTTTTGTAACAAAATAAACACTTATGCGTTAACAAAATATTCTTGGTCACTAAGAATGCCAAAACCACCTTATTATCTTTGATAAATTAGAAAAGTTTCATCTTGTTGAAACTTTTAAATAATAAATAAAAGAGTATGATGTTTATCAAAAATATAAAGGTAAAATCGTTTTTGCTGTTTTTAATTCTGGTAGCTAGTTTATCTGGTTGGGCTCAAAGAACGGGAGTTTATACAGATGAATATGTGACATATAGAGAAGCACAAGAGCTGTTTGATAAAGAGAAGTTTAGTCCTGCTCAGGAGAAATTTTTAGAAGTCATTAACACAATTAAAACATCTCAAAATGAGACGAAAATAAACGCAGAGTATTATTATGCTATTTGTGCATTACAACTGTTTCATCAAGATGCTGAGTATTTGTTGAGTCGTTTTGCTGTGGAACATCCTGAGCACTCAAAAGCTCAAACAGTATATTTTCAGTTAGGTTTGCAGAAGTATCGATTGAAGAAGTTTAAGTCAGTAATCGAATATTTCGAAAAAGTAGATCCTTATTATTTATCTGATAATGAAAAAACAGAGTACGAATTCAAATTAGGTTATAGCTATTTTTATGTCAAAAAATATGGAGAGGCTAAAACACATTTTGCAGCAATTAAAGATGAAGCTTCTAGTTATCAAACACCAGCATTGTATTACTATAGCCATATAGCATATACAGAGGAAAATTATCAAACTGCTTTAAATGGTTTCAAACAAATTTCTGATTCAGAAATGTTTAAGAATATTGTGCCATATTATGTCGCTCAAATTTACCATAAACAGGAAAAATATGAAGCGCTTATTGCTTATGCTCCACAATATTTCGAAACAATAAGTAAGAAGCGAAGAGCAGAATATGCGAAACTAATAGGAGATGCTTATTATTTTGAAAAAAGATACAAAGAAGCAATCCCTTATTTAAAAGAGTTTAAAAAAGGAGCAAAATCGACTCGAATTTCAAATTATCAACTAGCTTATTCGTACTATCAAATTAAAGATTACCAGAATGCTGTAAATAATTATAAAAAAGTTTCTTCTAGAAGAGATTCATTATCTCAGATTGCGATGTATCAATTAGGAGATTGCTTTTTACAGTTTGATAACCGCCTTGAGGCTAGAATAGCATTTAAGGCAGCAAGCAAACTTCACTTTGATCCTGAAATCCAAGAGAGTGCAATGTTTAATTATGCTAAACTAGCTTATCAAATAGATGGTCCTTACAGTGAGTCAACAGAAGCATTTTTGGAGTATATAGATAAGTATCCTAAGTCTGAACAACTAGATGAAGCATATGAGTTTTTGATTAAAGGGTATATGACGACTAAAAAATATGATGAAGCTTTAGCTTCTATTGAAAAAATAAAAAGAAAAGATAACCGAATCAAACAGGCATATCAAAATATTGCATTTAATAGAGGTATAGAGCTTTTTCAAAATAATCAATATGATGAAGCTATTGCTCGCTTCAAACAAGTTGAAAAATATCCATTTGATAAAAAGACCAATGCAGCAAGTGTATACTGGACAGGAGAAGCTTATTATAAGAAGAAAGACTACGATAATGCTATTAATAAGTTTGTAGAGTTTAGGTTAGAACCAGGAGCGGCATTGACAAATGTTTTTAGAGAAGCCGATTATAGCGTCGCATATGCTTATTTTATGAAGGCTCACCCATTTAAGGATGGAGAGTTAAATGGTACTAGCGAAAATCGTGCTGTAAGAAAATCGAATTTAGAAAAAGCGATAACAGCATTTAGAAATTTTATTCAGTTAAAGGATCGTGTTGATGTTGGTAAATTAGAAGATGCTTATTTAAGATTGGCAGATTGTTATTATTTGCTTCCTGATGATAAATTAGCAGTAGCAAATTATTCAAAAGCAATTAGCGTTGGAAAAGGAAATATGGCGTATGCTTATTTTCAAAAAGCTAAATCACAAGGGTTGTTGGGGGATATAAAAGGAAAAGCGAAAACACTTAAAGCATTAACTGATAAATATCCTCAGTCGACTTATCAAGTGCTTTCTTTGAGAGAGTTAGCACAAGCATATCAACAACAAGGGGATAACGATAAGGCAATTAAAATTTATAAAAACTTCATAAAAGATTATCCTAATAATCGATATGTTCCTGAAATGATGGTGAACTTAGGGGGAATATATGTCCGTGAGAAAAAATATAATGAAGCTGAGGTTTACCTGTTAAAGGTCTTGGACCAGTATCCTTCGGCAACAATAGAAAATGAATCTGCAATTGCACAAATGAAAAGTGTCTTTATTGGAAGAAATGATTTGCCTGGTTATTATGATTGGTTAAAACGTAGGGGAGTTAGCGTTGAATCTGCAGAAGTCGATTCTGCGTTATGGGAGCCAGTTTATATGGCTTGGAATCAAGGTGATTGTGATTTGATTGAACGAGAAAGTCAGATTTATTTACAAAAAGTTCCTAATGGAGTACATCAAGTTAGTGCACATTTCTACTTGGCTACATGTTATTATACAACAGACCAGAACAAGTCATTAGAGCATTATAGTTTTGTAATCAGCAAACCAAATAATGAGCATTATGAAGAAGCATTACAGTATGGTTCTCAGATTAGTTATGCTAATGGAGATTATGAAACTGCTAGAACAAATTACAATAAGTTAGAATCAGTAGCTGCAAATACAGATAATATAACAACTGCTATCATACAGCAAATGTGGTGTCATTGGAAGTTAAATGATTATCCTAAGGCTATTGTATATTCAGATAAAGTACTAGCGCTGTCTGGTTTAGAAGATATTACTGAAGTGGAAGCATTGAGAATAAAAGGACTTTCGTTAAGAGAGACGAGAGATTATGATAATGCTAAAGCAGTATTGAGAACTTGTAACAATAAAACCAAAAGTATAAAAGGAGCTGAAGCTAAATATTATGTTGCAGAAATTTTATATGAAGAAGGAAATTATGAAGAATGTGAATTAGAAATTATGGAATTGGTGAACCAAAAACCAAGCTATGATTACTGGATAGCAAAGGCGATATTACTGTTAGGGGAAAACTTTATTGCATTAGAGGATTATTATAATGCTCGTTCAAGTCTACAAAGTGTAATTGATAACTATGAAGGAAAAGATGATGTAGAGATTAAGCAAAAAGCTCAAGATCGAATCGATTACATTGATGCATTAGAAAGCCAGAACCAAAACAAAAGTGGTGAAGAGGATATTGAGGAGTTAGAATTAAATAACGATTAAGAAAAACAATTATGAGAAAGTTTAAAAAGAATATAATTGCTGCCGTAGTTGTTTTGTTAACGACTTCAATTTCTCACGCTCAAGGAAATAATGAGCATATAGCTGTAGATGATTATCAAAGAACAATCACAAAGTCTGAAAAGGTAAATACCCCACCTCAGCTAAATGACTCTGTGATAGAAATACCTGAGGTTAAATATTATATAGAGCCTACTCATCATGAGGTAACATTCGAAACTAAACCTATAAAAGCAGCTAAACTAAAAATTAGTCAGCCTTTGGAAAAACTATATAATGGTTATGTGAAGGTTGGGTTAGGAACTTATACAATGCCATTTTTAGATGCCTATTATAGTTCTAATCGTTCCAAAAGAAAATCATGGGGAGTTAATTTAAAGCATCATAGTTCATTAACTAATCTTAAAAATGTTGGAACTAATTTGTTTAGTGATAATGAATTTGGAGGGTATTATAAGTACTTTTTCAAAAAGTATACATTTGATAATCGTATCAATTATGAGCGTAATAAGTATCATTATTATGGATTTTCAAGTGCAGATACACTGATCCCTGAGGCTTATCGAACAAATTCAGATACAACCAAGCAGGTGTATCAAATGATTAGTTATGCAGGGATGCTAAAAAGTATGCATAAAGATAGCTCTGAACTTAGTCACACAACTAACTTGGATTACTATTACCTAAATGGGCAAACAGGTGTAGTAGAGAATAATTTTGGAATAAAGTCAAATATTTATAAATATATAGGAAGAGAAGAAGTAGGAGCAGATGTGAGTCTAGTAATTAACCATCTAAAGCAGCCTGTTTTCAGCCCTGTTAGTACTGTTGTTCTCTCTCCAGATACAGAAACGAAATATGGAAATACAGTTTTCAAATTGAACCCATTTATTAAAACTCGAAGAGGAAAACTCTTAGCGAAAGTTGGAGCAGGAATTCATATGGAAATTACCAACCAAGCTCGTTTCTTCTTTTATCCTGATTTAAGTGCTAGTTATAGCTTGTTTAATGATATATTGGTCCCTTATGCTGGAATAAATGGAGGATTGCAACAAAATAGTTTTAATTCTTTTAGAAGAATAAATCCTTATGTTTTAGAGAGTGTTTCTACGAATTATATTAGCCAGACGGTAGGGTTTAGAAATACCAATCAACGTATTAATTTATATGGAGGTTTTAAAGGGTCAATTAGCTCTACAGTATCATTTAATTTAAAAGCACAATACGAAAAATTAGGGAATGTTGCTTTGTTTGTAAATGATACGATGTTTAGTTATGAAAATAAGTTTAATATAGAATACGACTCTATAGATAAAACGACTTTGACGGCACAATTTGGGTATCATCTTCATGAGAAAATTAAATTATATCTAAAAGGAGATTATTATAATTATTCTACTCTTACTGAGGCTTATGCTTGGAATTTACCGAATTATGAGGTGGCGATTTTAGGTGTTTATGATTTGGCAGATAAAATAGTTGCCAAAGCTAACTTTAGGTTGGTAGGGAATAGAAAAGCGTATAGTTTAAATCCAATAGAAGGAATTACACCAAATGCAGAGGGAAAATATATTACTGATTTAAAACCTTATTTTGATGCCAATTTAGGAATCGAGTACCGATATAATAAGAGGTTGTCAGCCTTCTTGGATTTAAATAATATAGTAGGTCAGAAATACCAACATTGGTTAGAGTATCCTGTCTATACATTTAATGTGTTAGGGGGAGTGACATATAGTTTTTAAAAGATAAAAAATGGAAATATTTGGAATTACATTAACAGAGTGGATCGGTTATGCAGCTTCTCTGGGGGTATTAGTATCTTTTTTGATGAAAGATATACGAGTGTTGAGAGTTGTGAATTCAGTAGGATGCGCTTTGTTTGTAGCTTATGGATTTATGTTGGGGTCAATTCCAATCATAGTAACCAATGTTGCAATATTAATTGTAAATGCCTACTACTTGCTTAAAAAGGACTAACAATTAATGCAGTCGCCTACATATTTTTTAATAATAGGTCTAACAATAGCATTAGTGTTGGCGTTGTTATCTGCTAATTATCAGAAGAACCAAGGACATTCCTTTTTTCAAACATTTTTCTTTGGTCTGATAGGAATGTCTGGGTTAGTGCTAGGATTGTGGAGCTATTTATTCTTCTAGTTATTTATTGACATTTAATTTAGGTAAAGCTCCTTCAAAAGTGTAGCGCTCACTAATTTCTTTATCTAAAGCTAGGTAAATGTTTTCAAAGTAGTCATTGATTAAAGCCTGCTCATCACTAATGTTGGATTCATTGGCGCTTTTTCCATTTATGTAGTATTTGTTGTTTTGTACTTCTTTGCTACTTTTTGCTTCAAAAATAAAATTGTCAATTACAGTTTTACTATCGATTTCTATTAAAGCAATATGACCTTTGTAGTAACCTTCTGTAAATATGCTGTCTTGAAGTTGTGGAGCTTTAACCTCCAAATCAGATTGTATTAAAGCATATCTAGCATTAACAAATGTTTTGCAATTTTGTTTAAATGTATTAAAGTTTTTTACTAAATAATCAATGTCAGGGTGAGTAGTATCGAAAGGATATTCTCCTTTTTGAATAAACTGTGATATTAAATTGAAAGTTTGTGAATCAAAATTACTGACAGTATTAGGAACTTCAGTATTGAAAATCGAACTATGATAAAAAAGTAGGTTTTTACTAGTTGTTGGTGTAGCATCAAGAAGAAATTCTTTTTTTATTGTCTTGGGGGTGGTGCTAGTTAAAGCATTGAAAACAGAGGCTAATTCTAAAATTCGGTTTTGACCTCTGGCTAAAATTTCAAGACTATCTTTCTTGTAAGTATTCGCTAATTCAGTTAGTTTTTGATTATGATCTTTAGCTTCCTTTTCAGCAAGCTCGTCATATTTTTTGATTTCTTCTTCAACAGATGGTCCACAACTGATAACCAAATAAGAAAGGAATAAAAAGATGGTGTTAACTTTCATAAGTATTGTCATTTTATGTGTAAATGTAATTTTACTTTTTTATAAATTTACTATGATTACTATAAAATAGTTGGATGTCTTTTTTGTTTTTTCCTAGTTTCTGTACAAAAGGCTTCCAGCCGACTTTTCTTGTTGTTTCGTTAGTGTATATCCCACTTCCTAGCCAAGAAGCTGTGACTTTTAATTGTTCAACCCCTTCGTTTAAGTTCTGAATTAGGGCTGAAGGCATTTCTTTTGAGAATTCAGTAGTCATATAAGTTTCAAAATCTTTTACATTTAAAGCTTTTACATTGAGTTTGTCGATAAGAAAATCTTCAATGTTTTTGCCATCAAAATAGTTGGTTGTGGTTGTGATTTCTCTCATAGAGTGTTCCTCTTCTTTTGAAGGGATATAAAACAGGTAGTTTTTTGTTCCAATAAAAGTTCCTTTATTTACTGCTGCTAGTCCAGCCTGTCCAGCTGATATAGCATTTTTAGCAATTACGTAGTCGATGTTTTCTTGCATGATTTAAAATTTTAAGGTTTAAAAAGTAGCTGGCTAGCATTTATGTTTTATATAAAGTATAGCTAGCCAGCTTGGGGGACTAATGTTTAACAATTGTATAGTTGCTGGTAGAATTTTTGTCTATGATATTTAAAATATAGGTCCCTCTATTTATTTGAGCAGGTCTAAGGTTAATTTCTTGTTCAGCTGTAGTTTCAGAGAAAACAATTGTACCATTGATATCGTATAATGTAATTGTTCTTTCTTCGGTTGTATAAAAAGAAAGGTTAAAATCGGTTTCAAATGGATGAGGGAATATTTTTATAGACTTATTAAGCTCTTGAATAGAGGTGTTTAAAACCGTGTAGCAACTACTGGTATCGACACAACCTTCAGGTGTAGTGATTTCAACAGCGTAACTGCCATTAGTAGTAGGTGTGAAACTTATGTTTGTTTCTCCTATTAAAGAAGAGAAATTATCACATTCTATCCATTGATATTGTGCTCCGCTAGTATTAGCTGTTAATGTTAAATTGTTTTGAGTAACAGAGGTGTCAACATTATGTATTGTTAAATCCAAAGTGATTGTGGAGTCACATCCAGCAGCATTTGTTGTCGTATAAGTAGCAGAATTATTGTTAGTAGTATAAGTGTTACCATCAATCCATGTGTAGCTACCACAAGCAGATTGTGTATCAGTAGAAGTTGTGCTATTTAAAATTGTTAAGTCAAGCGTAATAATCGAGTCACATCCAGCAGTGTTTGTCGTAGTGTAAGTAGCAGAGTTGTTGTTTGCAGTATACGTGTTACCGTCTATCCATGTATAGCTACCACAAGCTGATTGAATGTCTGTAGATGAAGTGCTGTTGATAATGGTTAAATTTATAGTAAGTACACTGTCACAGCCTCCTGAATTCTGAATGGTATCATAATAGGTTCCACTCATTGTCCAAGTATACAGGTTACTTGGAGATGTGTATGAATCACATGAAGTTTCGTTAATAGTCGAAGCAGAGTTGCAAGCGCTAAAAATATAAGCGGCACCAGCATTAGAGTATGTGTTGTTTCCATTGACGTCTGTATCTTGTTTATATGCAGATATTATAGCATTTTGTCCAGAGATGCATACAGAGAATCCAAACCTGTCATCAGAGGTGCCTCTATCAGAAGCGATTTCCTTTTGTGTTTGAGTCCAAACATTATTTATTTTGTTAAATAAATATACTGCGCCTGTACCTAAAATATAATTTCCGCTATTAATGTCTGTGCTAGATGTAGGGGCTCCAATTAATAGGTTACTGGAGTCAATGGAAATAGAGGTCCCAAATCTATCTCCTGAACGCCTGTCATTAGAAATTATTTTTTGTGAAAAGTTCCATGATCCACTTGTGTTTCTTTCAAAAATAGTAACAGAACCACCAGCACCATGTGACTGACTACCATTTACCCCTTGCATGTCTTCTTGAGCTCCTACAGCAACAACGTTGCTGTCAATAGCGATGCTTCTTCCCCACCAGAGGTTCGCAGTTCGATCTATTGCAGTTACCTTCTGAACTTCTGTCCAATTGCCACTTGAATTTCTTTCAAAAATATAAGCAGCCCCAGCTCTAGAGATTGGGTTTAGCCCATTTTCATCAGTGTCATTCCAATAGGCTCCTATAGCAGCATAGCCCTCTTCAGTGATAGCAGCTGAATGTCCAAAGTAATTTTCAATAGCTCTATCTGAAGCTACAATCTTTTGTGCAAATGACCATGTTGTTCCATTTAATTCAAAAATATATGCAGCACCACTAAAGTTTATGCTATTTGTTTCGTTTTCATCATAGCTCTCTCCTCTTGCTCCAACAATTAAATAGTTGCCGTTCATTGAGATGGAGTAGCCAAAACCAGAGCCAGATCTTCTTGTAGGAGCAACTAGTTTTTGGTGTTCTACCCAGGTACCAGAACCATTTTTCTTATAGAGGTATACAGCTCCTTGACCAGCTTCGATATTGTGAGCGCCAACAGCAATGTATTCCCCATGTGTTGTTACTGAAAATCCATATCGATCATATCCTCCTCTATCAGATGCTACAATTTTCTGGACTCCTACCCAGTTGCCACTTCCGTTTTTTTCATAGATGTATGCCGAACCACAATTGCTGATAGTATTTGTTCCATTGATATCTTCATCTTCATGGTGAGCTCCAACAATAGCGTGATCTCCATAAATAGCCGCTGAATATCCAAATTCATCATCAGTAAAACGATCAGAAGCTACAACTTTATTTTGTTCAGCTATGGTTTGAGAAGTAACATGATAACCAAATGACCATAAAGTGATAATAAGTAGTAATTTTTTCATAACATTTATATTTTATTTCTGGTGCTAAATTCAATCAAAACGAAAGTTTTTCTATCATCAATATTGATGATTTTTGATGGATACCTCAATAAAAATGCTACTTTTAGAGTTGTTAAGTGGTGATAATGTGTTTTTTGATTATAAATTGGATTCTATGGAAATAAATGGTGAAAAAATAAAAAAAGGGACAAATAAATGCGTTCAAATCCCAATTTCAACCTTGCCTTCTGGTACGATTTTGACGATTGATGTGCATGTTTTTTCAGCTGATGAAAAAGGTCCAACTGTTTTGTTTGCAGGAGGGCTTCATGGTGATGAAATTAACGGTGTTGAAATCGTAAGACAAGCAATAGAAAAAAACTGTTTTGGTAATCTAAAGAAAGGAACAGTAATCGCTATCCCTTTAATCAATACATTGGGGTTTATAAATTATGCTCGAGAAACGAGTGGAAAAGATGTTAATCGTAGTTTCCCAGGTTCAAAAGCAGGTTCTTTAGCATCTTTGATTGCTTATAAAATTACCAATGAAATATTACCATGGGTTGATTTTGGTGTTGATTTTCATACGGGTGGAGCAAGTTTGTATAATTATCCCCAGTTAAGAGTAACCAAAGAGGATGAAGATGCCCTAGCTTTGGCTAAAGCTTCAGGTGTGCCACTAATAATTAAAAAGAATGCAATAGTAAAATCGCACCGTAAACAAGCGTTGCTTAATAACAAACCTTTAGTGGTGTATGAAGGAGGTGAGTCATTAAGACTAGATGATTTTTCAATAGCTGAAGGTCTAAAAATTATTAATAATTTATTGGCGTACTATGGTATGAAAGAAGATAAATTGATTAATGAAGGTTCTGAAGTTTTTGCAGAATCTAAATGGATGAGAAGTCCTTCTTCAGGTGTGTTTTTGTTACTGAAGAAAGCTGGAGACAATATTGAAAGGGGAGAGGTGTTAGGAGAAGTTAATCAAATAAATAGTTCGAAAAAAGAAATAATTCGCTCGAAATACAAAGGTAAATTAATAGGGCACCGTAATAACCCTGTAGTTGTAAAGGGGGATGCTTTATTTCATGTGGCTATAAAGTAATCATTTCAATTTTGCAGTTTAGTAACACTTTTTCATCACCTTTTCTTTGTTCTGAGCAAGGGTGTAGAGAAACTCGTTTGGAATCATTCTATTATTGTTAATCTCAGTACTAATATTATATTCTAAATTGTTTATCGTTTATGTTTAAGTTGTTATAGTTTGTTGTTGTTTTATAATATTATTTGTTTTTTTGTATTCCTTCTTAATGAAATCTACGAATGAAACTAACAGTTGTTATAGTCAATTATAATGTAGAGCACTTTCTAGAACAGTGCTTACTATCTGTTAGACAAGCATCTCAAAATGTTGCAACAGAGGTTTATGTGGTTGATAATATTTCTATAGATGGTTCTGTAGAAATGGTCAAAGAGAAGTTTCCAGAGGTCATTTTGATTGAAAATAAACAAAACGTAGGTTTTTCAAAAGCAAATAACCAAGCAATAAGAGCTTCAAAGGGAGAGTATGTTTTGTTGTTAAACCCAGATACCGTAGTTGAAGAAGATACTTTCGAAAAAGTGGTTGACTTTATGGATGAGCACGAAGATGCTGGAGGTCTTGGTGTGAAAATGATAGATGGAAAAGGGGTGTTTTTGCCTGAGTCAAAGAGAGGTTTGCCTACTCCAAGTGTTGCTTTTTATAAGATTTTTGGGCTTTCAAGTTTGTTCCCAAAGTCAAAGAAGTTTGGGAGGTACCATTTGGGCTATTTAGATAAAGACGAGATTAATGAGGTTGAGGTATTGTCAGGTGCGTTCATGTTAATGAGGAGAAAAACACTAGATGAGGTAGGGTTGCTAGATGAAGATTTCTTTATGTATGGAGAAGATATTGATTTGTCTTATCGAATTATATTAGGAGGATATAAAAATTACTATTTCCCAGAAACTAAAATTATTCATTACAAAGGAGAAAGTACGAAGAAAAGTTCAGTGAACTATGTGTTTGTATTTTATAATGCAATGATCATTTTTGCGAAGAAACATTTTTCATCTTCTCATGCAAATACTTTTTCTTTTTTGATTAAAATAGCTATTTATTTTCGAGCTTCTATAGCTATTCTGAATCGAATTGTTAAAAAGCTAAGTTTGCCTTTTTTTGATTATACTTTATCAGTTGTTTTGTTGTTTGTTGTAGCTCATTTTTATCAGGAGTTTAAACCAATTGAATTCAAACAATCTTTACTTAATATAGCATTACCTGTCTATGGATTAATTTGGTTATTGTCTATGTTTTTTATGGGAGGGTATGATAAGCCAGTTAAGCTACTGAGGATTTTAAAAGGGGGAGCGATAGGGACGGCAGTGATTTTAATGGTGTATGGACTATTGCCTAAAACAGTACAGTTTTCCCGATTAGTTATTGTTATAGGGTTTTTAACCACTGTTTTATCTTATTTAGGAACAAGGGGGATGTTACACCTTTTT
The DNA here is from genome assembly GCA_030426105.1 of Bacteroidia bacterium. Lineage (GTDB taxonomy): Bacteria > Bacteroidota > Bacteroidia > Flavobacteriales_D > Parvicellaceae > S010-51. The sequence goes on along the minus strand of JAUHZI010000001.1, from coordinate 81,584 downwards.
AAGGTAAAAGGTTTCGATTTAAGTGCTGAGGCGAAAAAGAGGTTTGTAATAGTTGGAAGTGTTGAAGAAGCAGATCGTGTAAAAACAATTTTAGAACAAACATCAAATATTGGTTATTTGGCTAATGTTTCCCCTACAAATCAAAACCCTAATGCTCAATATGATGGGATTATTAATCAATTAGAAGATTTCATTCATATCAACAAAATTAATGAGGTTGTTTTTTGTGCAAAAGATATGACTGCTCAACAAATTATTCATCAGATGTCAAATGTTAGTGTAGAAGAAAATGTTGACTTCAAAATAGCACAACCCAATAGTCTGTTTTTGATAGGAAGTAACTCTATTCATACCTCAGGAGATATTTATTTGTTGGATTTAAATAATATTACAAAGCCTGAAAATGTTAGAAATAAAAGAGTTTTTGATATTTTGTTGTCTCTACTTTTATTTTTTATATTACCTCTGTTTGTGCTTATTCAGAAAAAGCCAATAGCGTTTATCCTAAATTGTTTTCAAGTATTTATAGGAAGGAAAACATGGGTAGGATTTAATGTTACTGGAGAGGATTTAAAATTGCCTAAAATCAAAGAAGGGGTTCTTAAAATTACAACTCGAGAAAAAGAGCAAACGCCAGAAAGGCTTTACAAGTTGAATATGATCTATGCTAAAGATTATAATGTTTCAACTGATTTTAAGATTGTGATAGAAAATCTAAGGTTTTTGGGAGGTTAAACCGTTTGATTCTAGTGATATATTTGTTTCTGTTTTAGTTGTTAAGTCATAAAAAAAAGACTATTTTTGCGACACTAGTATAAGTCAAGAATATAACAAATAATAAGAGATAAAAAGATGGCAAACATTGATGTTTTACTACCTAAAATGGGAGAAAGTGTTGCTGAAGCAACGATTACCACTTGGTTGAAAGAAGTCGGAGATAAAATTGAGGAGGATGAGCCAATTGTAGAAATCGCTACAGATAAAGTAGATTCTGAAGTTCCTGCACCAGTTTCAGGGATTTTAGTAGAAAAAAAATATAACGAAGGTGATGTTGTTGAAGTTGGCGCTGTGTTTGCAATCATAGGTGCTGAAGGAGAAGAAACCGTAGTTAACGTTGCTCCTCAAGAAACTAAAGTAGAAGTAGCTGTAGAAGAAGAATTGATGGCTCCAATAGCTTCAGGAGAAACAATTTCAAAGAGTGGAAGTAATGGACAATTCTTTTCTCCTTTGGTTAGAAGTATTGCTGAGAAGGAAGGTGTGTCACAAGCAGAATTAGAACAAATTCAAGGGACTGGACAAGGAAGTAGAGTTACAAAAAGAGATATTTTGAGTTACATCGAGAATCGTTCAGATGTACAAGTTCAAAAAGTAGAGTCGAAGCCTGCTCCAACAGCAACACCAGCCAAAACTGAACCAGCTCCAAAACCACAAGTAGCCAATAAATATCCTGTGAAAATAGGTCCTAATGATGAGGTTGTGGAGATGGATCGTATGAGAAAGCTAATCGCAACCCATATGGTAGATTCTGTTCATACATCACCGCATGTAACATCTTTTGTTGAAGCTGATGTAACGAATATCGTAATGTGGAGAAATAAAATGAAAGACGAGTTTTTCAAAAGAGAAGGTGAAAAACTAACGTTTACTCCATTATTTATGGAAGCCGTTATAAAAGCGTTAAAAGATTTTCCATTGGTAAACTCAGCCTTGGATGGTGATAATATTGTTGTTAAGAAAAATATTAATCTTGGTATGGCAACTGCACTTCCATCTGGTAACCTAATTGTTCCTGTTATTCATAACGCAGATCAATTAAACTTAACAGGTTTAGCAAAGAAAGTGAATGGACTCGCTAATAATGCTAGAAACAATAAACTTTCTCCAGACGAAATACAAGGAGGAACTTATACTGTTACCAATGTTGGGACATTTGGTAATGTTATGGGGACGCCAATTATTAATCAACCACAAAGCGCTATTTTGGCGTTGGGAGCTATCCGTAAAAAGCCTGCTGTAATTGAAACACCTCAGGGAGATACGATAGGTATCCGACATATGATGTTCTTGTCACATTCTTATGATCATAGAATTGTAGATGGAGCTTTAGGAGGTAGTTTTGTAAAGAGAGTAGCTGATTATTTAGAACAATTTGATATTAATAGGGAACTTTAATACAAAAAAATAGAGGAAAACAGCTGTTATGAATAATGGCTGTTTTTCTTGTTATATAGGCAGATTACCTCAATTATAAAATTCGCTAAACAGAAGAAAAAACACGTTTTACAACAATCCACTGTTGAAAATCCAAATCATAACCTCTTGTAATCAAAAAATCAATCTCTAATTTTGAATCTGATTGGAAGCCTGAAACTGAAATTGATTTAGAAGAGCAAGACAAAAATAAAGTATAATGAAAACTTACATTTTAAACATCTTAACATTATTAGCACTGTTTTTTGGTGTTATCTCTAATTCTGCAGCTCAAGATTTTGATCCAGATAAGTTAGAAAAGTCTCTACAAACTGCAAATTATAAAGAAAAGTTTGAGACAGCTAGTAGACTGATGTCTGAAAACCTGTATGTGTATGCAGCGAAGATATGGGCGAATATAATAGAGACAGGAGAGGGAAATGGGAATGTAAACTATAAGGCAGGATTATGCTATCTTAATATTGCTAATGAAAGAGAAAAGGCATTACCATATTTACAAGAAGCAGAAAAGGATATCTCAAAATCTTACGATCCATTCTCTTTTATGGAAAAAAGAGCACCTATCGAAACGTACTATTACTTAGGTAAGGCATATCATATTAACCAGGATTTGGATAAGGCTTTGGAAACTTATGCGTTGTATCAAAAAACGGCAAATAGTAAGCATATACTACAACCAGATGCAACTTTAGGTGTTGCTCAAGCTCAAATTGCTAAGAAAATGGTTGGCGATCCAAAGAACTTTAAAATTGAATTGATTCAAGATGGGTTAAACTCTGAGTATGATGAGTATAGTCCAGTTGTGACATTAGATGAGAGTGCAATGTTCTTTACGACACGTAGATTGAGAAAAGATTCAACAAACTTAGGGTTATATAGTTACCAAGATGGTAAATATTATGAAGATGTTTATGTTTCTTATAAGGATTTGAAAACTGGAAAGTGGATGGAGCCAGAAATCCTAGGAGAAATTAGTAGAGATAGAAAACCAGAAACTAATGAAGCTACGATTAGTGTATCAGGAGATGGACAACAATTGTTTATTTATAAAGGGTCTGTTGGTAATGGAGATATATATGTTTCTCAAAGAGAAGGAGATGGGTATTCAGTTCCTGTTTCAATGGGGAAAGGAGAAATGCATTCAGATATTAATACTGATAGCTGGGAAACTCATGCAACTATTTCAGCAGATGGAAGAACATTATATTTTGTAAGTGATCGACCAGGTGGAATGGGAGGTAGAGATATTTACAGAAGTGTTAAATTACCTACAGGTGAATGGAGTAAAGCATTGAATATTGGAGCTCCAATTAATACACCTTATGATGAAGATGCTCCATTTTTTCATCCAGATGGTAAAACGCTATACTTCAGTTCAAATGGTAAAAACAGTATGGGAGGTTTCGATATCTTCTATTCAATCAATATTGAGGGAGATAAATGGTCAACACCTTTTAATATAGGTTACCCATTGAACTCTGTAAATGATGATATCTTTTTTACTACAACTGCTGATGGACAAAGAGGTTATTTTTCTTCTGCTAAATCAGGAGGAGTTGGAGAAAAAGATATTTATACCATCGATTTAAAGAGAAAAGAACAACCACAAGTGGCAATTCTTAAAGGATATATTGATGCTGGAACAGATGGTCAGATTCCAGATGGAATTGTAATCTGGGTAACAGATATAACTGAAGATGGAGATCCTATAGAGTATAAGCCAAATAGAAGAAATGGTGCATATGTGTTTAATTTAACACCATGCCATGAATACTTTGTAGAATATACAAGAGACGAAAAAACATTCTATGAAACGGAAATGAAAGTTCCTTGTGGTTCTGGATATCAGGAAATCAACAAAGTTATCACACTTGACGGTGTTGCTCTTGACCAAATTAATAATCCTAATAACACTGTTGCAGATGACTCAACAGGTCAAGGAACTAACAATGGTTCTGGAACTGATGTGGCGACAACAAGTAAGTATAGATACCAGTTATTTGTTAATGATCAACCGTACACAAAGAAAGGGAGAGTTAACTTCTTAGATGGTAAAGATGTTGTATTCTATCAAGTGTTAGATGAGAATGGATTCTTTGCTGATAAAGCACTTCCATCAGGAAATGAGCCTGCTTTTGAAGCTGATCTTAAAGATAATTCTGCTTGTGGAAACTTAACAATCAAAAAGTTAGATGAAGCAGGTAATGTGGTGAGTACTTATACAAAACCAATACCATGTGTTGAAGAGGTTGTTGTACAAAAAGTAGCATTCCAAAAGTTTTACGGTTACAATGAAAAAGGCATTGGAACTGAAGAAGAAAGGTTTAAAGCATTTGTTAAAGGAGTTGAAGATATCATAGCTAAAAGAGGTTTTGCTAATGTAGAAGTAGAGGGTAGTGCGTCTACAGTTCCAACTAGAACGTTCAAAAACAATAATTTATTAGCTAAGAAAAGAAGTGAAGAAGCAAAAGAAATTTTAATGAAAGTATTGAAAGACAATGGCGTAGACTTGTCTAAAGTTAAATTGTTATCTGTGAATTCTGTGGTTCAAGGACCAAAGTATTCGATGGATTTCAAGAAGACAGAAAAGTATGCCAAGTTTCAATACATCATGATCAAGGCATTCTAAAAACTAATTATGAAATTATTATCTAACTACAATTTATTAATTTTAATTTTTGTAATGTTGGGCAGTGGGATTTTTGCTCAATCATCGGAAGAAAAAAAAATATTGAAGAAAGCAAGAAAAGAGTTAACTCAAGGGAATTATGAGAATGCTAAACTTGCTTATTCAAACTTAATAAAGTTAGATGATAAAAATTCATTATACTATTTTGAATCAGGACTAGCGCATTATAACTCATATTATCAAAGAGAAAACGCTTTGGAGTTGTTTAATAATGCGTTAGCTCATTCAAAAAAGGATACGATATCTGAGATATTTCTTTATTTAGGAAAAACGCATCAGTATTTAAATAACTTCTCTACAGCAATAGAGCATTATAATACTTTTAAGAAGTTTACAAAGCTTAATAGAGAAGGGTCTTTTGTTTTGCTAGAGGTTGACCATCTTATAGAGATGTGTAATAATGGTGTTGCGTTACAAGAAACGAAGCCAAATGAACATATCACAGCTGAAAATATTGGAGGTAGAATTAATTCTAGGTATGCAGAGTACGGTCAAGTTGTAAATTCAAAAAGTGATGCATTGTTATTTACAACAAGAGATCGTGAAAATACAGGAGATAAATTATATCACGACAATAAAAAGTACGAGGACATATATATAAGTACTAAAAAAGATCGAAAATGGGTAAACAAAGTAAATGTTGACTCAGCAAATCATTTCTTTTCTAGTAAGATTAATACCAAAAAGCATGATGGGGTAATTGGGTTTTCTGATAATGATGAAAAACTATACATTTATCAAAATAACGGTGTTTTAGTCTCAACCAAAAAAGATGGTAAATATGGAAAGCCTGAAGAGTTAAAAACTGTGAATTCCACAGGAAGAGAGCCAAGCGCCTTTTTGACTAAAGATGGAAAAACGATTTTCTTTTCAAGTTCACGTAAAGGAGGTAAAGGAGGTTTAGATTTGTATTACGCAACTCAACAAGCTGATGGTAGTTGGTCTGAACCAGTAAATATGAGTAATTTAAATACCACTTTGAATGAAGATGCTCCTTATTTGTCTAATGATGGAAAAGAATTGTTCTTTGCTTCTCAAGGGCATAACTCAGTAGGAGGTTATGATATTTTTAAGTCAACCCAACAAGAAAATGGCAAATGGTCTAAACCAGAAAATGTAGGATTGACATACAATTCTGGAGGGGACGATATTTACTATATTCAGGATAGTGTTGATAATGTAGGTTACTTTTCATCAAGTAGAGCTAATGGGTATGGAGATGTAGATATTTATAAGTTTTACCCTACTCCAGCTAAGAATGAAATGCAACTATTTGCAGGTCTTGGTAGGCCAGCATATAAAGTGAAAAATGATGCTGTTTATTTGGATAAAGCTACAGGGGATATTTATGAAAGTAAAGATGGTGAGTGGCAGATCAAAAAGCAAAGAATTGCTTCAGGAGCAGGAGTTCCTGTTGAACCACCAGTAATACCAGCTAATATTTATATTAATACCGATAATGCCAATATCTTTGCTAGACAAGAAGATAATCAATGGAAAGATTATGGAGGAGGAATTGATTATGGAAGTGGATTACCAATTAAAGAAGGTAGAAGTGGAGATATCTATGTTGATAAAGAAACTGGAAAAACTTATGTGTATGAATTAGGGAATTGGAAACCACAAAAAGGTGATGTTACTATTGGTAGAGGTATTCCTAATGAAATTGCAGATAAAGGCTCTGTTTTTGTAAATGTGAGAACAGGTGATACTTATGTTTTTGACGGTAAAAGATGGCAAAATAAAAAAGGAGGTCTAGAAGAAGGAGAAGGTGAACCAGCAATGTCAGGTAGAAGTGGGGATCTTTACTTAAATTCTTTAAACGGAGATATGTTTATTAGTGATGGTGCAACATGGAAAGTTGTAGATAAAGGTTTGTTGGAAACAAAAGGGCCTCCAAAAGAAATTGCAGCTAAAGGAACAATATATTATGATAAGTCAGGTGATGATATTTATGTGTCTGATGGACAAAAATGGGTGAAACATGGAGATCAGTTTCCTGGAGATTGCGATAATATTGCGAATACAGAAATTAGAGGGTTAGCATATGTTGGCGAATTTAATCAACCTGTGTATGTTACAATAAAAGCTTACAATGCTGAAACAGGGATGGAAGTTGGACAATGGGAGTCTGATCGTAAATCAGGGAAATACCTAATGGTCTTACCTCCAGAGAATACGTATTATTTAGAAATAACAAATCCAGAATGGAATTTAAGTAGACCATTTAGAGATACTATTGTAATTCCAAAACAATGCGAAGTATACCAATTGTTCCAAGAAGTACACTTCGATGATGTGAATGAACAAGAAAAGTTGGTTGCAAAAGAAGCTGTTTTCCAAAATGCAATGTTTGATGTTAAAGCAGAAACGATGCGTACATTTGGGCTAACAAATTTTGAGGAAGGTATAGCAACTGAAGCAATTACAACAAATAAAGGTATCTATGGTAAGTTAGTACATAATGACGTGCTTACAACATCTGATGTTGAAGTTTCTTTAGTGAATAAGCAAAATGAAATTTTACAGATTACAAGAACAGATAAAGAAGGGTTCTTTAGTTTTAACAATATAGAAGATGTAAGTGCTTATGGAGTATTGGTTAATGAGAAAGACTTGAAAATGAGTTATTATGGAAATCAACCAAACAATTCAGAGAATAGTGTGATGGCTAAAGGAAGCCTAATGCTAAAAACAGTAGAAAATGGGACTGTAGTTAATGAAGAAAAACTTACAGGAATTGAGGCTATGTTAGTCAATGATAAAAAGGAAATGACGGCAACTGTAACCTCAAATGATCAAGGAGAGTTTGTGATCGATAATGTTTCTTCTGAAGATGGAGCAGAGAGCCGTACATTTACTTATCAAGTGAAGTTGGCTAATGAAGATGAGTTGTATTCAGATTATTTGAGTACTATAGATACTAGTGAAAATGAATTCTATACTATTGTTAGGGATTTATTGAATATCGAAGAAGATGCAGTTGTCGCTGTTAATCAAACACCAGAAGATAACACAACAACAACAACAACAAGTTCAGGTACTACAACGGCAACAACAACTAATTTCGAATTGAATCCAATATATTTTGATTTTGATAAATTCTTCCTAAGGTTAAACTCTAAAGAAGTGTTAGACAAGATATATGATTATATGTCTTCAAATCCAGACTTTTCACTAGAAATTGTTGGGCATACAGATTGGATTGGAACGGAAGATTACAATATGCAACTGTCTAAGAAAAGAGCATTAAGCGCTTTTAAATATTTAAAGGAAAAAGGGATTAGTGAGAATGATTTAGTCATTAAGTGGTATGGAGAGTCTCAGCCAAAAGTGCCAAATGCTAACCCTGATGGATCAGATAATGAAGAAAATAGGCAGCTGAATAGAAGATGTGAGTTTAGTTTTCAGTCTAATGAAACTGCTTACACAATAACAATAATGTAAGGATTTTAGTTAAAAAATTGTATATTTAAAACCTCTAGCTTATGTTAGAGGTTTTTTTGTAAATAAAATTTTGGTATCTTAATTGCAATAACCTAAGTATTATTCACCATAAAAATATTGTGTTGTGAAAAAAGGAATATTATATATCGTTTTTGTTATAGTATCTGGTTGGTCTATGGTTCAGGCGCAAGTCGATCCAAGATTGGCAGATGATTTGTTTAAAACTACCAATTATTTAGATGCCATTCCTCAGTATAAAAAACTGTTGAAGGTTGATCCGACTAATGGAAAGTATCTATTTAATCTGGCGCTATGCTATTTGAAAACAGAAATAGATAGAGGGAAAGCTGTTTATTATTTAGAAAAGTTAGGAAAGCTTAAGAAAAAAGATAAAGAATATTATTTTTATCTAGCTGAAGCGTATACACATCGATATGAGTATGACAAATCTATAGCAGCACTTAAAGAATATAAAAAAGCACCAGGGAAGTATGCGGAAAAAGTAGAGAGCCTTATTTTTGGTTATGAATTGGCAAAAGAGCTTTACGAGAACCCTATTCCTGTTACATTCGAAAACTTAGGAGAAAAGATTAATTCTGAATACCCTGATTATTACCCATTTGTTTCTAAAGATGAGAAAATTTTAGTTTTCACATCACGTCGTAAAGAAAGTAAAGGAGGAAAAGAATTTGATGGGTATTACCCTTCAGATATTTTTATGACAAAGTTTAATGGGTTTAGTTTTTCTCCAGCAAAACCAGTTACCTCACTAAATACAAGTTATGATGAGCAATGTGTAAGTCTTTCAGATGATGGGCAGCATATGTTTATTTATTTCGATAATATCGAAAATGCAGGAGATATTTATGAGTCTAAGAAGAGTGGTGCAAATTATGCACGTAAAAAGAAAATAAAAGAAGGGGTGAATACAAAAGCTGTTGAAACAGCATCTTCATTGTCAGCTGATGGAAATACGTTGTTTTTTGCAAGTATGAAGCCAGGAGGGAAGGGAGGTCTTGATCTCTTTATGACAAGAAAGTTGCCTGATGGAAGTTGGGCAGAGTCTCAGCCTATTAATTCAATAAATACTGAAGGAAATGAAGATTTTCCTTTCTTATCTGATGATGGAAAAACACTTTACTTTGCCTCAAATGGATATCCAGGATTAGGTGGGTATGATGTATATAAAACAGAATGGGATCAGAAGACAAATAACTGGAAATCACCACAGAATTTAGGTTATCCACTTAATAGCTCGTATGATGATAAGGTTATTCAATTTTCAGACGATATGAAACATGCCTATCTAACAGCTGTTAGGCCTGAAGGATATGGAGATAGAGATATTTATAGAGTTACTTTGGAAGAAGTAGAAAAGAAACCAGCGTTATTTATTTTCAATGTTAAAGATGGGACAACAAGTGCACCAGTAAAAGATGGTTTTATTATCATATTTGATAAAAATGATGAAATAGTAGGTGAATATAAAGCAAGTCCAAATGGAAGTTTTACAGTTATTCTTCAACCAGGAACTTATTCGTTAGAAATTGAAGCCCCTGGATATAAGCTGGGAACACAAACGCTTAAAGTCTCAGAGTTCGACAGTGATAAAGGGATGAATATGAAAACTTTTACATTAGGTAAGTAAGGGTTTCTGTAGAAATTTGAAATCTTTTTTCCTTTTTTTATCCCTTAAAAATACACACCTTTGTTGTAAATATTAGAATTGATGAATTTACAACTTCAAAAGCCAATTATCTTCTTTGATTTAGAAGCTACAGGATTGAATATAGCACAAGATAGAATTGTGGAAATAGGTATCGTGAAAGTATATCCTAGTGGAGAAAAAGAAACCTATGTAAAAAAAATAAACCCTACAATACCAATTCCTCTAGAAGTATCTGAAATACATGGGATTTATGATGTAGATGTGATTCAAGCTCCAACATTTAAGGAGATAGGTCAAGAGTTGATTGATTTTATCGGAAATGCTGATTTAGCAGGGTATAATTCTAATCGTTTTGATATTCCATTGTTATTAGAGGAGTTTTATAGAGCTGGATTTGACTTTGAAATGGAAAATAGAAAGACAGTAGATGTCCAAAATGTTTTTTATAAAATGGAGCAAAGAACCCTCTCTGCTGCATATAAATTTTATTGTGAAAAAGAGATAGAAAATGCACACTCTGCAGAGGCTGATATTTTAGCTACTGTAGAAGTGTTGGAAGCTCAGTTAGATCGTTATTCTGAATTGGAAAATAATGTTGATTTTTTGAGTGAGTTTACACATATGGGAACTAAAACATTAGATTTTGCCCAGCGTATAGCGCTTGATGAGGACAATAATCCAGTGGTTAATTTTGGAAAGCATAAAGGAAAATTGGTTACAGCTGTATTTCAACAAGAACCAGGATATTATGGCTGGCTGATGAATGCAGACTTTTCTTTTGAAACTAAAAAACATTTCACAAACATTTGGAAGTCATTAAAGGCAGAGTGATTTCAAATGGAACAATCATTGTAACCTTATTTTGAAAATTCAGTTATACAACACATGAAGTTAATAAGCATAATATTATTTGTCTTTAGTCTATTGACATTAAACGCTTACAGTCAAAAAGAGCAAGATTTCTCGAAAGGAGGGTTAAAGCGTAAGCAAGTGACGACATTCTGGGATAGAGATAGTACTATGATTCGTAGTAAAGGTTACTATAACGTTAGTGGTTTCTCAGGTGTCGGACAGAAAACAGGACGATGGGTTTATTGGTATAAAAATGGAGCGGTTGAAGAATCTTCAGTGTATGTTAATGGAAAGTATCATGGGAAAGTAACTCAATTATATCCAAATGGTAAGACCAAACATATTGGGTATTTCAAATTTGGTATTCAAGATAGCGTATTTATAAGCTATTATGAAAATGGTCAGGTTCAAGAAGAAGGTGAATTTGCTCAGTTACCAGATAGTATTTTATTACAGCCATATAAATATTGGAATCAGTTAGAATATATAGACCCTATTAAAATAGGAAAGTGGAAATATTATCATGCAGATGGAAAGCCACAGATGACATTAGAGTATAAAGCCAATGATAATAGAGAGTATTTATTGAGTTATTGGGATAAAGAAAATAAGCAAACAGTTATAAGTGGTAACGGAAGTATTAAGGAGTTTTATACATCTAAACGACCTAAAGTTGAAAAGAATTATAAGAATGGATTACTCAATGGGAGTTATACAGAATGGAACCCTAATGGAAAGGTAAAAGTAGAAGGAGCTTATTTAAATGGCTTAAAAAATGGAGAATGGAACCTGTGGAATTTTGTTTCGCATACATTATATCAAATTACAACTTACAAAGAAGGAGAAAAAGAAGGAGTATTTAAAGAGTACAATCCAGATGAAATTTTAGTAATAGAAGGAAACTATAAAGAAGGGGAGAAAGACGGAGTTTGGAAATACTATTTTAATGACGGTAGTAGAGATATGATAGGTCCTTTTCTAGATGGAGAACAACATGGTCATTGGGATTATTGGTATCCAAATGGTCAGTTATATTATAAAGGAGATTATGTTGAAGGGAAAAAGACAGGGGAATGGAATTTTTTCTATAACAATGGAGAGCCATGGAAGACAGGAAGTTATGAGAAGGATTTTAAAGATGGTTTATGGACATCGTGGTTTGAAAACGGACAAGAAGCTTTTGAAGGAAAATATGAGCTAGGGTTGGAACAAGGAGTTTGGACATCTTGGTATGAAAACGGTATAATGAAAGATCGGGGTTCTTATGACAAAGGGAAAATGACTGAGACATGGACTGGGTGGTATCCTAATGATAAAAAAAGATACGAAGGAACGTATAAAGATGATATGAAAGATGGGAAATGGCGTTTCTGGACAGATAAAGGAGTGCTTAAAGATGAAGGGGAGTATGCTGCTTTGAAAAGACCAAAGAAAAAAAATGATATCGTCATAGCTAATACAAGCCCTGCAGTACAGAGTTATAAGCATGGGAAGTGGATTTCATATGATCCACAAGGAGGGGCAATAGCTAGTGAAGGAGTGTATAGTTATGGTAAACAAAATGGGGTATGGAAGTTCTATTACCCAGGAGGAAAAATAGTCGCTACAGAGAATAATTTTAAAGATGGGAAGTTAGATGGTGTGTCTAAAACTTATACAAGAAGAGGGAAGAATCAGACAGAAATAGGATACAAAGCAGGGAAGAAGCATGGAGAGATGAAGGTCTATGATTCTAAGGGGAGAAAACTAATTGCACATAAGCTATATAAAAATGGGGCTTTCAAAAAGAATTTATTAGAGTACTAAAGAAAAAAAGCTGTAGCCTGTACCAATTCTTTTTTATTGTGTTAGCATAATAAACATGTTATGTTAGCCAAGGGATTCTTTTTAATTTTTATTATTTTAAATATTGATTTATGTTTTGATAAACTGTGTTGTGAGTTGTCAAATTACAATAATCAATTTATTGAGGAGGTAATACAAAACGGTACTGAAATAGATTCAACAGCATCAATGTTGACATTTAAGACAAAGTCTAGTTATTCGACTGAAAGGAGGGCAATAATTCAAACGAGAAATCGCTTAAAGTTGGTATATAGTCAGTTGAAAACCCCTATAGAAAGAGAGAGCTATTTAGATTCTACTTCTATTATGTTTACAGATTTTTTATTGAATAATATCGTTCCACATTGGTATGGGACGCCATGGAGTTTTGAAGGGCATACAGCTGTGCCTAACCAAGGTGAAATCGCTTGTGGGTACTTTGTGTCAACGACAATGAAACATATGGGGTTGAATTTGAATAGGTATAGATTAGCACAACAAGCACCTTATTATGAAGCAAAAAGTTTGGCCATTGATACCAGTCAAGTTATAGTGTTCCGTTCAGATGGCCTTGTCATTCAGGATTCGTTTTTTTCGGATTTTCAAGAAGGTTTGTATTTCGTGGGGTTAGATTCGCATGTGGGTTATTTGTATGTTAAGAATGGAATCCCTTTTTTCTTAACTATATTGATAATCGAGTGATGTTGGAAGCTATTCAAGATTCAGAAGCTTTTGATAGCTATAGTTATAATGTCGTTAAAATAACGAGGAATAGACAGTTGATGTTAAGTTGGCTTTTTGAAGAAGAGTTATTGATCTATGAAGAATAGTTGTATATAAGAAATATTTATAGCGACATAAAAACTATCTATTTGATTGATAATCTTATCTGTCATAATTTTGTCATTAAGAAAAAATGAAACAGATGAAAAAGATAATTTTAATACTGGGAGTAGCAATAAATTTAGTTAGTTGTAGTGAAGAGAGCAATATTACAACAGTAAACTCTGACTTAGCTTATGATTTATCAGCTAGAAAGTATATTGTTAATTTTGAGAAGTTGCCAACTCAATCAACTAACCCAGAAAATAATAAAACGGCAAAAAAAGTAGAATTAGGTCATCATTTATATTATGATACAAGGCTGTCATTAGAAGGAAATAATAGTTGTAATTCATGCCATAATCTAGCGACTTATGGTGTCGATAATAAAGCTACATCAACAGGTGATGCAGGAGGAAATGGAGATCGAAACTCACCAACAGTTTTAAATGCTGCATTACACGCTAGTCAGTTTTGGGATGGTCGAGCAAAAGATGTGGAAGAGCAAGCAGGAATGCCAATATTAAACCCTGTAGAAATGGCAATACCTAATGAAGAGTTTTTAGTGAATCGTTTGAAAGGAATACCTTCATATGTAGCTGCTTTTCAAGCCGCTTATCCAGAGGAAGAAAATCCATTAACCTATAGTAATCTTCAAAAAGCAATAGGAGTGTTTGAGAGAGAATTAATTACTCCATCTCGTTTTGATGCTTTTTTAGCTGGTAATGATAGTGCTTTAACGCTTCAAGAAAAAAAAGGGTTTATTTCGTTTAATCTAGTAGGTTGTGTCTCTTGTCACTCAGGTGCCGTATTAGGCGGACAACAATTACAAAAATTTGGCTTGTTTGAAGATTATATAGCGTTAACAGGTAGTGAGCATGTTGATTATGGAAAATATCAAAGCTCAGGGGAAGAAAAAGATAAATTTATATTTAAGGTGCCTTCGTTAAGAAATATAGAAAAAACAGCTCCCTATTTTCATGATGGAAGTGTAGATAAATTAGAAGATGCTGTTCAAGTGATGGCAAAAACACAATTAGGAAAAACATTATCTCCCGCTGAAATAGAGAATATCACAGCATTTTTAAATACATTAACAGGAGAGGTTCCTGAGCAATATGCGAAAGAGCCTAGGATGTATTGATTAGGTAAAAAGTTTCAATCAAAATAAATTGAAGCCGTTGTTGGATTTTGTCAACAACGGCTTTTTTATGAATTAAAGAATCTTAACAAAAAATCTAATGGATTAAAGTTATATTTGTTGTTCTTTTAGAGAGGGCTTATGCCTTCTTTTTTGATAAAAAGTAAAATTATATATGGATTTTTGGATAAAAGTAGCTCAATTAATCTTGAGCCTATCAATATTAGTTATACTACATGAGTTAGGACATTTTATACCTGCTCGCCTTTTCAAAATAAAGGTTGAAAAATTTTACTTGTTTTTCGATGCAGGTTTTTCGTTGTTTAAATTTAAAAAAGGAGATACTGAGTATGGTATAGGATGGTTGCCACTTGGTGGGTATGTAAAAATAGCGGGAATGATAGATGAAAGTATGGATAATGAGCATCTGTCTAAAGAGCCAGAAGATTGGGAGTTTCGTTCAAAACCAGCATGGCAGCGTTTAATTGTGATGTCAGGAGGAGTAATCGTTAACTTTATACTTGCAATTGTTTTATATGCAATGTTGTTGTTTGTTTGGGGACAAGATTATATCGCAAATAACGATTTACCAAATGGAATGACTGTACATGAAGAGTTTGAGCAGTATGGATTTAGAGATGGAGATAAAATTTTAAAAGTAGATGGTGAAGAACTATTGTCAGTTATTGATATCAATAAATACTTGTTACTTCGAGGTGCTAGAATACTTGAAGTAGAACATGAAAATGGTGAGAAAGAGACCGTTACTTTACCTGAGGATATTGATTATATAATGTTTCAAAAAGGGATTCAACGTCCTTTTTTACCTCGCTATCGTAGTGCAATTGACGAACTAGTAGAGGGTTTTCCTGCTGATCAGGCAGGATTGATCAAAGGGGATGAAATTGTCGCTATAGACAACCAGCCTATTGAGTTTTGGAGTGATATACACAAGACATTAGTAGATAAAAGAAGTCAAGAAGTTACAATTCAATACAAAAGAAATGATGAGATAGCTTCACTGAGTTTAACCACTGATTCTTTAGGTCGACTAGGTGTTAGGCCTACAGATTTGTTGGGTCAAATAGAAGTACATAACAAAAGTTATTCATTTGCAGAAAGTATTCCAGCTGGGATAAGTCAAGCATACTGGACGTTAAAGGAGTATATCGCTCAATTTAAGTTTATTTTCACTAAGAAAGGCTCTACAGGGGTAGGCGGTATTGCTTCTGTAGGGAAATTATTTCCAGCAGAATGGCATTGGGATGCTTTTTGGAGTATTACAGCATTTCTTTCTGTGATGTTGGCATTTGTAAACTTGTTACCAATTCCAATGCTTGACGGGGGGCATATTGTGTTTTTGACATATGAGATGATAGCAGGAAGACCGCCAAGTGAAAAGTTTTTGATGAATGCTCAAATGGTAGGACTAGTTATCGTTTTAGGGCTGTTTGTTTATACAAATGGCTTGGATATTTTGAGAGGGTTAGGTTTAATTGCAGAATAAATGCTTAACTTAGCGTGTTGCTAAAAGCAGACAAAATTAAAACGTTTAGTTGTTTAACGATAAAACAATGAGGTTGCTATATGTAACCATTATAATGGCTAAATAGCCTGAATAGAAAAGAGAAAAATAATCATGGGATGTAGTTCATGTTCAAATAATAAAACGACAGATGGAGTGCCAAATGGATGTAAGAGCAATGGGAATTGTGCATCAGGAGGTTGTGAGAGAATGTCTGTATATAATTGGTTAGCAGATTTGCCTTCTCCTAATGGGAAGAAAGGGTTTGACGTTGTAGAGGTAAGCTTCAAAAACGGACGAAAAGGTTTTTACAGAAATGATAAGTCATTTTTGTTGTATAAAGGAGATTCTGTAGTAGTAGAAGGTGCGCCAGGAGTTGATGTTGGAATTGTAATGACAACAGGAGAGTTGGTGCGCCACCAAATGAAGCGAAAAAAAGAAAAATCGCAATATAGAGAGTTAAAAAAAGTATACAGGAAACCTACAGAACAAGATGTCAATGCTTGGAAAGAAGCAAGGGGGAGAGAGTATGAGACAATGCACGAAACTCGAGAAATGGCGATTAAGCTAGGGCTTGAAATGAAAATTAGCGATGTCGAATACCAAGCTGATGGGAAAAAAGCTACGTTTTATTATACAGCAGATCAACGTGTCGATTTTAGAGAATTAATTAAGGTTATTGCAGACCGCTTCAAAGTAAGAGTTGAAATGAAGCAAATCGGAGCTAGACAAGAGGCTGGGCGTCTAGGTGGAATTGGCTCTTGTGGAAGAGAGTTGTGTTGTTCAACTTGGTTAACTGATTTTAGAACCGTTTCAACAAGTGCTGCTCGATATCAGCAGTTGTCGTTGAATCCACAAAAACTAGCTGGACAATGTGGTAAATTAAAGTGCTGTTTAAACTTTGAATTAGATCAGTATGCTGATGCCTTAAAAATGTTTCCAGATACACGTAAACATATTAAAACAAAAGAAGGGAATGCTGTTCACATCAAAACTGATGTGTTTAGGAGAATGATGTGGTATTTAGTTCAGACTGAAAAAGGGCAAAATAATATAGTTCCTTTGGAGGTGGATAAGGTATTTGAGTTATTGGAACTCAATAAAAAAGGAACAATACCTAAAGACTTAAATAGTTTTGCAGTAGTTGAAGCAGTAGAAGTAGAACCTGCATATGAGAATGTTGTTGGTCAGGATGACTTGACTCGATTTGATAAAAAGTTTTCTAAGAAAAAGAGAAATAACAGAAATTCAAAAAATAGAAATAACAAAAGAAAAGCAGAGGGGGCAAAAGGAACACAAGCTGGCGGAAATCAAGATAAACCTAAAGCGAATACAAATAAGAGGTCAAATAATCAAAACAGGTCTAGAGGAAAGCAAGGTGGCAATAAACCTAATAATGGTAATCAAGCGAAAAAAGAAGGAGCAAAAGATGTAAAGTCACCAAATACTCCGAGAAAAAATAACAGACCAAATAATCGAAATCGAAAACAAAATTCGAATAGAAATAATAAACCTAAAGGAAAAACAAATGCTTCAGGGGATAAAAAAGATTAGTGTTTTTGTAATGGCATTGTTAACACTTTATTCTTGTGGAGAGAAAGGTGTTGTAGTCAATCAAAGTAAAGTTTTGAGTCAACAAAAATGGGAGGAGTCTAAGGCTTTAGAGTTTGAGTTTGACATTAAAGATACAGTTAATTATTATAATTTTTCAGTTTTAATTCGCAATACAGAGAATTACCAATGGAGTAATGTCTTTTTGTTTTCTGATATTACATTTCCAAATGGAAAAACACGTCGTGACACGTTAGAAATTGTACTAGCTGATCAATACGGTAATTGGTTAGGGAATAATTCAGGTACGATTATTACAACTACATCTACTTTTATGGAGCATAGGAGGTTTCCTTTAGAAGGAAAGTATAAAGTGGCTCTAGCACACGGTATGCGTGTACCAGTGTTAGAAGAAATAACAGATGTAGGAATTAAATTAAAACAGTGGCAAGAATAAATAACACGAGAAGAATATAAAAAGGCGAATTGAATGTTCAATTCGCCTTTTTATTTATAGTTACTATAACGATTTAATCATCATCACCTTCAGAAGCGCTCTCTAACTTTTTCCCAATTAGTGTTCCCTCAATAATTTGTTGTTGGAAATCCTTCATGGCGCTTGGAGAATGAGGAACTAAAATAGAAGTGTTTTTCCCATTTTGTCCAATGTTGTTCAGGGTATCAAAATACTGAGTTAGTAGGACAAATTGCATAACTTCCTCGTGTGTAATGTCTTTTAGTGTTTTTTGGAAATCCTCCACAGACTCTTTAAAACCTCTTACTATTTCTAAACGTTGACTAGCAATACCTTCACCTGATAAACGTTTTGATTCGGCATCGGCTTCTGCGGCTTTTACAACTCTAATTTTTTGAGCTTCAGCTTCTTCGATAGCTGCTTCTTTTTCTCTCTTGGCAGCATTAATTTTATTCATCGACTCTTTAACATTAGGGTCAGGGTCAATGTCTGTAATGAGCGCTTTTACAATAATATATCCATATTCGTGCATCGAGTCAGAAAGATTCTTTCTAACAGCATCTGCAATGTCATCTTTTTTAGCAAAAACGTCATCTAGTTCCATTTTTGGAACTTCAGCTCGAACGTCATCAAAGATATAGGATGAAATTTGGTGACGAGGGTTGTCTAAAGCATAATAAGCATCCCATAGTTTATCGTTCATAACTTGGTATTGAACAGAAACTCTAAGGTGAACAAAAACGTCGTCCTGAGTCTTGGTTTCGATGTCTACATCTAATTGCTGAATTCTCATGTTTAGTACTCCAACTTTTGAGTCAATAAAAGGAATAATAAGCCCAAATCCAGCACCCGCCATTTTGTTGAATTTTCCTAGTCGTTGAATAACATAAAAAGTTTTTTCATCAACAATGATAATTGCTTTGTAAATTAATAAGGCAAGGATAATTATCCCAACCCCATAGGAGGTGTATATTTCTTGCATAGTTTGAAAATTATTTTGAATAAAGATAGTGAAGATTATCGAATTAATAATGACCTATATCCAAGAAGTTTAATAGTGTTTTGATAAAAAAAAGACCCTTAGCAAAATAGCTAAAGGTCTTTTAATGTAAAGTATGATATTGGTTTATTTAGTAAATAATAACTCTCTCAACTTTGGTAATGGCCAGTATGAGTCATCTACCAATTGTTCAAGTTTGTCAGTATGGTATCTGATGTCTTCAATAAAAGGTTTTACATTATCGCAATAAGCAAAGGCTTTTTCTTCAGTGTTTGCAATTTTGTTTGCTTTCTTACGCTCTTCAACCATTTTGTCAACATCAGTTTTTATGACTTCTAAATGTTGGCTGATCTCCTTAATGATTTCGATTTGAACTTTTCCAGCTTTTTTAGCTTCATTAGCACCCAAAACATCTTGTAGACCTTTAACATTGCTTAGTAATTCGGTTTGGTATCTAATTACAGCTGGAGTAATATATGTTTTACAAAGATCACCTAAAATACGAGCTTCAATTTGAATCTTCATTGTATAAGCTTCAAGCTCTATGTCATGTCTTGCTTCAATCTCACGTTTCGTTAAAACACCTTGGCTTTCAAATAGATTAACATAAGCTTTAGTTTTCATTGGTGTTAAAGCCCTAGGTGTATCTTTTAGATTTGATAAACCTCTTTTCTCAGCTTCTTTTACCCATTCGTCACCGTACCCATTTCCTTCAAAACGAATCTTTTTAGATGCTTTAATTAAATCTTGTAATTCTTTTAAAATTGCTTCATCTTTTTTCACACCCTTAGCAATTCTTGAATCAACAGACTTCTTAAAAGCTTTTAGTTGCTTAGCCATTATTGTATTGATAGCTATCATAGCCTGCGAACAGTTAGCAGTAGAACCTACAGCTCTGAACTCAAATTTATTTCCAGTAAAGGCGAAAGGAGATGTTCTATTACGATCAGTATTGTCCAACATTAGTTGAGGGATTTTACCAATGTCTAATTTCAATGCTGTTTTATCTTCTGGAGTCATTTTTCCAGCCTTGATAGATTTTTCAATCTTATCTAACATTTCAGAAAGCTGAGAACCAATAAAAACAGACATAATAGCTGGAGGTGCTTCGTTAGCACCAAGTCTATGATCGTTAGATGCAGAAGCAATGCTAGAACGTAGTACATCAGCATAATCATGAATACCTTTGATTGTATTGACCAAGAAAGTTAGAAACCTTAAGTTCGTTTTTGGATTTTTTCCTGGTTGTAATAAGTTAACGCCAGTGTTTGTTCCTAGAGACCAGTTGTTATGCTTCCCTGATCCATTAAGACCAGCAAAAGGTTTTTCATGTAACAACACTTCAAAGTGGTGTCTAGAAGCAACTTTTTCCAATAAATCCATTAGCAATAAATTGTGATCAACAGCTAAATCTGCCTCTTCAAACATTGGAGCACATTCAAACTGATTAGGGGCAACTTCATTATGCCTCGTTGTAACAGGTATTCCTAATCTGTATGCCTCTGTTTCAAAATCCTGCATAAAAGCCGTCGCTCGCTCAGGAATAGACCCAAAATAATGATCGTCTAATTGTTGTCCTTTTGCTGGAGAATGACCCACCAAAGCTCGTCCAGATAAAATTAAATCAGGTCTTGCATTAAATAGAGCAGTATCTACTAAGAAGTACTCTTGTTCCCACCCTAGGGTCGCTCTAACTCTAGAAATGTTTTTGTCAAAATATTGACAAACATCAGTTGCCGCTTCATCTACAGCGTCTAGTGCCTTTAATAATGGAGCTTTATAATCTAAAGCTTCTCCTGTATATGATATAAATATCGTAGGGATACATAGAGTGCGTCCCATGATAAAAGCTGGAGAGGTAGGATCCCATGCTGTATACCCTCTTGCTTCAAAAGTGTTTCGAATACCTCCATTTGGAAATGAAGAAGCGTCAGGCTCTTGTTGGATTAATAATTTTCCTTCAAATTGTTCAATAGCTCTTCCTTCTTCAGTTGGAGTAAAGAAAGCATCATGTTTCTCTGCAGTCGATCCAGTTAATGGTTGGAACCAGTGAGTATAATGAGTTACCTTTTTCGACATTGCCCAGTCTTTCATTGCGGTTGCAATTTGATCAGCAATGTTACGTTCAATTCTATGTCCTTCTAACATAGCTTTTTTAACGCTTTTATAAGCGTCTTCTGTTAAGTAAGAACGCATTTTACCTATATCAAAAACATTTTCCCCAAAGTAATCAGATATTTTATCCGACGGGTAGTTCACTGTTTGTGGTTGTCTTTTTTGAGATGCTTCTAAAGCTTTGAATCGATTGATTGACATTTTTATTGTGTTTTTTTGCAAATATATAAAAACAGAAGGGGGTTGATGTTAAATTAATATGAAATATTTTGTTTTGGTGTTAAAAGTGTGGGGTGGTTGTGTAAAAAAGTGTCTTTATTTTGTTTTTAGGTATGAAAACAAGGGGTTGGTTAAGAATAATGTCTATTTAGGGGCTGCTATTGTTTCAGCAGCTAAAATAATCTCTTTAGCAATATTATGTACGGTGTTTTGTTCTATACCTTCAAGCCCCGGTGAAGAATTTACTTCCATAATTAATGGACCTTTTCTGCTCTGTAGAAGGTCTACTCCTGCAATGTTTAGCCCTAAAGCTTTAACCGCATCAAGTGCTATACGTTGTTCTTTAACAGTTAGAGAAACGGGAACACCAGTTGCGCCTCGGTGTAAATTTGAACGAAATCCTGTGTTAGCAGAACGTTTCATCGCTCCCAATATTTTACCATTAACAACAAATACTCTAATATCTGTAGCTTTACTTTCCTTGATGAATTCTTGAACAATTACTTTGGAATTTAGCTTAGTTAAGGCTTCAATGGTCGATTCAGCAGCATCTAAAGTGTCAGATAAAATTACCCCTATTCCTTGGGTTCCTTCTGGTATTTTGATTATCCATGGAGGAGCTCCGAGTGTTTTTTCAATTGTTTTTAAGTTCGTAAGTTTATTAATAAAACAGGTATTTGGAATGCCTATGTTTTGACTAGATAATAGTTGTAACGACTTAATTTTGTTTCTAGAGTTTAGTAAACTAGAAGAAGGAAGTGTTGAGGGCACTCCCATACTTTCAAATTGATGGATTACATTAGCTCCAATAGCTGTTACATTAGCTCCAATCCTAGGAATAATGACATCTATATCTTTGATTTTTAAATCTTGAAAATAGATTTTTGGACGGTTATTCTCTACAACCATACAGCATTGTGTATGGTCGATTACAAACATTTTATGCCCACGCTCTCTTCCTTCTTGGATTAAACGATAAGTGGAATATATATTAGCATCTCTAGAAAGTATGGCGATATTCATGTCTTTGATCTAAGCTATTCAGACCGAATATAAATACTATTTTAGAAATTTGAAATAATCTTATGTAAAATATCTAGGAGTCCTTTTTGCTAAAAATCTTTTTTATACCAGCTAATAAACCAACAAAACCAACAGCTATAATTTTCCAAAACTTAGCCAAAAGAATACCAAGTTTAGCAAAAACTCCAACTTTGGCGATAGCTTTTCCAGCAATTAAAGCTCCTATGCCATATGCAGCTACCTTGTCATAATCAGGGTTAAAGTCATCGTATTGATTTCCTTCGGTAAAATTGACACTGTTTAAAATGATATCGTTATCTCTAGTGACCTCCCCTAATACGTTCATGTTCCCAATCACATTGAGTTGTAAGTAGCCTTTTCGTCCCAGAATTCGAATGTTATAATTTAGAGTATGATCTTCGTAATCGCCAAACTGCAATTCTTTTGCCCAATGCAGCTTTTTGTTTTCTTCGTCGTAAAAAGGGGGAGAAGCCCAACCTATCAAATATATGGCTTCATACCCGCGCTCTTTACGATAAGGGTTTTCGTTTATACAATCTTCTTGCATTGTAGATAGAAGTTCATCGTAATCAATGCTTTTAGCATCCTCATCATTTACATACCCATCTTCAGTGTAGGTAATGTTTATAGCATAACTAGAATCAATAAATGGAGATGTGTTTTCAGGAAATATTAACCCTAATGATCGGTCTTGGAAATTGCTTGGTGGATTACCCCATATGTCTGTGAGAATCATTTCACTGTCTTTACCGTTTAGGTATTTAAACCCTTTAGGAACAATAAGTTTAGCAACGCCATTTTTTAGGTCTACTTCTCCATATTCATAAATTAATGTAGCCTCTAGGCTGTCGTAGTAGTTTTGAAGAAGTAATAACTCCTCCATTTCATCTACAGAAAATGTTGAGTCAGAAACTTCTTCGGCATAAGAATAGTTACCAAAAAGCGTAAGGAAAAGAAAAAAAGTCGCTATGTTATAATTCATCTAGTTTTAAAGTTATCTTTCGACAAACCTAATTACTAGTTTTAGCATAATAACATTATGGTAGATTTTTTTATTTAAATGGTCATTTTTAATGCAAATTTGTGTGAATTATCCCATTGGTTGGCTTTCTATTGTTTTAAAGGAATATAGTGATTGCTGATGTAATCAAAGCCTGAGCCTTTCTCATACATCCAATTAGGAAAATAGATATCAGTGATGGTAGTGTTTTGGATAATCCATGTGTCTGTTTTTTTTTCTAAAACACAATAGACCTTCATTACTGTGCTGTTATTATAGCTAGGAAATTCCTTCTCGTTATGCCTGATTATCCAGTTAGGATAAAAAGTAAAGCCAATATGAGCTTTTTGCTCTCCAAAGCTTAGTTTGTTAAATATAAAATTATATGACGGAGACATCCTATTTACTGGGTCATTAATATCATAATATTCTAATTTTTTATTGTTAAAATGATATTGCTTGTCAAAAATTAAACTACTGTCAAGATAAATAGTTAAGGATTTGGTCTCATTAAAAGCAGTTTGCTTGTTAACTTGGACTACAAATTCTGGAGCATTTAAAGCTTTTTGAATTAAATCAAATCGAATGTTTTGAGCAGAAACATTTAGGAGTAAAGTAGTAAAAATGAGACAGAGAATCGCTTTTGTCATTTTAATGAAATTGATTTTTTATTAAAGGTAATTGAAATCTCTTATTTAAACAAGTTCAATAATTGTTAAAATGGTGTTACCTTAGCACTCGAAAATAGAAATAAGACCATGCAACAATATTTAGATTTATTAGACCATATATTAGAAAATGGAACAGCTAAAGGTGATAGAACTGGTACAGGTACAATCAGCTGTTTTGGCTATCAAATGCGCTTCGATTTATCAGAGGGGTTCCCTGTTTTAACGACAAAGAAATTGCATTTAAAATCTATTATACATGAGTTGCTTTGGTTTCTAAAGGGTGAAACTAATATTAAATACCTAAAAGAAAATGGTGTGAGAATTTGGGATGAGTGGGCTGATGAAAATGGTGATTTAGGACCTGTATATGGGCACCAATGGAGAAATTGGAATAGTGAAGATTTGGACCAAATACAAGAGGTTGTCAATACCATTAAAAATAACCCTAATAGTAGAAGGATGTTAGTGTCGGCTTGGAATCCAAGTGTATTACCAGAAGGTGGTGTTTCATTTGCTGAGAATGTGAAAAATGGAAAAGCAGCTTTACCTCCTTGTCATGCCTTTTTTCAATTTTATGTTGCTGATGGAAAACTTTCATGTCAATTATATCAAAGAAGTGCAGATACTTTTTTAGGAGTGCCATTTAATATAGCCTCTTATGCATTGCTTACAATGATGATTGCGCAAGTTTGTGATTTAGAGCCAGGTGATTTTGTTCATACTTTTGGAGATGTTCATTTGTATAATAACCATATAGAGCAAGCTAAAATTCAGTTAAAGAGAACCCCTAAACAATTGCCACAAATGAAAATTAATCCAGATGTGAAAAACATTTTTGATTTTAAGTTTGAGGACTTTGAATTAGTAGGTTACGATCCTGATCCACATATTAAAGCAGCCGTTTCAATATGATAGTTTCTTTAATTGTAGCAGTTGCAGAAAATAATGTAATTGGTAAAGACAATGATTTGATTTGGCATTTGCCTAAGGATATGGCTTTTTTCAAATCAACAACATTGAATCACCACATCGTTACTGGTAGAAAAAACTATGAATCAATTCCGCCAAAGTATAGGCCTCTACGAGCACGCGTTAATATTGTTGTAACACGTCAAAAAAATTATAGTGAAGAAGATATTGTTGTTGTTGATTCTATTGAAAAAGCATTTGAAATAGCAAAACAACAAGGAGAAAAGGAATGTTTTGTAATTGGTGGAGGTCAGATATATAAGTATGTGATGGAGAATAATTTAGTGAATCAAATGTATATTACCCATGTTCATGAGACGTTTGATGGAGATACATTCTTTCCCAATTTTAACAGAGATGAATGGAGCGAAGAAACATTGATTACACACCTTAAAGATGAAAAAAATCAACACAGTTTCAGCATAAAGAAATATATCAAAAAATAATGTGTAATTCATAAATTGTTGAAATACACTATATTCGTATTTAAAATAAAATAGACTTCTATGAAAAAAATAGTTTTTGTCTTGACTGCATTTTCTTTAATTATAGGAGGGTGTAAAAAGAAAGAGATTGCTTTAGATAATCTAAAAGCCCCAGTTTTGGATCCAAGTTTTGCATTGCCAATAGGTTATGCAAATTTGAACTTAGGAGATATTGAACGAGAGTTTGATGTCAATAATTTTGTTTATAATGATAACTCCAATCTATTTGAAATTGTATATCGCGATCGAATTTTTGAATTGTCAGCAAATGATGTAATTCAAATTCCAACACAAAATTATAGCACTGCTTATAGTATGCCAGTTTCAAATCAGACGGCCCTGATTGGAGGTGGAGCAGGCTTTACAACAAATTATAGTCAACAGTCAGCAATTACTTTTAATGTAGCTAATGGAGCTCAATTAGATAGTGTAATTATTCAAACAGGAAGTTTGGCTATTGATTTAAGTTCTGATTTTATGCATTCAGCAACTGTAAATCTTACAATCCCAAGTTTGACCTTAAATGGAACGCCTTTGCAACAAACATTAAATGTTAACTATGCAGGAAGTACTCCTGTTTTGGATAATGCAAATATTGATTTAAGTGGATATACTATTGACTTAACAAATGGAGGTATGACCAACAATTCATTTAATGTTACGGTTAACTTCCAAGTGACTAGTAGCGGGAATCCAATTACTGGTACTGAGCAAATGACATTGGATATGCAACTTGATGTGAATGCTTTTGATGCAATATGGGGGTATTTAGGACAAGTGACTAATATTTTAAACCAAGATACATCTAACATTACTTTGTTCGATGATTTAGCTGGTGGGCAAGTTCATTTTGAAGATCCACGAATTCACTTGATTATTGGAAATACAGCTGGACTAGAAGTGCAAACTCAATTTTCAGCTGTTTTTGCTCCAGACAATAGTACAAACATTAATTTAGGAGGACCAGGGTTAACAAGTTTACCTTTAATAACAAGAGCGAATAATCCAGGAGATACAACTTTAACTTATCATACTATTGATAACAATAATACTTCACCAACTTTAACAGATGTTTTAGATGAAGGCCCAGGAGAAATCGTTTATACTTCCTCTGCAACATCTAACCCATCTGGATTTGCCAATAACTTTGTTTTAGGAGATGCTTTAGTTTGGTGTGAAGCTGAGGTTGTATTGCCAATTTTTGGTTGGGCTCGTAATTTTACATTAGCCGATACAACAGATTTAGATGTTGCTGATGCTTTAGGAATAGACAGTTCTTCTAATATCACTGTCGAAGACGTTGAGCAGGCGTTGTTGAGAATTGTTGTTGATAATGGATTACCTATTGATGCAGGTTTACAATTGTACTTTGCCGATACCAATTTTGTGGTTATTGACTCGTTGTTCAATGTCCCAGGAGGTATAGAAAATGTGTTTGAGCATGGAATTGTTGATTTTTCTCTACCATTAACTGATCCTAATCATGGAAAAGTAACACAATCAACAAGAACAATTACAGATGTAGTCGTTTCTCAAGAATTAATTAAAAAGTTAATTAACGGAAATGCAAAAAAGTTAATTTATAAAACAAGAGGGTTGACCAATGATGCTTACTCTGGTCAGAATGTCAAAATTTTCCCTGAATATAATGTTGATATCAAAGTTTCAGCAAAAGTTGATTTTAATATCGATTTAGAAGATTAACATTATTGTAAACATTTATAAAATATTAAGAACATAAGAATAACTATATGTTACATTTCAAAAATATATTCCTGATTATATTAACTTCTATTACCCTATTAGGAGTTGCACAGCAAGATTTAACATTGATGAACCTGGATAATGTTCAGCAAATTCAGTATGTAAATCCAGCATTGAGACCTCAAGCTAGAATTAATATCGGTTTTCCAGGTATTTCTTCCTTTTATCTTAATCATTATAACCATGTCTTTACCCCAAAAGATGCGTTTGAAGTTAATGGAAGCACCACCACATTAAGAGTGGATCATCTGAAAGAAATGTGGAAGAAGAAAAATCATATTAGCCTTTCAAATAAATACGATATTTTACACTTTGGATTTGCTGTTAAAAAGAATTATTTCAGTTTTAACGTCACAGAAAATACATTTTCTAGATTAACATTGCCAGGAGATATGTTGCGTTTTCCATTTACAGGAAACGCTAGTCCTGAGTTAGAAAATGGAACCTTAGATTTTTCTGGTTTTGGAATAGAATTAAACCATTATAGAGAATATGCGCTTGGTTTTCAGAGAGCATGGAACGATAAGTTAAATGTAGGAGGTAAATTGAAGTACTTATATGGAATGGAAAATATACATACTAAGCAAAGTGACATTACATGGCAAACAGATTCAGAAACGTTTGATTGGACAATTAATGGTCAGTTTGCAGTAAATACTTCTGGGTTATATTCTTTAACAGATACTATAGATAATAATACGGATATAGAAAACGAGGAGTTTACCGACTATGCCTTAAAACGAAAAAATAGAGGGTTAGGAATCGATTTAGGAGCGTCATATGAACTATCTGATAAGATAACTGTGGCTGCTAGTGTAGTTGACTTAGGATTTATTAGATGGAAAAATGATAATAAAAATATTGTTTCTAACGATGGAAGTTTTGTGTTTAGAGGAGTAGATTTTTCTAATGCTATTTTTACAGCAGACTCACTACAACAAGATTCTATTGATGCAGCTTATGAGCAATTACAACAGGAGGTAGAAGATGCTTTCGCTGTGTCTGATAATACAGATGCTTATACAACATCCTTGTTGAGCCGTTTTTATTTGAGTGGTTCATACAAACTGTATGAAACAAAAAAGTTTAGTGGTAGAGCAGGCGCATTGCTACATGGAGAGCTGTTTAAAGGAAGCATCAGACCTTCATTAACGTTGTCTTATACCCAAAATTTGGGTAAAGTATTACAAGCTACAACATCATACTCTATGACCAATAGAGGGTATAATAATCTTGGATTGGGGATGAGCTTAAACCTAGGGTTCTTTCAGTTTTATATCGTAACCGACAATATTATGGCCGCTCGTTTAGCGAATATTACTTTAGATGGAGATGCTATTCCATACCCATATAACGCAAAGAACATACATGTAAGAACAGGGATTAATTTAACATTTGGGCGAAAAAATAAAGATAAAGATGGTGATGGGATTAAAGACAAAAAAGATGATTGCCCAGAAGTAGCAGGCTTGC
Source organism: Bacteroidia bacterium (assembly GCA_030426105.1). Classification (GTDB taxonomy): domain Bacteria; phylum Bacteroidota; class Bacteroidia; order Flavobacteriales_D; family Parvicellaceae; genus S010-51. The sequence continues at coordinate 52,638 of JAUHZI010000001.1, read as the reverse complement.
CAGTGTTTAACGGTTGTCCAGATACTGATAAAGATAGTATTCCAGATAATAAAGACTTATGTCCTAGTCAGGCAGGAGTACCTATGTTTAAAGGTTGCCCAGATACTGATTTAGATGGGGTTAAAGATAGTAAAGATGCTTGCCCTACTGAAAAAGGAAGTGTCGAAAATGGAGGTTGTCCAGATAAAGATGAAGACGGTATTATAGATAAAGATGATGCTTGCCCAGATGTGAAAGGTATTGAAGCATTTAAAGGATGCCCAGATACAGATGGAGATGGAATTCAAGATAGTGAAGATGAATGTCCAGAAAAAGTAGGGTCTAAAGACATGAACGGATGTCCAGATTCAGATGCTGACAATATTCCTGATCATAAGGATGCTTGTCCGCTTGAGGCTGGGGATAAAGAAAATAATGGATGTCCATGGGGTGATCGAGATAATGATGGTGTGAAGGATAATGTAGATAAATGCCCTTCAACTCCAGGATTAAGAGAAAAAGACGGTTGTCCTTTAGATGATGCAGATTCAGATGGTGTCCCTGACGATAAAGATAAGTGTCCGACTACACCAGGTCTTGTTGAAAATGATGGGTGTCCAGAAATCAAAAAAGAAGAACAAGAAATTCTAAATACTGCATTCGATAACTTAGAGTTTGAATCAGCAAAAGCTATAATCAAGGATATTTCATATCCTTCATTACAGGCATTAGCAGAGTTGCTTGAAAAGAAGCCAACTTGGAAGTTAAAAATATCAGGGCATACTGATAGTGATGGTAGTGCCTCTTCTAATTTGAAATTATCAAAAAACAGAGCCCAAGCTGTAGCTAATTATTTAAAAGCAAAAGGGATTGATGAAAAGCGTTTTACTGTAGAAGGATTTGGCGAAACACAGCCAATAGCAGATAATAAAACAGCTGCTGGTAAACAGAAAAACAGGAGAGTAGAAATGACAATTGAATTTGAGTAAGATTTAATTAGGTCTAGAGCGTATCGTGCTTTAGACCTAGTTATAACTCGGTTAGATAAGCAATGAAGTATCTTTTAGAAGATGATTTTGAATATGATTTTCAACTGGTTGGAATTAGCTGCCATGAAAAAGATTATCGTGTTTGTTGGGGAGTTAATCATTCGCTTTCATTAGCACTTTCAAAAGAAGAGAAAGTTATAGAGGTATTTCACAAGAAAAGTAATCGTCATAGTAGACATACTTTATTTTCTAAAGTTGATTTCGATACTGAACAAGAAGTTCATTTAATAGCGAATAGAAGTAAGTCAGGATACTTAATTCCTGAGCAGAAACATGCTGATTATCTGTTGTTGATAAAAGGAGATGACATTATTTCTTCAGCAGAGGCAGTAGCTAAATTAAAAAGAATAAGCTTTGTTTTAACAGCTTTTACAATCGAGGTCTCTCAATTAAAATCTAAAGAAAACCTCATTTTTTAACAAGGTTTTCAAAAACAGAAGTGTATTTTTTACATTAAATTAATGAGATAACAAAAACCATTGGTTATATTTGTTGGGATGCGTTTTTGCATACACTACTACACTCAAAATAAACAATCATGAAAAGAAGAACAAAAGTCGTTGCGACTATTGGTCCAGCATCTTCTAGCAAAGAAATGCTAAAGAACTTAATTCAAGAAGGTGTTGATGTTTGTCGATTGAATTTTTCTCACGGCTCTCATGAAGATCACATAAAAGTGATTAAGACCATTCGTGAGATTATATCTGAAATCAATTATCCAATAGCTATTCTAGCAGATTTACAGGGACCAAAAATTAGAGTTGGAACGGTAAAAGATAATGGCGTTGAATTGGTTGAGGGGAAAGAATTGATAATGACAACTCAAAAGGTTGAAGGTACAGCAAAAAAGGTATCAATAACTTATGAAACTTTTCCTCAAGATGTAAAAGCAGGAGAAAAAGTGTTGGTCGATGACGGTAAGTTGGTGCTTGAAGTAGTCTCTTCTAACTATAAAGATGAGGTAGTGTTAAAAGTGTTACATGGGGGGATATTATCTTCTAAAAAAGGAGTGAATTTACCCAATACCTCTATTTCTCAGCCAAGTTTAACAGCTAAAGATAGAAAAGATTTAGAGTTAGCATTACAATATGATATTGATTGGGTGGCATTATCATTTGTTCGTTCAGCAAGAGATATTATAGAATTGAAACATTTGATTAAAAACTCAGGGAAGTCAACTCGAGTAATCGCCAAGATTGAAAAGCCTGAAGCAATAGATGATTTAGATGATATCATCAAACAGACAGATGGTATTATGGTCGCAAGAGGAGATTTAGGAGTAGAAATTCCTATGGAAAATGTCCCTTTGATTCAAAAACAAATTATCAACAAATCAATTGAACATGCTAAGCCAGTAATTGTTGCTACGCAAATGATGGAAAGCATGATTGAAAATATTTCGCCAACACGTGCAGAGGTAAACGATGTTGCTAATGCGGTAATGGATGGAGCTGATGCTGTAATGCTTAGTGGTGAAACATCAGTAGGAAAACACCCAAGAGCCGTTATTGATGCAATGAACAAAATTATTATGCGCATTGAAGATCAATATGAAGAACTATATTCAAAAGATATTGAGCCAGTCAAAAACCAAACACGTTTTATCACCGATTCTATTTGTTTTGATGCGTGCCGTTTATCGAAGAGAGTAGGAGCTAAAGCAATTGTAACAATGACAAACTCTGGTTATACAGCTTTCAAAATATCAAGCCAAAGACCTAAAGCAAGAATCTTTGTTTACTCTGGAAATAAGAAGTTATTGACGACCTTAAGTTTAGTTTGGGGAGTAAAGACATTTTTTTACGATAAAATGGTAAGTACTGATCATACTATTGAGGACATCAAATACATGTTAAAAAAGGAGGGATATTTAGCACAAGGAGATTTAATTATCAATACGGCGAGTATGCCTATCGAAGAGTTAGGTAGTACAAATATGTTAAAACTAAGTTCAATAGACTAATTTAAATAAGGAAAATGATAGATGTAAAATTATTAGCTGAAATTTGCGAAGTAGCTGGAGCGCCAGGTTTTGAGCAAAGAGTAAGAGAGATTGTTTTAAGAGAGGTAACACCTTTAGTTGATAGCGTTTCTATAGATAATATGGGAAATGTTGTTGCTGTAAAAAAAGGAAAAGACTCTTCTAAAAAAGTAATGATAGGAGCACATATGGATGAAATTGGTTTTATCGTTACACATATCGATGATAACGGTTTTGTTCGCTTTCATACTTTAGGAGGTTTCGACCCTAAGACATTAACAGCTCAACGTGTTATAATACATGGTAAAAAGGATTTAATAGGAGTAATGGGGTCTAAACCTATTCACGTAATGACACCTGAGGAACGAAATAAAGTTCCAAAAACAACAGATTACTTCATTGATATGGGGATGCCTAAAGAAGAGGTAGAAAAGTATATCTCTGTAGGGGATTCAATTACCAGAGATCGAGAGTTAATCGAAATGGGAGATTGTGTAAATTGTAAGTCAATAGACAATAGAGTTTCTGTTTTTATCTTAATTGAAATGTTTAGACAATTAGAGTCTGCAGCTTATGATGTATACGGTGTATTTACAGTTCAAGAAGAGGTTGGAATTAGAGGAGCTTCTGTTGCAGCTCAACAAATTCAGCCAGATTTTGGATTTGGATTAGATACAACAATCGCGTTTGATGTGCCAGGAGCAGCTGGACATGAAAAAGTAACAGAATTAGGGAAAGGAACAGCAATTAAAATCATGGATTCAAGAACAATATGTGACTACAGAATGGTGAATTACATGAAAGAAACGGCTGATAAGAATAACATTGAATGGCAACCAGAGATTTTAACAGCTGGAGGTACAGATACTATGGGAATTCAACAAATGACCGCTGGAGGTTCAATTGCTGGAGCAGTTTCAATTCCTACACGTCATATCCACCAAGTTATCGAAATGGCGCACAAAAAAGACATAAGAAATAGTATAGACTTATTGCAAAAATGTGTTGAAGATTTAGACAAATACGATTGGAGCTTTAAGTAAAATAAAGATTCAAGTTTATATTTAAAAAGGCTCAAAACTAATATCGTTTTGAGCCTTTTTGTTTGTTATGAAATTAACAAAATTTAATGTCTTTTAGTCCTGAATCTATTGGTCTTGAGTCTAAAAAATATATATTTGCATGCTTATTGTATATCGGTTAAGTAATTAACCAAACAAATTGATTATGAAAAAAATAGCAATATCAGCTTTATTATTCACTTCTTTATTGGCGTTTGATGGAATAGCGCAAGAGAAGTGTTGTAAAAAGAAGAAATGTAAGAATAACAAAACAATGGAATTAAAAACAGAATTAGATTCAATTAGCTACGGGTTGGGTGTAAGTATCGCTCAAAACTTAAAAGGACAAGGAATTACAGAATTAGATGCAACAGCATTAACTAAAGGAGTAGAAGATGTTCTTAGTGGAAATGATTTACAATTACAAGAGTCTGAAATAGGAGCGATGTTAAATGCTTATATGCAGAAAAAAGCTGAAGAAAAAGCTAAAGGTGTAATTGAAGAAGGGAAAAAGTTCTTAGAAGAAAATGGAAAAAGAGCTGAGGTAACAACTTTACCAAGTGGTTTACAATATGAAATCATTGAGAAAGGAACTGGAGCTATCCCAACCGCTTCTGATCAAGTTACAACACATTATACTGGGAAGTTAATCGATGGAACAGTATTCGATAGCTCAGTTGAAAGAGGTCAACCAGCTACTTTTCCTGTAGGAGGAGTAATTAGAGGTTGGACAGAAGCTTTACAATTAATGCCTGTAGGTTCAAAGTGGAAATTATATATCCCTTATGACTTAGCATATGGAGAAAGAGGAGCAGGAGCTCAAATAGGACCTTATTCAACACTAATTTTTGATATCGAATTAATCGAAATCGTTAAATAATAAAAGATGAAATTACAATGGATTTTGGGAGGTGCTATGGCACTTTCAATGGTTAGCTGTGGGGGAGATGATAAGAAAAAAGAAGCAGAAGTTCATCAGGAACCTGTAACATTAACTTCTGAGATTGATTCTGTGAGTTATGCATTGGGAATCAACATTTCTGAAGGGTTTTCTAAGCAGAAGCTAGAAGGAATTTCTACCGTGGAAATGACAAAAGGATTTAATGATTTTTTAGCAGGTTCTAATTCTATTCAAGGAAATGAATGTATTAATATCATTCAGTCTTTTATGAGAGAACACCAGTTAAATTCTGTAGATACATTGAATCGACCAGATTATACACAAACAAAATTAGATTCTTTAAGCTATGCGTTGGGTGTTAATATTTCGGAGACTTTTAAGATGCAAGGTGTTGAAGGGTTAAATGGAAACATTCTAGCAAGAGGATTTGCTGATTTTAATGCAAATACAACTTCAATAGATGGGGCAAAGGCCTTGAATATTTTACAAAGCTTCATGCAAAAACAACAAGCAATAGCAGCTGAGAAGAACAAAGCGAATTTTGCTGAGGTAATTGCTGAAGGAGAAAAGTTCCTTGCTGAAAATGGAAAGCGCCCTGAGGTAACAACTTTGCCTAGTGGATTACAATATGAAGTGATCAAAGAAGGGAATGGAAATAAACCAACGATGATGAATTCAGTATTAGCACATTACCATGGAACGTTAATCAATGGAACAGTTTTCGATAGTTCTGTAGATAGAGGAGAGCCTACTGAATTTCCTGTAAGTGGAGTGATTAGCGGTTGGACAGAGGCATTACAGTTAATGCCTGTAGGGTCAAAATGGAAATTATATGTTCCTTATAATTTGGCTTATGGAGAAAGAGGAGCAGGAGCTCAAATTGGTCCATATTCAACATTAATTTTTGATGTAGAATTGTTAGAAATAACAAAGTAATAAGAATTCAAAATAACTTTTGAAAGGCTTCAATTTATTGAAGCCTTTTTTTGTACCTTCGATTTATGATGAAAAAGATAGTAGGACTAAGTATTCTTTTGTTATTGTTAGTAGGAGTGAGCTTTGGGCAAAGCAAAAAGAAAAGAGCTAAGAACGAAGCAAGAATGATTCAAGGAATGCAGTTTCTTAGTGAAAATGGTAAACGCTCTGAAGTCATAACCTTATTAAGCGGTTTGCAATATGAGATCTTACAGGAAGGTGAGGGGCAAAAACCAGCACTAACAAGTCGAGTTACAACACATTATCATGGGACATTAATAGACGGAACAGTATTCGATAGTTCTGTAGATAGAGGGATGCCAGCCACATTTCCCGTAAATGGAGTGATTAAAGGTTGGACAGAGGCATTACAGTTGATGCCAGTAGGTTCTAAGTGGAAGTTGTATATTCCCTATCATCTAGCTTATGGAGAGAAAGGAAATAGTAGTATCAAGCCATTCTCCACACTTATCTTTGAAGTAGAATTGTTGGATATAAGGTGAAATGTATAACCTGATACATTATACAAAGTACATTAACCATGGCGGGCATCTATATTCATATCCCCTTTTGTAAAAAAGCATGTCATTATTGCGATTTTCACTTTTCAACGTCTTTACGGTTCAAAGAACCATTACTTCAAGCGCTTTTAAAGGAAATAGAGGAACAGGTGACTTATTTAGAAGGAGAACCCATTGAAACAATTTATTTTGGTGGAGGAACACCAAGCTTATTACTCCTAGATGAATTGGGAGCTCTATTAGATCAAGTCAAAAATCATTATGAAGTCATAGAAGCTCCTGAGGTAACTCTAGAGGCTAATCCTGATGATTTAACTCGGGAAAAATTATTAGAATTAAAACAAATAGGAGTAAATCGTTTAAGTATTGGTGTACAATCATTTTTTGACACCCATTTACAATGGATGAATAGAGCACATTCTGCTCACGAAAGTGAAAACTGTATCAAGATGGCATCTGAATTAGGATTTGAAAATATCACATTAGATTTAATTTATGGTATGCCTAACCTTTCTAATGAAGAGTGGGAAGCCAATATTCAAAAAGCCATAGCTTTAAAAGTTGGACATATCTCAGCTTATAACTTAACAATGGAAGAACAAACGGCCTATGCACATTTTGTAAAGAAAGGTGTTTACCAAGCTCCTTCTGATGAAAAAGGAGCTGAACAGTTTTCGATACTCGTGAAAACTTTAGAGAAAGCTGGGTACCAACAATATGAGACGTCAAATTTTGCAAAAGAAGAAGCCTATTCTAAACATAATTCCTCTTATTGGAAGGGGAAAAAATATTTAGGTATAGGTCCATCAGCCCATTCGTATAACGGTGTTTCTAGACAGTGGAATATAGCGAATAATAAACGTTATATTGATGCGCTAAATAATGGTAAACTCTTTTTTGAATTAGAAGAGTTGACAAACTTTGATCGTGTAAATGAACATTTGTTAATTGGTTTACGAACCATTTGGGGATGCCATCTTAATGTGATAGAGGAACAGCTTGAAACAAAGGTATATCAAACCTTTCTTCAAGAATTGGAACATCAAAAAGAGATAGGGATGCTTCAATTGAATAAAAATAAATTTTACCTTACCCCCAAAGGGAAACTCTTTGCAGATCGTGTTGCAAGTGATTTATTTGTGGGGTAGCAATAAGTAATCGTATGAATTGGATTTATTTTGTTGATTTATTTGGAACAAGTGTCTTTGCTATATCAGGAGTTTTAACAGCAATGCAGAAGAAGTTTGATATTGTAGGTACTTTGATAATCGGATTTGTTACGGCGATTGGAGGAGGTACAATAAGAGATTTATTGATAGGTAGAGTTCCTGTAGGCTGGCTACAAAACAGAAGCTATCTTATAGCCATAGTACTAGGATACGCAGTTGCGTATATCTTTAAAAATAAAATTATTCAATGGAAACGAAGTATGTTTTTATTCGATACTATAGGAATAGGTTTGTTTACAATCTTGGGAATAGAAATAGCACTAGATTATGATTTGAGTATAGAATATAGTATTATATTGGGAGTGATTTCAGCATGTTTTGGAGGTGTAACAAGAGATGTATTAACCAATGAAATACCGTTGATTTTCAGAAAAGAAATCTATGCAACAGCCTGCTTTACTGGAGGACTAGTTTATGTTCTCTTGACTAAAGTAAGTTCATTTACTAATCTTAATATTGTTGTTGCAATAGCTACAGTTATTGTAATTCGATATTTGGCAATTCGAAATAAGTGGTCACTCAATTTTTATAAAGAAGAGTAATTCTACTCTTCTTCTGAGCTTTCTTTTCGCTCATGTCCATCAGCTAAAGAACCTTCTATCTGATCAACAATATTGTTGTCGTTTGGTTTCATCTTAATAGAATCTAGCAATACATCAGTAACCTTGTCACCTCTATTCATAATTAGAGAAACGGTCATAATCACACTTGTAATTAGGATTGTAAATAACAAGATCCCCTGGTCAAATTGTCGGATGGTAAAATCCATGTGTGGATCGTAAGCATCTAACATTTCTCCATGTGAATCTACCATACCATTTGGTATAGCAAAGAATAATAGAACAGTAATTAACCCCCTTGGAGCAATCCAAAGTTGAGGAATAATATCTTCTCGAACAAAGAGTTTTAAGAATAAGAAACGAACTCCAAACAACAGGCCTACAATAGCAATACTAATTAAGCCCAATTTCCAATCAATTAAAGAAGCCAAAGAAATGGTAATACCAAAGATTACAAAGAAGAATGTTCGTAATACAAATGCTGTTTCCAGTGTGATAACATGCAGTTCATGTAGGGACTCTTTCATCACAGATTTATCACCATACTTTGTCAAAGGACCACGGAAGAAAATCTGACTATTGTTGAGGACAAGCCCAAAGAATAGGATAATTAATAAAGAAGATAAGTGAAATGATTTTCCAACAGCATATAACAATAACAGTACAGCAAACATCAAAAAATATTTAGCGTGCATTTGTAATTGTTGAAATAAAATTACGAGTAGATAACTCGCTATAATCGCAATTAAAACCGTTATGGCAATATTTCCTGTAACTCCCATAAAGACTTCTTGTGTGCTTGAAGCATGTGCATTACCTTTTAAGAAATAAAAGAACATAATACCTAAGATATCAGAGAATGTACTTTCGTATATCATAAACTCCTTTTTGTGTTCTTTCAATGAACTAACACTTGGGATGATAATTGCACTACTCATAATAGAAAGTGGTACAGCGTACATCAAAGCATTAAATAAACTCACCTTCCATAAGAGCATAAAGAGCCCTGCTATAGAAAAGGAGGAGGCCAAAAGAGCTACCAGTGCTACAATAAAGCTTCTCGTAATCAATCCTGCTTTTTCCCGCTTTAACTCAAGGTCTAAAGCAGCTTCTAAAACAATGAAAATCAAACCGACATTCCCTAATACCTCAAGAATTGTCATCAAGTCCTTGTCTTCACCTTTTAGGTCAGGAGCCCAGAAAGTTGTTTGTATAACGACTCCCAATAAGATGAGCATCAGTACACTTGGTATATTGGTCTTCTTTGCTAGCACATTGAATAAAAAACTCAAGATAATAATCGAAGAGGCTGCTATAATTAAAGTATATGGATTCATGGCGGTAAATTTACATAAAGTACTTTTTGAGAAGCCTTTATTTCTGTTAAAAAATATTGAATTATAATATTTATAGGGTTTCAGCTAACGACTTTCCCCATTCGTTAAGCTCCCAAAGTACTTTAACAAGGCCATGGCCACGTTCAGTTAATTCGTATTCTACTCTTGGAGGAACTTCGTTATATGTTTGTTTGCTGAGTAAGCCATCATTTACCATTTCGGAGAGTTGTTGATTTAATACTCTACGATCAACTTTACCTATACCTTTCAAAAATTCACTAGGGCGTTTTTTCCCTTCGTTGATTTGCCAGATAATAGCAATTTTCCATTTTCCACTAATCGTATTTACGGCTTTTTCTAATGGACAAACTTTTTTTTGAACTGTTGAGGCCTTAGTATTCATAATGTTGACTTTTTTCTCCCATAGTGACAAATTTATGCGGTATTGTTTAGTTAGATAAGCTTGTATAAATTTGTCCTATTACTATGGACTAAAAATAGTAATAATTTGAGAATAAGAACGTCATATTAACTGAACGACAAAAAGAGATGGTAACAGAAGAAATTAAACAAAGAAAAGGAGCTAGAAAGTTACAAGATATTCCAGAAGAGGTATTGATGTTACTGAATAATGGGAAAATTGAAACAGTTAATTTAACAGAATGGTTAGCAATAGACCATGTTCAGCTGATAAACAATGTTTTTCCTGAACTTAATATTCCAGGAGCGATACAAAAAGCTATAATTGGTGTGGTTTCCAAAGAGAAGAAACTGTCAGCAATGCAAGCAATTCAGCTTATTGGAACGCAGTTATTTGAAACCTATAAAAAGAACCTAAAGTTTCCAGCTCTTGTAGAAGCTTTTTCAAAACATTTGTCGGATTCAGTACGTTGTTATGTTCCCTATTTATTAGCGTTAGATGAAAGCTTGAGTGTTGAAGAAAAGTTGAAAAAATCAAAACACCTAGTCGCTGATCATCATTTTGGGGTTAGGGAAGTTGTTTGGATGGCGTTAAGACCTGAAATTGAAAAGGAATTAGATTTGGCTATTTCTTTTCTAAGTAATTGGTCAAAAAATGAAGACGAAAATATTCGAAGATTTGCAACAGAAGTTACAAGGCCAAGAGGCGTATGGTGTAAGCATATTCAAAAATTAAAAGATACTCCTGAAATTGCTTTGCCAATACTAGAACCATTAAAAGCAGATCCATCTAAGTATGTTCAAAATAGTGTTGGAAACTGGCTAAATGATGCTAGTAAGTCACGTCCTGATTTTGTAATAGAGCTTTGTGAAAGGTGGGAGAAAGAATCTCCTGTTTCATCGACGAAGTATATTGTTAAACGAGCAAAGAGGACGATAGCTAAAGCTAAGAAGAAATAGTCTCAGATTATCTTAACCTAAAAACTCAAAATTCTTAATCGCTGTTTTATCAAAATCACAATTATACCATTCTTTATCAATAGTTGCGTTGATTTTTTGGTAAAATTGAATAGCGTTAGTATTCCAGTCCAATACTTGCCAGCGTACACGTTCCACATCTTTTTCTTGAGCTAGTTGAAATACTTTATTAATTAGCTGACCGCCAATTTTGTTTCCTCGATATTGTTCTTTTACAATTAAATCTTCTAAAAATAAATAGTTCCCAACCCAAGTAGAATATGCATAGAAGCAAAGCGCAATACCAACAATTTTTTTAGTGTCTAACTCAGCAACAAAACATTCAAAATGAGCTTGTTCTTGTCGCATTTTTTCTACAGTGTTAGTCACTTTTTCGCCTGCTTTTTCAAAAACAGCGAGCTCTTTAATTAGCTCTAAAATTTGAGAGAAGTCGTCTTCAGTTGCTTTTCTATAAGTAATGTTCATTGTTTTTTAAATCAATTCCTCAGCTAAAACATTAAAATCAACACCGTTAAAGTTTCCGCTACTCATCATTAATAAATTTTTATCCTCCCAACTCATGGCCTTTAAGTCGTTGATTAATGTTTCAGATTCTGTATAAACTGTTACATTTTCTGTTCCAAAAGCAGCTTTAACTTCTTCAGGAGTAATTGCAGCTAATTTTTTGTGAGCTAGGGTTTTAGGGCTAAAATATACAAAGGCCTTGTCGGCTGTAGCCATAGCTCCATTATATTGTGCTAAAAACTCTTTATTCAAACTACTAAAGGTATGTAGTTCCATGCAAGCAATAAGTGTTCGATCTCCAAATTGATCTTTAACGGCTTTTGTAGTAGCTTTTAATTTAGATGGCGAATGTGCAAAGTCTTTATACATTGCGAAACTCGATGTACGTTTAACCAGTTCAAGTCTTTTAGAAGCGCCTTTAAAGCTTTGTATTGCAGTATAAAAATCTTGTGTGCTAACGCCTAATGCTTTACAAACTAACTGTGCTCCATTTAAGTTTTGTAAGTTATGTTCTCCAAAAATTTCTAAAGGATATTGCTGTCCCTCTATTTCAACAGAAGTAATCCCATTTGATATGCTGTATTTTGGAGTCGAATAAGGAATTTGACTAACATCAGGCCTAGCTTTTTCAGAAACAGCTTTTACATTTTGATCCCCTTCAAAGTAGACAATACTTCCATTAGTTTCTATTTTATTAATGAAAGTTTCAAATTGTTCGACATAGTTTTCGAAAGTAGGGAAAACATTAATGTGATCCCATGCTATCCCACTTAATAAAGCAATGTTAGGTTGGTATAAATGAAATTTAGGTCTTCGGTCTATTGGTGAACTTAAATATTCATCACCTTCTAAAACGGCAATTTTAGCATCTTTAGAAAGTTTAACCATGCATTCAAAGCCTTCTAGTTGTGCGCCAACCATATAGTCGTGATCAATACCTAAATAATTCAATACATGAAGAATCATAGAAGTAATAGAAGTTTTACCGTGACTTCCTCCGATTACAACTCTTGTCTTATCTTTAGTCTGTTCGTAGATGTATTCTGGGTAAGAATAAATCTTCAATCCTAATTCTTGAGCTTTTAATAATTCTGGATTGTTAGCTCTAGCATGCATTCCTACAATTACAGCATCTAATTCAGAAGAGATATTGGCAACATCCCACCCTATTTTAGAAGGAAGTAGTCCATATTTCTCTAACCTTCCTTTTGAAGGATTAAAAATTTCATCATCACTTCCAGTTACATGATAGTTCTTTAGTTTTAATGCAATTGCTAGGTTGTGCATGGCACTACCACCTATAGCTATAAAATGTACTTTTTTCATTGTTATTTAGACTCAAAATGTAAGGCGCCAAGGTTTTAAGACGCTATTTGAAACTAAAGATATTGAAATAAAAGTACCTTATTTTTATGGACGTTTTGTTTTTTCAACGATAGAACGCCAATAACTTTAATTCAAGTAGGTTAGGAATAGTGTGAGGAGAAGGAAAATTTATCGTCTTGATCAGCTCATCTTACCCAATAGCTCCTTAGCAATTTCTTTTGCTAGAGCTTCTCGTCCAGTGTTTTTTAAACCATCAGAACAATTAATATGAATTAAATCTCCTGATTTATACAATGATATTTGACCGAGTTTAGGAATGTAATAGGCCTTTTCTCCAAATCCTTCTAAAGCTGTTTTTTCCATTTTTATAAAAGACATACTCGTCTCGAGCATTGAAACATCTCCAACTGCTCTTGCTATAGTTAGCCCTATAGTATAGTGTTCATCATTTTCTTGGAAAATATAAGAACAAGTAGGATATGGACTATCCGATGAATGAGGTTTAATGTTAGCGGCATTAGGAAACTTAGATTTGATATAATCTTCAGAGAGATAATCACAGGCATGGCCTTTAGAATTAGATGATTGTTCTGTAGCTGTGTTTACTACAGTTTTCTCTACTTCTTTATGGGAATCAGTTACTTTATTTTCTGTTGTTTCACTACAACTAACAAATGCAAGGGCTGTACTGGTAATCAATATAGATTTGGCTAATTTCATAATTCTAATTTTTCTTAAAATTAATATTTTTTTCAAAATCAAACTCTTTGAAGTTTAGATTTTCATCTCTTAAAAGATCTTTAAAATGGATAGATGTTAAATTTTATTTGTTGCGTTTAGTCTTTTTAACCAAATGTATCCTACAATTCCAATAAGCATAAATATAACAGCTATAATTTCTGCTTGAGTAATCGAAAAACCAGCTAAATTGTAAACAGCATTGACTCTAATTTTTTCAATAAAAAAACGTTCAAGACCATTGAGTGTTAAATAAACAAAGAAGAGCTGACCTGCTATTTTAATTTTAGTTCTTAACCTCCATAAAATCAAAAATAAGATAAGCGCAGCAAAAGCTTCATATATAGGAGTGGGGTAAACAGGGTTGGCGAGTTGGAAACAATAATCATCATAGATACAATTAGGAATAGCTACCCCTTCATTAAGAACATTATTGGGGTAGTTGTACTTCCACAACCATTCAGGAAACCAAGAAGGAGTGGGAGTGTTGTTTACAATTCCCCAGTCTCCATCTCCACTGATATGGCAACCAAGTCGACCGATTCCATAAGAAAGCATAAGCCCAGGAGCTACAGCATCCATAAAATGTAATAATGGCATTTTATACCTTCGTAAATAAATTATTGAAGCAACAAAAGCAGCAATTAGGCCACCGTATATTGTCAATCCGCTAAAAGGGTCTGAAAAGAACTCTCCCAATGGTATAGGGTCTTCTAGCCATGCAAATAGTTTAGCTCCGATAAAACCAAAGATTATAGCAATTAAGGTCAACATACTCACATGCTCTTTTGGAGTTGTTTTTCCTTCTTCGGTTGAGATTAGTCCTTCATTTTCTTTTCGAACAACTTCTTTGGTGAAAAAATAGTTAGCTCCCAAAAAAGCGAAAGCAACCAATAATCCAAACATATTGAAGTGATTGAAGAAGTGAATTTCAATTCCGAAAATATCGTAGACAAGATGGTAAAGGGTTGGGTACATACAAATTCGTACTAAAAAGGCACAACCAAATTAGATTGTGCCTTTAAAAATATTAGTTGTTATTGTGCTCTAATTAAATATGCAATGGTTTTCCCATCCAAGCTCCTAAAGCAGCTTCCTTAACAGCTTCACTGTATGTAGGGTGTGGGTGGCAAATACGTGCAATATCTTCTGCCGAAGCTCTGTACTCCATTGCAACAACAGCTTCCATGATCAAATCAGCAGCACGAGGAGCAATCATGTGTACTCCTAATACTTCGTCTGTTTCTTCGTCTGCAATTACCTTAACAACTCCCATAATATCCATACTTGCTCTAGCTCTCCCTAAGGCTTTGATTGGGAATTGTCCTACTTTATAAGCTTTACCAGAAGCTTTAATTTGCTCTTCTGTTTTTCCAACAGCTGCTACTTCAGGCCAAGTATAAACTACACCAGGAATTAAGTCGTAATTAATATGTGGTTTTTGCCCAGCTAATAGTTCTGCTACAAAAACACCTTCTTCTTCAGCTTTATGTGCTAACATTGCTCCTTTTACAACATCTCCAATAGCGTAAATCCCTTCAACATTTGTTTGTAAATGATCATTTGTTTCAATCATTCCTCGGTCAGTAACCTTAACACCTATATTTTCTAATCCTAACCCTTCAGTATATGGTTTTCTACCAACTGCTACTAAACAATAGTCTCCTTCAAAAGTAACTTCTTCTCCTTTTTTGTTTTTGGCAACAACTTTTACTTCATCTCCTTCATTTGTTACATTTTGTACAGCATGATTAAAGTTGAATTTAAACCCTTCTTTTTTCAATACTTTTTGTAATTCTTTTGACATCGTTTTATCCATGGTAGGAATAATTGTGTCAGCAAATTCAACAACAGTTACTTTAGCTCCTAGTCTAGCATAAACACTTCCTAATTCTAAACCGATAACGCCACCACCAATAACAATTAAGTGTTTGGGTACTTCTTTCATTTCTAATGCCTCAGTAGACGTAATAATACGCTTTTTGTCAGGCTCCATTCCTGGGAAGTAGTTTGGCTTAGATCCAGTTGCAATAATTGTTTTATCTGTTTGGATTGTTTGTTCGCCTTCTTTACCTGTTATTTTGATGTTGTTTTTATCGACAAATGATCCAATACCTTCATAAACATCAATTTTGTTTTTGTCCATAAGGTATTTAACTCCATCACAAGTTTGAGAAACAACTGCACGTTTACGTTCAATCATTGTGGCTAAGTCAAATGATAACTCTCCAGTATTGATTCCATGCTTACTAAATGCATGTTGAGCATCGTGATAATGGTGAGAAGAATCTAATAAAGCCTTAGAAGGAATACATCCTACATTTAAACAGGTACCACCTAACGTTGAATATTTTTCAATGATAGCCGTTTTTAACCCTAATTGTGCACATTTAATAGCTGCAACATATCCTCCTGGACCAGAACCTATAATTGTAACATCGTATTTACTCATTATAATTGTGTTTTATTTTATAGCAATTGCTTACTAGTTGATTGTAATATTTTGAACGGTAAAGTTACAAATTTAATCTCGAATAGAAATGAAAATTTTATGGTTCGTTATAATCATTTTTTTTTCTGATTTAGGTCATGATTTTGAGGGCGTTTAATGCCGAAATTTATATAGAATTATTAATCTAAAACACATAAAAAACCAAAAATGAAAAAACACGTAGTAATTTTCGAAGCGAGAGGAGGAACGGATAAAGGAGAGTATGGATTTAGAAGAGATTCCAAACCAATTATAGATTCTTTGCAAGAACGAGGTTGGACTGCTGAAATTATTTTTTACACTGATGAAAACAGGGGGGAGATTTATCGCCACACCATCAAAAAGGCTAGTGCATATATTAGTCGAGTAAATCCGGGTAATTTACCAAGTGAAGTTGGTTATTTTCAAATGCTAAGGGAGTTAGTTAGAAATGGAGTAGAAGGATTGCCACATCCTGATGCAATGACTGCTTATGGAGCGAAAAATGCTGTTGAAAAATTAAAAGGAACAGCTTTGGTTCCAAGCGATGTCTATACATACTATGATTTTGATGCATTGAAAGAAAATTTTCCTAAAACTTTAAGTAAAGGTGTTCGTGTATTAAAGCAGAATAGAGGATCAGCAGGAGAAGGAATATGGAGAGTAGAAGTGAAGGAGCCTGGGAAGTATAAATCGAAAGTTGCATTAGATGCAAAAGTAAAATTAACAGAAGCAAAAGATAATCATACAGAAGAAAAAACACTTCAGGAGTTTTTAGAGTTTTGTATTCAATATTTAGATGGGGAGAATGGAATGTTGCTAGATATGCCATTCCTTGAAAGAATAACAGAAGGGGAAATAAGAGTGTTAATGTTAAGAGATAAGATTGTAAATATCGTACATAAGAAACCTGCAGAAACTCCTGATGCTTTCTCAGCAACATTATTTTCAGGAGCCAAATATCGTTATGATAAACCTGAACAATGGCCAGAATTAGGGAACATTATTAAAAAGAGTATTGCAGTTTTACGCCAAAGACTAGGGAATTATGATCTGCCTTTGATTTGGACTGCTGACTTTATCTTAGATACAGATGAAAAGACAGGTGAAGATAAGTATGTGTTAGGGGAGATTAATGCTTCTTGTGTAGGGTTTACGACTCATTTAGAGTTGAGCGATAATATAGCAGATGAGGTATTAAGTTTAATGGATGCTGAATCTGTTGTTAATGATAAATGGGGAGCTTTTGAACGTTAGGAACAATAAAAAAGAAAAGGAGGGGCAGTCCCTCCTTTTTTCTTTTTAGTGATTATCGTTGTTTTCTTCTAGCGCTTCTTGAAGAGCGTTATCAAAAGTTCCGTCTTCAATAGATTTGTTAAGTTCTTCACCAACTTTTTCCCAAGCTTTCATTGCGTTATATCCCCAATAAGAACCTAGTAGAGATAATACAATACCAATAATGGCAGCGATCATCTTTCCATTTTGTTTAGTAGCCATTACAATAGACCCAATCCCTAGTAGAAGTCCTAAAATAGAAGTGTAAAGTCCAATTGTTCCTACTAGGCTTAATATTACTCCCATTACACCAAAAATGATTGATAATATTCCTAGGAGTTTCCACGTTTTTTTGTTTTCTGTTGACATTTTATATGATTTTAAATATTAATAAGTTACAGTTACTGTTTTTACTTTATCTTTTTCCCAGCATACTTCACAGTCGCTATCGATAAGTCCATGTTTAACATTCATTAGGTAGCATTTTAATCCATTTTTTTCTGAAACAGATTTTACAGTTGGTTCCTTTAGTTCGTAAAGGTCTAGATCTGTTTCTAAATTAGGGTTGGCACCAAACTCTTCTATGGCATCAATCATTCCCTTTGATGTCTCTATTTTAGACATAAAGGCTTTCATGTTGGCATCTACTTCTATTTTTTCAGCTCCTCCACATGATGCGAAAAGTAAAACGCTACCTAATGTAACAAAGCTTAAAATTGCTTTTTTCATAATTAATTGTTTTTTAATTCGAGGGCAAATCTATAGGATCTATAGAGAATAATAAGCTAACACTTACAAAACGGCTTGTTTGAGTTACAAGTTGGTATTGTAGGAAGAAAAAGTGGTTAGAAGTAATAATTGCTTATACATGTTGGGGAATAGTAAAAGAAACAATTACCCCAGAATGTTGTTGGTGATTAGCTATTTTTAGAGGAGCGCTATTCTTCGTGAAAAACTGAAGTCTATTGGTTGTTATAGAAATAGCTAGAGATTGGTGAGTTTTGTTTTCTTTCTGAGTGGAAAGACCTACTCCATTATCAATTATTTCGAAGAGAATTTGATTGCCTTCAGTTCTTATATTAATACTAATCAAACCTTTATTTTCTTTGGTTTTATCAATAAAACCATGAAGGATGGAATTTTCAATAAAGGGTTGTAATATTGTAGGAGGGAGCATTATCTCATCTGTTTCAATTTGCTCATCTATTGTTATTTTATAATCAAAGTTTTCATATTGAAGCTTTTCAATCTCCATGTAATTTTTAGTAAAGGCGAGTTCTTCTTCTATGGAAATCAATTCTTGTTGTACATTTTCAAGTGAGGAACGCATCACTTTGGAGAATTTAGCTAAATATTGTTTGGCAATAAAAGGTTGGTTAGCTCCAATATAGTTGCTTATAGAGTTAAGAGCATTAAAGAAAAAATGGGGGTTGATTTGAAGTTGAAGGGTTTGATGTTTGAGCCTTAAAATCTTTTGAGTGCTCTTATTTCGTTGAATAATTGAGTAAATTAAGATGATAAGTATAATAAAGATGGCGATACTAATATAGAGAATTTTCTGAGTCCTGTTCTTTGCTTCTTGAGCTTTAAATTTCTCTAAGTTTAATCGCTCTTTTTCGACTGTCTTAAGGCTGTCAATAAGCAACTTCTGTTCATATTTAAATTGAGCACTCCTATTGGCTGCTTCAGAAATTAAGTTAGCATTTACCATGCTATCCTTCATTCGTGTTGAAATACGTAACATCTCATAGCCGCTCTTATAATCTCCTTTTTTTATATAAACTTGAGACATCAAATGTGTCATCATTTTGGTGAGTTTGGGGGAATGAATATCGTTTAATAGTAGCATCCCTTTTTGACCATATTGTTCTGCTTTATTGAACTCATTATTATTGAAGTAAAGCTGTCCCAAATGATAATATGAAAAACCTAGGTTCTCACTAGGGATATATTGATAAACTTCTTTAAGTTCTATTGCTTTTAGGTGAAGTTCTATTGCTTTTTTACTATCCCCTTGTTGAGCATATAAATCAGCCAAGTTAGTTAAGGTAATAGCATAGAGGTCTTTCCCCGAAGTGGGCTGGTCAAGCTGATTTTTATTGTGCCACTCGACAACTTGAAGAGCCTTTAAGTAATATGTAATTGCACTATCGTATTTTTTTTGCTGGTGATAAATAGAGCCAATATTATTATAATTATTACATAAACCTAGAGAATCTTTTGCTTTGATTCTGGCTTCTGTTGATTGCCTAAAGTAAATTAGAGCATTGGTCGAATTTCCTGTGTTTTGGTAGAGGTTTGCAATATTGTTTAGAACATTTCCCATGCCCTTATAGTCTTTAATGCTATCCCTAATTTTTAAGCTGATAAAATAGTTTTTGAAGGCTGGAGAGTATTCTCCTCTCTTTTCTAATATGTTTCCTAGGTTGTTGTAAGATGTAGATAAACTTTTGGCATTATTAGGGATTTGTTTTTTTACAGGAATTGAAGCTTGAATATATTCAAAGGCAAGTGAATCATTACCTAAAATTTGATAGATGTAAGAGAGGTTGTTTAAATTAGAGGCTAAGGTTTCTAGGTTATTATTTGTTTTAGATAAAGAAACGCATTCTTTCATAATAAATAATGCTGAATCAATTTGATTTTTGTAGAAATAGCTCTCTCCAATATAGCTCCATCCGATTAATTTATAATCATTTATTTGGGTTGCCTCTGTAGGCAGGCTTGTCAATAAAAGGTCCGACTTTTTCACTAAAAAATTGGCGTAGAAGTCGATAGCTGGTCTACTTTGTAAACTGTCGAGTAAGTTGGCAATCAATTTTAATTGAGCAAGTTCAGATTTTGTTTTTTGATATAAATCTAATTGATTTTGGATGATTAACTTTTCTTGTTCAGGAAGATCTTGAGGTTCAAAATTGTTAAGGTTAGGTTCATTGTTTTGAGACCAAAATATAGAACTAACTAATAAAAAATAAATTGCTATAGTAAGATGCTTTAACATCATAAATAGATGGGTTAAAATTGACTTTTTAATACAACTTTTTGAAACTCTCGATTCAGAATTTCCTTGGTAATATTGATATGAGGAACTCCCTGGGTATTGTATATTTTTTCTTGTGGGACATCTATTCTGTATAGTAAATTAAAAAGCTGTGCATCATTCTTTATTAACAAGGATTCAAAATAGAGAATGCAGTCATTAATGAATTCTTCAGCTGAGTTATTGCAATCAAATTGCTGTTCGAAACCTGTTAATTTTAAATCTTTGTTGAGTTGTTGAATTACTTTAAAAACCCAATCTTCGGAGAACTGAACTCCTCTATATCCTGCAATTGTAATCATCCAATTTTATTAAAATGCTTCCTTCTGAGTATTACAAACAATAGGATTAATATTACAATGAGTGATAAAACGCCGACCATTATTTGTTTCCAGTATAAATCAATAAGGCTAGAAGACTTTGGTTTGTGTGTTTTGAAAGCTCTATTTCTTTTCCCAATAGTAGGAAGTGTATTAATGTTCCAATTTGCAATATTACTGATTTGATTTGGGTTTACTTTTTCTAAAATGATTGGCGTTTGTATAGTATCCTTTTTAAAATTCCTTTTCAGGTTATATTGTAGAGAGTCTACAACTGCTAGGTTGTGATCTAAGAGTGCAATAAAACCTTTTTTAGAAGGGATTCCTCTAGGTAAGGAATCTTTGTAAAGAGGTAGACTTGCGTCAATTTTGCTAGGGTTTCGAGCAACAATGAGGTAAGATTTTGGTTGTAAAAAAGTATTGTCAGCAAAGTCTAAATGACTATCCTCAATAATTAATTGCCAGTTAGAGATATTGATGATGGTATCTGAATGATTGTAGAGCTCAACCCAATCTTTTGTGGGGTTACTCGAATCTGATTTAAGGCATAATTCATTAAGAACTACTTTTTGTCGCCAAATACTAGCTTCTTTTTGCTTGAATGTTGGGCTTATTGTTATCGTTTCAGATAGTTGGTAATCGTAAGAAGTTTCAGTTTGATTAATCCCTTTCCACTCTACAAATTCATAACCAAAAGCTGGCTTGGCAATTAAACGAATAGGAATTTCTTTAAAATAATAACCAGTAAAAGTGCGATCAATATCAAGAGAATTTAGGTAGACTTCTCCCATGTGAGAATTAGTGTGCTCAATTGTGACCGCTATTGTATCTGTCAGCTCAAATTTTTCCATGAGGTGTTGACGGATATAAGTTGGCCTATAGGTAGCAAAGTCTCGTAATATATTTACATTTCTTTCCCATCTCTTCATATTGTTACTTCTCCACCTTTCTACATGATAAGGCATTTCATCATCGAGTAATGTTTTGATTGAGTCTATTCTGAATAATACATTTTCAGAGCTAAAAATCGTATTTAATCGATCGGAAAAACGATTAATATAATTGTTTTTTAGGCTGTCGTTTTCCAACAACTTACGTATGATAAAAGTACTCCAAGCTGGATTTGGCCAAGCTTCTGTATTTTTTGAAGTCATTTTGGATAAAGTATTAGTCTTGTACCCTTTCCAGTCGCTAATACCGAAACTCATATCTGTATCAAATAAAATCCAACGCCATTTTGAAGTATTGTTTTGAGGTTTCCAATAACGAATATTCCCTCCAGCATCTCGATTATCTGCAAAGACTTGCGTGATGTTATAATCCATAAAATTATCAATGTCCATAAATTGAGACAAAGTTCTGACTACCGAGGTATCACTTAAATCGTTTTTAGAAAGGTATTTTAATAAGGCTTTGTATTGTTTCCTGTTTCCGTGTTGTAAATCATTGCGATGTTTCATTAAATCAACACTGTCTGGGTTAGCACCTCCATTAAACTTTAAGAAATGCTCTGTGATTTTTTCTCTTAAATTGTGAATCCCCCAATATTGCCCATTAATATAAACGACAACAGGGCGATAGGCTTGGATTTCAATGTCTAGAGGTTCAACGAGGTTTGTGATTAGCGCGTCTCTAAAATGGGTTTTGTTAAAGTCCCCGCCAGAGTTTCTTAGAACAAAAGATTTAAATTTGTTGATGTCTTTATCATTAAACAATTGATATTTGATATATTTTTTATCATATTTTTTACGAGAAGTTATAGAAATAGACTTCATGGGTAGACTTTTACTAAATCCCCCAAATATTTTAGCACCAGCTTTTTGATTAAAGGCTAATGTGCCATCCATTTCATAAAACTCTACATTGACTTTTCGTTCCCATCCTTTCCAAAAGTTAGCCCCACTGTATGGAGGGTCTTCATTAGCACAGCATCCTTTAACATAAATTCCTCTGTCATAGCTAAAAAAATCGTCTGGATTGGCAGTGATTGAAACAACTCCCATATTAAATGTCCTGTTGGTAAAGTAAGTGCTTACCTTCTGAGCTATTCTTTTACCATTTTTGTAGGCAACAATAGAAAGTGCGCGTGTTGAATCAATGAATAAAGGTTGCGTATATTTTTTTGAAGAGCTGTTAGGGGTACGTCCATCCATCGTATAATAATAACTTATACTATCTTTAGTGGATATTGTCAATTCAAAACTTTTAGGGTAGAACCCTCCAGGGTGGGAAAGACAAATAACACAACTATCTTCTTGACTCCATAAACAAAGAGCAAGTAATAAGGTTGATAGTAATGTGATAAGTTTTTGCATTCGATAGATTTAAACTAGATAAAAATAAGCAAAAAAAAGCCGAAGGTGTTTCCTTCGGCTTTTAGATATGCAATATAAATTGTTAATTATCTTTCAAATTTTTTGTAATCGCTTGGTATTTCAAAAATATTAGCATCATTTGCTTTTGCTTTAACTTCTTTAGTTTTTAATTCAGAAACTAAACGGTTAGTAGAGAGAATGTACTCTTGACTTAACATTGGGAAGAAACCTTCAATGTTTTCAATTTTTTGGAAAAATAAAGATTGGTTTTCTTTTCTGTTTAATGCAACAAGCATAGGGATGAAAAAGTCGTAATCTCCTTTAGTTACCCAATAGATAATTTTTCTATCTTTTGCAGCGCTTGTAACAACAATTTCTTTACATTTTTTTCCTAAAATTTCTTTCGTTTTTCCAGTTCTTTCAACTTCTACTTCAAACTCTCCAGCTGGTCTTCTGTTTGGAGCTTCCATATATAGCTTTTGTTCAGGGCTAATGGCATACATTGTTTTTTCGTTCAAATCAATTAATTGTATCCCCTCAACAGCTCCGTCGTCAGCAACTTCTTCTATTCTAATGTGATCTCCTTTAACGAAATATCTGTAGTTTACGCTAACACTTCCTACATTTTTTTCAAAATCAATTATCCCTTCGAATTGAGCTTGAGCTCCAAATGATATAACTCCTGCTGTTAATACAGAAAAAGCAAGTTTCTTAATGTTTAATTTCATAATGTTTGTTTTGTGGCGACAAAATTTTGTCTAATATAAAAAAACTATCTTAATATTTATTATTGAATGTTCTAAATAATTCAATTACAGTTATTTTTACAAGTTTTATTCCAAAATAGAGAAAAAATAAGGCTTAACAATCTTTTAACTTTTAACCTATTGTTTCCAAACTGACAAATGTAGAAAGCATCTTTTTGACTTTTTCTCTGTAAATCTCACGATTCTTTTTTAAAGTCCAAAGCATAATAGTATAGAGTTTTTCTTCACTTGCAGCATGGTAAATAAAGTAGCTAGCCGTTTCAGGAGAATCTTCTATTTTGGCATCAAATTCGGCAAAATATGCAGTTGAATTTCTTAATTGTACAAATTGAGGTTTAGATGTCTGACGTAGCTGCATAGCACTTGTTAAATGCTCTGTTTGTACAAGATGAAAATTCTCTAATGTATTTTTATTTTCGTTGTAGGCATTTAGGGCTCTAAACGTGTCAATAAATTCTTGTTTCGATTCATCAATTATAATAATGTATTCCTCTTTATACATGTGCATGTATTGCAATGAAGCCTCATCATTCAAGATTGTTGTAGATTTCATATAGTTAGGAAGCTTTATCTTATATTGCTGATAAACCTTGGCCCATTCAAAATCCTGATCTAATGATAGGTTTCGAGCAGTTTCGACTGTTTCGGTTTTGCAGCTAACCAAAAAAGTCGATAAAGTGAAGAGTAGTAAAATAAGGTTTTTTATCATTTTCCTTCAAATTTAATAGTGTTGTTCTTTTGTTCCTTAGGGTAGTAGTTGTTTTCACGGTTGATATCAGCCATTCTAGTAGAAGGATCAATCTCAATAGCTTGGATATTTTCGATAGCTTCATCAAGAATTAGTTCATATTCAGGATATACCCAAGGCCAAGCTGCTTTATTTACTCTAGGAATTTCGTAAATGTCATCAGCTTTATTATTTCTCATAATTCGCATAGGGATATAATACCATTTCAAAGAACCATCTTTTAATTTAACAACTAAGTCAATAGGCATAGGCATATCTCCTTTTCTGGCTAGAATAATGTTGGTTTTACCATCTTTTTCTGAAACCGATTCAATACTATAATCTATAGTATTAGTGGTACCAACAAACTGTTCAAAGTACCAATCTAGTTCAATATTGGTTTCTTTTTCCATAATACGTTTAAAATCCTGAGGAGTAGGGTGCTTAAAGTGCCATTCGTTGAAATAACGCTTCATCCCTCTCATAACGGCTGCATCTCCAACGATATAGCTTAGTTGCATTAATAAAATAGCCCCTTTTGAATAAGCATTGTTACCATAAACAGCATTGCTTTTATAAAAATCAGCATGTGTTGTTAAAGGTTCCTGTCTGTCTGCATCAACTACACGTTTATATCCTCCATATTGTCTTGCTATTGGGTTAATTG
This sequence comes from Bacteroidia bacterium, assembly GCA_030426105.1. Classification (GTDB taxonomy): domain Bacteria; phylum Bacteroidota; class Bacteroidia; order Flavobacteriales_D; family Parvicellaceae; genus S010-51. The sequence goes on along the minus strand of JAUHZI010000001.1, from coordinate 27,498 downwards.
CTCCACCACCGTTAAGGTAGTCCATTGTTTTGTATTGTGCGAAAGTTGTAAACCCTTCATCCATCCAAGCATATTTACTTTCGTTAGTAGCCATTAATCCTTGAAACCAGCTATGAATTGATTCATGCACTGTAACGCTTACAAGTCCCTTAAAGCTACTGTGAGCAGTAATTAGTGTACACATTGGGTACTCCATTCCTCCATCTCCCCCTTGAATTACAGAGTATTGTTTATAGGGATATTCACCAAAGTTTTTGTTAACAAACTCGAAGCTTTTCTTTGCTTCAGGTTTTAATTTTGTCCAACGCTCTTCTAAGGTATCTTTCATATAAATAAAATGTAAGATTGTTCCATTATCAAGAACTGTGGTGTCATGGGTGAATTCTGGATCAGCAGCCCAAGCAAAATCATGAACTTGAGGTGCAAAGAAATGCCATGTTAATTTATCTGAGGCTCCTTTTTGTGACTTTAGCTTTTTGTTTTTGTCCTCATACCCTTTTCCTACTTCTTGTGGGTTTTGAACATATCCTGTTCCTCCTAACATATAGGATTTGTCTATTGTTATTTTTACATCAAAATCACCCCAAATACCGTGAAACTCTCTTCCAATGTATGGGTTTGCATGCCACCCATCTTTGTCATATTCACACATTTTTGGATACCATTGTGTCATTGAATAATCGACGCCCTCTTGATTATCTCTTCCTGTTCTTCTGATTTGAACAGGAACTTGACTATCAAAATTCATACTGAAAGTTGCTTTTTTACCAGGCAAAATAGGCTCTGCTAGTTTGACTTCCAATATTGTTCCTACCACTTCATAGTTAACGGGTTTTCCATTTTGAGTGAGACTATTAATTTTGTGGTATCCTATTTCATCAGGATTTAGATGAACAATACGATCTCCAACTCTTGGATCTGGATCAATAATTGTTCTTGAGCGGACGTCCATCATCGACCCTGGTTGGAAAGCGTTATAATATAAGTGATAAAAAACATTGTTTAATGTATCGGGAGAATTGTTTGTGTAAACCAATTCTTGTTTTCCTTTAAACTGATGCTTTTTAGCATCCATATCAATATCCATTTTGTACTTGGCATGTTGTTGCCAGTAACCTCTTTGTGCAGAGCAAGAAGTTTGAATTAATGCTGTAATTGAAAGTAGAATAAGGAATTGTTTCATGTTAAAAATTGTTTTAATAGCAGAACTAGGCCACGAAGATACTATTTTCTGTTGGAATACTATGGAGTATTTGACTTCTTCAACTCAATTACGGTAACCTCTGGCCATATCCCAACACGACCAGGGAACGCATGATACCCAAACCCTCTATTGACATTAATATATCTTCCGAACTCTTTATAAAGTCCAGCCCATTGTTTGTATACATATTTTGAAGGACTCCATTTAATGAGGCCTGGTATTTCTATCCCAAACTGCAACCCATGTGTATGACCACTTAATGTCAATTGGTAATTAAAGTTATCTTCTTTAACTTCTAGCTCCCAATGACTGGGATCATGACTCATTAAAATTTTAAAATCATCTTGTGCAATGTTTCGACTAGCTAATTTTAAATCGCCAGCTTTTTTAAATTGTTTTCCCCAGTTTTCGACACCAATTAAAGCAATTCTTTGCCCATCTTTTTCAATAGTTCTGCTTTCATTCAATAAGAGATCAAAACCAATTTTAGGGTGAATGTCTTTTATGGCTTGAAAGTTGGCAGCTTTATCTTCAGGTGTTTTCCACTCGTTATATTCACCATAATCATGATTTCCTAATACAGAATATTTGCCATAAGGAGCTTGTAGTTTTTTAAAGACAGAAATCCATTGATCCATTTCTGTTGCTTTATTGTTTACAATGTCTCCAGTAAATAGCAATAAGTCAGATTTTTGCTCATTAATTAAATCAACACCGTATTGAATTTTTTCTTTATTTGTAAAACTTCCTGAGTGAATGTCAGAAATTTGTGTAATGGTAAAACCATCAAAAGCATCAGGTAAATCATCGAAAGACAACTGATATTTAATGACTTTAAAATTATACCTTCCTTTAATAATACCATATAGAAAACTAGAAAACGGTATAGCGGCTATTCCCAAAGCTAATTGTGAAATAAACTTTCTTCTTCCTTTTATTGGTGCAGAAGGTGTTCTTCTAAAAAGTTTCACTACGTGATGAGTACCTCTACTGAGGTCTTCAATCAATAAAAGTATGAGGATAAATAGCTTTGGGACTACATTGATTAAGACAAGTCCCAAAGCCCATTGTAGTTGCACAGTTTGTCCTTCTGTTCTAGGAGTGGTAATAAATCCATAAGCTAGATTAATGAATATTAAAATAGGAATAGCTAACCAAATTCTTTGTAATGTTTTATTTCCTGTTAATTGTTTTATCGCTTGAAAGACATATAACTCTATAAGTCCTCCAACGATAAAAAAGATGAATAAAAACACAAAAATATTCGTTACAGGAATAGCTTTTTGTCAAGGTTTAACCACTCTAGTGTGCTATTACAAAAAATGTCATCAACTACTGGTTTTTCTAAACCAGCTTCAGTAACAAACTTCCCAATTTCTAAATCTCCTAATGGAAATGGATAATCACTCCCTAAAGTAACGCGATTAGAACCTTGAACCTCTAATACATATTTTAACATTCTAGGGTCATGAGTAATACAGTCCACCCAAAACTTCCCCAAGTAATCTTTTGGATTAATAGGGTTATCTACAGCCACTAAATCAGGGCGGCAATTAAAGCCATGCTCTATTCTCCCTATAGTAGCAAGGAAAGAACCCCCAGCATGTCCAAAGTTGACTCTTAGTTTAGGGAACTTTTCGAATATTCCTCCAAAAATCATTGATGAAATAGCTCGAGCAGTTTCAGCTGGCATTCCTACTAACCATGGCAACCAATATTTTTCCATGTGTTTTTTACCCATCATGTTCCATGGATGAACAAATATGGCCAGTCCTAACTTTTCACAAGCTTCCCAAATTGGGTAAAATTCGGGTTCATTAAGGTTTTTATTATCAACATTAGAACCGATTTGTATTCCTACTAAACCAATTTCTTTTATTCGATGAAGTTCTTGTACAGCTAGCTCTGGATCTTGCATCGGAATAGTCCCTAAACCAACATAGTTTTTAGGGTATTTCGCAACTAAGTTAGCAATGTCATCGTTTAAGAATTGAGCGACTTCTAGTCCATCTTTAGGTTTAGCAAAATAAGCAAATAAAACAGGAATAGTACAAACGACTTGAACCTGTGTTTCGTGTTGCTGGTACTCTTTAATTCTGACTGCTCCATCCCAACAATTCTCATTAATTTCTCTAAAGAACTTTTCGCCTTGCATCATATTGGCATATCCTTCTCTGTGGTGGTCTAAATGAATAAAGCCATCATAACCGAATTTATCAGCCCAACGTGGAAGGTTTTTAGGCATTATGTGCGTGTGCATGTCAATTTTAAGCATAGTATTGTGTGTTTTAGTGTTCGTGATTACAGTTTTTATGATCGCATTTTCTTGGTACAGGATCGTGTCCCGATGTACCCCAAGGATGGCATTTTGCTAACCGTTTCATTCCTAACCAAATTCCTTTTAATGGTCCCCATTCTTTTACCGCTTCAACAGTGTAAACTGAACAAGTTGGAGTGTGTCTACAGGTAGCAGGGAATAAAGGAGAAATAATCCATTGATAAAGTTTAACAGGAAATAAAACTATGTAGCTCAAAATGGTTTTCATAATTAATTCTTACAAGATAAGATTTTCTATTCTTATTCTAATTCAAAAACAGAAAAAATGCGATCTGTAACACTATAAACTTTATTGTTTTTTAAGGCAATTTTTGAGTTATTAGGGGCTTGAAATGGAGTTTCTTGCGTTTCAAAGGTTAATAGATTATATGCTTTGATATGTTTGGCAGTTTTATAAAAAATAGTATTTTCCTCTATACTTAACACTTTTTCATTGTCATGTAAATGAATCGTAGAGTAGTAAGCTCCAAAATTGTCGAAGATTAAAATTGATTTTGGAGTAATAAGGTATAGTTTGTTTTTATGTTCAATTAAGTCAACAACTTCTAGAGTCTCTAGCCCTAAAATTTGCAACAAATTACCTGATTCATAGATTCGGTTCATTGTCAGGTCAACTTTGATGATTTGAAACAATTCGCGATCATAAAACCAGATTCCATTATCAATAGAACTGTAGGCAAAAACGCTAGTGTTGTACAAATTAGCATTAGTCAAATCTAATGTTGTATTACGTTCTGTTGATAAGGTATTGTCTAAAATTTCTAATGTGTTTTGGTCTTTATGTAGTACCAAAACTTTTAGTGGATTACTTATGTCAATCTTACTAATATCACCTAATTGATTATTACTGTATGTTGCTATTTTATTTCCATTAGTATTGTATTTATCTATCGTTGTTTTATTGAATAAATAGATGTTGTCAAGGTGGTCAATCCTGATATTGTTGGCTTGGTCAACTTTGAAGCTGAGGGTAGGCTTGATTTGAGCACTAAGGAATAGGCTAATAAAAAACAACGTTATAAGAATAGAAAATTTCATGTGTAAATATTAATCTTGTTTCATTAACGTTAATAATTCTTCAATTAGTATTCTATTATTAGATAAACGTGGCACTTTATGTTGACCACCTAATTTACCTTTACTATTAAGCCAATCATGAAATGTGCCAGTTTTTGCGATATGTATTATTGGCTTTCTAATGGTAAGATCATTAGATCTTTTTGCTTCATAGTCACTATTTAGACTTTTTAAAGCGTTATCTAATACATCAACAAAAAAGCCAATGTTCTGCGGTTTTTTATAAAATTCTATAATCCACTCATGTCCACCAGTTTCATGCTCTTTCATAAAAACAGGTGCTAATGTATAATCTTTCACTGAAGAGTTGGTGCGTTCACAAGCAATGCGTATTGCTTTGTCAGTGTTGTCTACCATTACTTCTTCTCCAAAAGTATTGATAAATTGACTAGTTCTACCTGTAACGATAATACGATGTGGTTTTATGTTGGTAAATTGGATTGTATCACCAATCATATAACGCCATAATCCAGCACTAGTAGTTATAATTAATGCATAATTAACCCCTGTTTGAACATCTTTTAATTCAAGAGTTTTAGGTGTTTCTTTATGGAGCTCATCTAACGGTAGAAATTCATAGTAGATACCATAATCAAGCATCAATAACATGTCGATTGCTTTTATTTGGTCTTGGATAGCAAAAAAACCCTCACTTGCATTATATGTTTGAACATAGTTCATGCGCTCATTTTTTATAATGGATTCAAATTGAGATCGGTAGGGTTCGAAATTAACGCCTCCATGCATATATAGCTCTAAGTTGGGCCATACATCCATAATGTTATCTTTTTGAGTATGTTCCAGGACTTGTTTCAGAAAGACTAGAGTCCATGAAGGCACGCCTGCTAATATCATTACATCTTCATTGATTGTAGACTCTACCATTTTAGGTAGTTTTTCATTCCAGTCTTCCATCAGTGTAATTTCTTTTTTGGGGGTTCTTCGCCATTCACACCACCAAGGCAAGTTATTGACAATAATAGCCGATAAGTCACCGAAGTAAGATTGGTGATTGAAGTAGTTAATTTGAGAACTGCCTCCTAAAATAAGATGTTTTCCATTAAAAAGTTGAGTGTTAGGGTGGTGGTTGTAATACATCCCTAATAGGTCTTTTCCTCCTTTGTAGTGGCAATCTTCTATTACCTCTTTGGTTACAGGAATAAATTTACTTTTTCCTGTCGTTGTACCTGAGGATTTTGCAAACCATTTAACTTCGTCAGGCCATAGCAAGTTTTGCTCGCCTTTGATGTTTCTGTCAATATAAGGTTTTAAGGAACTATAGTCCTGAATGGGAATGTTTTTAGTAAAGTCAAGGTAATTCTCAATAGATGAGAAATGATGTTTTTTCCCAAATTCAGTGTCTTTTGCTCGTGTTATAAGCGATTCTATGAGTTCGTTTTGAACTTCTATAGGGTGTTTTTTGAATAAGTCGATTTGATGGATTCTTTTTTTTATAATCCATGAAAAAATTGAATTGAAAGGTTTTCCAATTCGCTTATTCATTGTTTTGAAGCGTTTGTCAAATTAACCGAAAAAAACAATAGTGAAAATAGTAACTAATGCTAATCCAACGTAAATGTATCCAATTCCTTCTGTGCTACCGTGAAAATTTTTATCTGCCATTTCTTATTCTTATTTTGAACAAAAGTAATAAAAAAAGTGTTTTGCTTATAGGAGATAATTTAAAATTTTAGTTATCTATAAGGAATTTGTTTTTTTTTAGACAGATATATAAAATGAATCAAGAAAAATAGAATCAATCAAGATATGAAAGTAACGAAAGAATTTTACAATGAATTACCTGAATTTGATGCCTACTATCAACATATTCAGGAGTTGTTTGAAAGCGGTAAGACTACTGGGGCAAATCAGTCTGAAGGAATGTTAAACTACACCAAACTGTCTTTAACAAGAACAAAGAGAGGATTGAAGACTTATCAATTAACTGAGGAATTGGTTGATAAAGTAAAAGCAAACTCCACTAAAAATTGGTTGCTAATATCTGAAGCTTGGTGTGGAGATGCAGGAAATATTATTCCAATTATGAAATTGTTAGCTGATGAGGTAGGCGGAGTAACGTTAAAGGTGATGATTAGGGATGAGTATCCAGAAGTCATGGAGAATTATTTAACAAATGGAGCCAAATCAATTCCCATTTTTGTATTGTTTGATGAGGATTTTAATGAAGTTAAAAGATGGGGGCCTAGACCAGCTCCTGCTCAAAATATGGTAATGGAACATAAAGCTAATCCACAACTGTCATATGAAGAGTTTAGTGTTGAATTGCAAAAGTGGTATGTAAAAGATAAAACACATACATTACAAGAAGAGTTAGTAGAATTGTTTAGTTAACTTGTACAGTTAATTACATCAAAAAGGCTCATCATAAAATTTTATGATGAGCCTTTGTCATTATCAGTTTTTCTTATGTTATCCATTCATAGAAGCTAAGAACTCTTCATTAGTTCTACTAGCTTGCATACGATCTTTTAAGAACTCCATTGCTTCAACAGATTTCATGTCCGCCATATACTTTCGTAGTAACCATACACGTTGTAGAGATTCTTTACTTAACAATAGGTCTTCTCTCCTTGTACCAGAAGTTAAGATGTCTATAGCTGGGAATATTCTTCTGTTAGCAATCTTACGATCCAATTGTAACTCCATATTACCAGTACCCTTAAACTCTTCGAAAATAACTTCATCCATTTTAGATCCAGTTTCAGTTAAAGCTGTAGCTAAGATAGTTAAAGATCCTCCATTTTCAATTTTACGAGCAGCACCAAAGAATCGTTTTGGCTTGTGCAATGCATTAGCGTCAACACCTCCAGTTAAGACTTTTCCAGATGCTGGCATTACGGTATTGTAAGCTCTTGCTAAACGAGTAATAGAGTCTAACAAAATACAAACATCGTGTCCACTTTCTACTAATCTCTTCGCTTTTTCCAATACAATATTGGCAACTTTTACATGTCTTTCTGCTGGTTCGTCAAATGTTGAAGCAATAACCTCGGCATTTACACTGCGTTGCATATCTGTAACCTCTTCTGGACGTTCATCAATTAAAAGAACCATTAAATAAACCTCAGGATGGTTACTAGCAATGGCGTTCGCAACATCTTTTAATAAAACAGTCTTACCAGTTTTTGGTTGAGCTACAATCATTCCTCTTTGCCCCTTTCCTATAGGTGCAAATAAGTCCATAACACGAGTAGAAAGCGTTTCTTTACTATGTCCTGTTAATTTTAGCTTTTCTGTTGGGAAAAGTGGAGTTAAATATTTAAAAGGAACACGATCTTTAATTTCATTGGGCTCACGACCATTAATTCTCAAAAATTTAATTAATGGGAAATAACGTTCCCCAATTTTAGGAGGACGAATACTACCTTTAATTGTGTCCCCCGTTTTTAATCCAAATAATTTAATTTGAGAATGGGAAACATAAACATCATCAGGTGATGGTAAGTAATGGTAGTCAGAAGATCGTAAAAAACCATATCCATCTTGCATGACTTCTAAAACTCCTTCACTAGTGATTAAGTTATCAAAATTATAACCTAATTCTTCAGCAGTGGTTTGTGGTTTTCTAATCTGTTTCTGGTTAGGGTTATTACGTTGATTTTGGTTCGTGTTCCTTTGGGTGTTATTGTTTGTGTTTTTATTCCCTTTATAACTAGGGTGGTTAGGGTTGTTAGCGTTAGCTTTACTGTTGTCAGTTTTCTTTTGAGGTTGCTGTTTCTTCTGTTTGTTAGAAGTGTCTTCAACCTCTCTTTTTGGTGCGTCTTTTGTTTCGCCTTTTTTCTGTTGAGGAGCTTGTTTAGCTGGTTTCTTGGTTTCTTTGTTTTTAGGAGCCTCTTCTTTCTTTGTTACTACTGTTTTTGTATCTTTTTCGGCAGTAGTATCTTTTGTTGTTTTGTTTTCAGAACTCGCCAATTTCTCTTTACGAGTTGTTCTAGGTCTTTTAGGTTTGGGCTTTGAAATCTCAGATGCAGAAACTATAGCTTGTTCATCCAAAATTTTATAAACTAACTCTTCTTTCTTTAGTTTATCTACCCTCGTCAATTTTAATTCTGCCGCGATTTCGCGTAATTCAACAACTTTTTTGCTTCTTAGTTGAGCTATATCGTACATATAAATACTAATGAAATGTTATTTTTTGAAAATATATTTTGTGCGTAAGTAGTGCTATTGGGGAATATATAAGGTGTTAGATTCCCTTCACTGTATATATCACAAAAGTAAACATTTTTTTAAACTATTAATCTTTTTTTTTCTTTTTTTGGGTTCGACTTATTTACCGTTTAAAAGATGGCTAAGAGTATCTTTTGCTTCTTCTATGCTCCTAATGTTGTTAAAGCGCATTCTTAATTTTCCGTTCTTTTCAGCAATTGTGCAATCTTTAGTGTTTTTTTGAATATGATTGAGAACTAAAGTGAACTTTTCGGATTGAAAATATGGCGATTGTTGATCAGCAATAAAAGAACCTAACATGATGTTGTTTTTAATAATAAGTTTAGTAAAGCCAACATCTTTAGCTAACCACCTTAACCTTACTGCATTCATTAATTCTTCAGTTTCTTTAGGGATGTCTCCAAAGCGGTCTTTTAAGTGGGTAGCAAAAAGGGTAAGGCTCTCTTCATTTTCAGAGTCGTCTAGTTCGCGGTATAAACTCAAACGTTCAGTAATTTCATTTACATAATCATCTGGAATGACAAGCTGCATATCTGTTTCCAGTTGACAATCAGAAACAAAATCTTGGTTAGCTAATTCCTCTTCAAAGACATCTTTGAATTCTTTTTCTTTTAATTCTTTTATGGCCTCATCCAAGATTTTTTGGAAAGTGTCAAAACCAATGTCTCCAATAAAACCGCTCTGATTAGCTCCTAATAAATCTCCTGCACCACGAATGTCTAAATCTCGCATAGCAATATTAATTCCACTTCCTAGATCTGAAAACTGTTCAATTGCTGCTAATCTTTTTCTAGCATCCTCGGTTAAATGTTGAGGTGGAGGAGTGAATAAATAAGCAAAAGCTTTTTTGTTGGAACGCCCAACTCGACCACGTAATTGGTGTAAGTCGCTTAAGCCAAAATGGTTTGCATTGTTAATAATAATTGTGTTCGCATTAGGAACATCAATCCCTGATTCTACAATGGATGTTGCGACTAAAACATCATACATTCCTGCCATAAAGTCCATAATAATGGCTTCTAATTGTTTGCCATCCATTTGGCCATGTCCGATAGCTACCCTTGCATCAGGGCAGAGGCGCTGAATCATGCCTGCAACTTCCTTAATGTTTTGTACTCTATTGTTGATGAAGTAAACCTGTCCCCCTCGTTGAGTTTCGTAGTTTATAGCATCTCTAACCGTTGCTTCACTAAATGATTGTACAATGGTGTCTATAGGAAAACGATTTGGAGGAGGGGTGTTAATGACCGATAAATCGCGGGCATTCATCATGCTGAACTGAAGGGTTCTAGGAATAGGTGTAGCTGTTAATGTAAGGGTGTCTACATTGTTTTTTAAGGTCTTTAATTTATCTTTTACTGATACTCCAAACTTCTGTTCTTCATCTATAATTAATAAACCTAAATCTTTAAATTCAACATCTTTTCCAGCCAAACGATGTGTCCCAATGATAATGTCAACTTTACCCTCAGAAAGTTTCTTGAGTGTTTCTTTATTTTTTGCATTAGATTTAAAACGGTTCACATAGTCTACTGTACAAGGGAAATTCTTCAAGCGTTCAGAAAATGTTTTGTAGTGTTGGTATGCAAGAACTGTTGTTGGGACTAAAAGAGCAACTTGTTTATTGTCAGTAACAGCTTTAAAAGCCGCTCTGATTGCTATCTCTGTTTTCCCAAATCCAACATCTCCACAAACTAAACGGTCCATTGGAGCTTCAGATTCCATGTCCTGTTTAACAGCAATTGTTGTGGCAAGTTGATCAGGTGTGTCTTCATAAATAAAAGAGGCTTCTAACTCATTTTGTAAATATGAGTCAGGTGTAAAAGCAAAGCCTTTGCTTGCTTTTCTTTTGGCATACAATTGAATTAAATCAAAAGCCATTTCCTTTATTCTTGACTTTGTTTTTTTCTTCGCAGCAGCCCATGCAGGAGAACCTAGTTTGTTGAGGGTAGGCTGTTTACCGTCTTTACCAGTAAACTTAGAAATTCTATGCAAAGAATGAATACTGACATAAAGGATGTCTCCTCCTTTATAAACCAAACGAATGGCTTCTTGCATTTTTCCGTTAGTATCTATTTTTTCTAGTCCAGAAAACTCTCCAACACCATGATCAATGTGTACAACAAAGTCACCTTTTTGAAGGTTGTAAATTTCTTTTAAGGTAAAAGCTTGTTTGGATTTTTTGTAGCCTTCTTTCAGTTTGAAACGATGGTAACGTTCAAAAATTTGATGATCGGTATAACAAGCAATCTTTAAATCTTTGTCAATAAAACCTTCATGTAATGCGATTGGTATAGGACTATAGTTAACTTCTTGCCCTATGTCAGTGAAAATTCGATTCAGACGTTCCAGTTGTGTTATATTATCCGAAACAATGAGGTTGATGAATTTGTTTGTTGTATTACGATTCAAACTCTCAATTAATAAGTCGAAATTTTTATTAAAAGGAGGCTGAGGTGCAATGGAATAGTTGAGGGTCAGGTTCGCATCGAAATGAAAACGCTCTCCAAATTCAATGATGTTGTGTTGCAGTAATTGTTTTTCAAAATCAGCTGGAGCCAAATAAAGTTGTAAAGGAGATAACCTTCGTACAGTGCTATCAATTTGATTATAAGTATAATTTGCCTTGTCAAATCCTTTTAAGATTTTGTCTTTAGCATACGCAAAGTCTTTAATCCAAATTTTAGTGTCGTTAGGAATATAACTTAAAAAAGATGTTCTGCTTTCTTCTAGCATTTTCTTATTTACATTAGGAACAATTGCCACTTTTTTAAGTGTTTTTACAGAAAGTTGATCTTCAGGATTAAAGATTCGAATGGATTCTAATTCATCTCCAAAAAACTCTAGACGGTAGGGCTGATCATTGGAAAAAGAATAAATGTCTACGATATCTCCTCGTATAGCAAATTGACCAGGTTCGAAAACGTAATCAACTTTCTCAAAGTCATGCTCTATTAAAAGCTCATTGATAAAGTCTATTTCATATTCAATGCCCACTTCAAGTTCTAATGTGTTTTTCTCGAACTCTTTTTTGGTAACAACATTTTCAATAATCGCTTCAGGGTAGGTTACTAGTAAAATGTTTTTTCGCCTTTTCCTTACGGTGTTCAGAACCTCTGTTCTTTGAATAATATTAGCATTGTCTATAGCTTCAATTTGATATGGTCTCCTATAAGATGCTGGGTAAAAAAGTAGGGAGACCCCTTTTTCATCCTTTAGGATATTTTCTAAGTTATTGTAAAAATAGGCCGCTTCTTCTTTGTCTCGTAAAACATATAGGTAGTTTCCATTTAAGTTATGACAAACACTAGCTGCTATTAACGCATCGACAGAACCAGCCAATCCTTTTAAATGAATTCGGGTATCTACTTGTTTTAGTGTGTTAGCAATTTGAGTCGAATTACTGGACTCATTATAAATCGATTTTAATTTTTCTAAGTTCAAAGCAGTAAGATTTATGAGCAGTTACAAAACTAATAAAATCTACTGGCTAATAACTTATAAAGTAGGGTAAAAAGCACCCTCAATATGCTCAATTTTATTACTGTTGTCCAGTGCTATTATTATTAGGTCAAAGCGTGCTTCTTTATTTACATTATGTGTTGTAATATAGTTATGAGCAGCTTCAATGATTCGTTTCTGTTGCGCTGTGCTTAATAAGTCTCTTATAGAATCTATGCTGTAGTTACTTCGGGTTTTAACTTCAGTAAAAACAATTTCACCACCGATTCGAGAAACGATATCAATCTCTGCTTTTTCATATCGATAGTTTCTTGATAGAATGAGGTGTCCTTGTTGCTTTAGGTAGTTTACGGCAATTTGTTCTCCTTTGTTTCCTGTAGTCTTTGTGTTTTTTCTTTTTGGGGTCAAGGGGTCTCAGATTGAATTGTTGGTTTAATTATTCTACCTTTTTCATCAGCTTTACATCTACAGTACCCTTCTTGATATTCTTTGCCTTTGAATTTGTGAATGACATAAATTTTAGCTCCTCTAATTGGAAAAGAATCGCAATCATATCCATCATTTAATCTCCCTTTTTTAAAGCTAACAACATAGTTGACATTATTTTTAAAATAAAGTTCTACACCAGTTACTTTATTTGGTGTGGCAGTTAACAATCTACAGCTTACAAATGAAGAGTCTTTTTTGATTTTTTTATAAAGAGCTCCGTATCTTTTTCCAGCATAAGGTTCAATGTTAATTTGAGAAAATGCATGGGCTGTAACAAAGAAAACAATGAAAAATAAAATGTATTTTAATGTAGTCATAATGCGAAAATTTCCACCAAAAGTAAGGAAATTATTATTGGGGCAAATGTGAAAGCAGATAATTTTATAAAAATAGTTAATTACCAAGGTATCTAACCTTATGTTCTGTTCATAGTGTTATTAATATTTATTACCTTTCGAGCTTATTGAAATTTGGAAATAAAAATAGATGAGTAAGTTAAAAAAATTAATGGGGCAAACACTGACTTATGGTGCAAGTAGCATCATAGGAAGAACGCTTAATTATTTTTTGACACCATTGTTTACTTCTGCATATACAGCAGCCGAGTTTGGGGTTATAACAGAAATGTATGCTTATGTTGCCTTTTTAGTTGTAATGTTAACTTATGGTATGGAAACCACCTACTTTAGGTTTTCAAATAATGAGGAGCATAACACAAAAAATGTATATGGAAACGTTTTATCGTTACTGATATCAACAACCACAATTTTTATTTTATCAGCTTTTGTCTTTTCTCAGGATATCGCCAATAGTTTAATGTTCCCAGAAAACCCTGAGTATATAATTTGGTTTGCTATGATAGTGGGGTTAGATGCTTTAGGAAGTATTCCTTTAGCCCGATTAAGACAGGAAAACAGGGCAAAGAAGTTTGCGTTAGTTAATTTGGTTAATATAGGGGTCTTTATTTCAATGAACTTATTTTTCTTGGTATATTGTAGGTTAAACTATCAAGACAACACCAATTGGTTAATTGATATGCTGTATAATCCTGAAATAGGTGTGGGATATGTGTTTATTTCAAATTTAATTGCAAGTGTGGTGAAGTTCTCTCTTTTAATTCCACAAATGACGGTGAAGTTGCAGTTGAATAAAGAATTAGTGTTGAAAATGTTAACGTATACTTACCCTTTGTTGTTTGTTGGATTGGCCGGGATTATTAATGAGACATTGGATCGAGCAATGTTGAAGGAAATGTTGTTTAACCAAAATGTTAAGCTTGGAATGTTGCCAGAAAAAGCATTGAATTTGGCACAAACTCAACTGGGTATTTATGGAGCAAACTATAAAATAACTATGGTGATTTCGATGGCTATTCAGGCATATAGATATGCAGCAGAACCTTTCTTCTTTAAAGAAGCCAAAGAGAAAAATGCAAAAAAAACGTATGCGTTGATTATGAATTTCTTTGTGGTAGTAGTTTGTTTAATGTTTTTGGGAGTAGCACTTAACCTGCAAATTTTTAGATATTTTACTCCAAAGGAGATTTATTGGCAAGGGTTAGCAGTTGTACCTATTTTATTATTAGCGAATGTAGCATTAGGAATTTATTTTAACCAATCTATATGGTATAAATTGTCTAATAAAACCATTTATGGTGCCATGATTTCAGTTGTTGGGGCACTAATTACCATTACAATTAATTTGGCCTTTATCCCATTGTATGGATATATGGCATCTGCTTGGGCGACATTGATATGTTATGGAAGTATGATGGTTATATCTTATTTTTTAGGTCAAAAACATTATCCAATTCCATATAATTTGAGAAAAATAGGTTTGTATGTGACTGTCGCTCTTCTACTGTTTTTTGCTCGTTATCGACAAGATTTAACAGGGGACTTTAGCTGGGGAGTGCTTGGGTACCATACATTATTAATTCTTATTTTTATAGGAGTTGTAGCATTCTTTGAGCAAAAAACATTAAAGCGAGTTTTACCATCAAAAATTACAAAAAAATTAACATGAGAGTAGAAATTATTAATCAATCAAAACACGATACACCTCAATATGCAACTGCACTTTCTGCGGGTGTAGATTTAAGAGCTAATATAGATGCCCCAATAGTTTTAAAGCCTTTAGCGAGAACATTAGTCAAAACAGGATTGTTTATCGCTTTACCTGAAGGGGCGGAGGCACAAGTAAGACCAAGAAGTGGATTAGCTTATAAAAAAGGAATCACAGTGTTGAATTCACCAGGAACGATTGATGCTGATTATAGAGGAGAAATAGGAGTGTTGTTGGTGAACTTATCTAACGAAGATTTTATTATAGAAGATGGAGAACGAATTGCTCAGTTAGTCTTTGCTAAGTATGAGATGGCAGAATGGGATGTTGTAGAGCAATTGTCAGAAACAGATAGAGGCGCAGGAGGTTTTGGTAGTACAGGTGTTAAATAATATACAATATCTGATAGACAAATAATAAAAGTTAATAATTATTCGTTTATTTGTAGCCGAACTACCCAATTATATAGTTCAACCAAGAACTTAAATATAAATAAAAAGATTACAAGATTTTAATATGAAAATTATAGTACCAATGGCAGGTAGGGGTTCTAGATTAAGGCCTCATACCTTAACGATTCCTAAACCATTAGTCCCTGTAGCAGGGAAGCCTATTGTTCAAAGATTAGTAGAAGATATCACAAAAGTGTGCGCTGAGAAAGTAGATGAAATAGCATTTATTATTGGTGATTTTGGGAAAGAAGTTGAAGAAAATCTAATCAAAGTCGCTGAGGATTTAGGAGCTAAAGGTACAATTTATCATCAGGAGGAAGCTTTGGGTACAGCTCATGCGATTTTATGTGCTAAAGAGTCATTAAAAGGGAATGTTGTTGTTGGTTTTGCTGATACACTTTTTCAAGCTGATTTTAAGTTAGATAACGAAGCTGATGGGATTATTTGGGTAAATCAAATAGAAGACCCAAGTGCTTTTGGAGTTGTAAAGTTAAATGATGATAATATCATAACTGATTTTGTAGAAAAGCCTGAAACTTTTGTTTCTGATTTAGCAATAATTGGAATTTACTATTTTAAGGATGGAGAAAACCTAGCTAATGAATTGCAGTATTTAATTGATAACGATATTAAAGAAAAAGGAGAGTATCAATTGACTAATGCTTTAGAGAATATGAAGCAAAAAGGAGTACAGTTTAAAACTGGAGAAGTAAAAGAATGGTTAGATTGTGGGAACTATAAAGCTACTGTTTATTCTAATCAAAGAGTTCTAGAGTTTGAAATAGAAAAAGATAATGTTTCTCCAATTGCTACTATTCAAGATTCTATTATTATTGAGCCGTGTTTTATAGGGGACAATGCAGTAATAGAAAATAGTATAATAGGGCCTCATGTTTCTATTGGTGCAAATTCAATCGTTAAAAATAGCATGCTTAAGAATTCGATTGTACAAAACGACTCTTCAATTGATAATGCAAATATTGCAGATAGTATGATAGGTAATAAAGTAAAATATACAGGACGAAGTAAAGAACTTAGTATTGGAGATTTTACTGAAGTAAAAGAATAATTTTTGTTAAGATATATAGTTTATATAGCCCTTTTATTAAGTTTTTTTTCGAGCTGTAGTTCGAAAAAAAACTTGGGTGGGAAAACTGAAAAACAGCTGACTCAAAAGAAAGAGAATCAGTTTGCTTCAAATTTTATAGAAGCGACTACTCAGAAAATAATAGGAAACTATGAGTTAGCTGAAAAATTATTTACAGAAGGTTTAAAAATAAAACCCAAGAGTGCCGCAACCTATTTTGAGCTTTCAGGCATTTATGATTATAAAAAGGAAGCGGTTTCTTGCCTTGAGAGCGCTCAAAAAGCAGTGTCATTAAACCCTGAAAATGATTGGTATAAGACTAATCTAGCAGTTTTGTATCAAAAATATGGTTTGTACGAAAAATCATTAGAACTGTATGAGGAATTGGTAGAAAAGCATCCCAATAGACATGAGTATTTGTTTACTTTGGCCGAAACTTATTTGATGTTAGATCAAAAAGAAGAAGCGCTAAAAGTATATGATAAAATTCAGCAAAATATTGGAAATACAGAAGAACTTGCAAAATATAAGCAGAACCTTTATCTAGAGTTGGGACAAATTGATAATGCAATTTTAGAAATAGAAAACTTAATTGAAGAGAATCCATCTAATCCAGCGTATTATGGCCTGTTAGCTGAGTTGTATGAAGAAAAAGGAGAGTCAGAAAAAGCGCTGGAATTATATAATAAGGTGTTGGAGATAGATCCAATGAATGAAAATATTCGTTTTGCTTTATATGGGTACTACAAAGAAAAAGGGAAGCGTGAAGAGGCTTTTGAACAATTGAAAAAAGCTTTTGAAAACCCAGAAGCTTCTATTGAAACTAAAATACAGATTTTATTAGGGTATCTTAAAACTGAGAACAAGGAAAAAAAAGAACAAGGTAAAGTTTTGGCAGATCTTTTAACCGTTGCTCATCCAACGGACTCAAGAAGTTTTACTGCTGTAGCCGAAATTTATATTCAAAAAGATGAGCTAGAAAAGGCATTAGGAGCATATAAAAAATCAGTGAAAATTAATCCTGATCAACATTTAATATGGGAGCAGATAGTGTTTCTAGAAGCTGATTTGCAATGGTATGACTCCTTAGTTATTGATAGTGAAAAAGCTTTAGAGTTGTACCCAACTCAACCTTTGTATTATTTTTTCAGCGGTTTAGCAAACATTCAAAAGAAAGAATATGACCTAGCTATAGATCGCTTGAGCGTTGGGAAAGAGTTAATTCTAGATAACAAGAAAATGTTAGCTGAATTTTATCAAAAAATAGGAGATGCTTACCATTCCAAAAAAGAACATCACTACTCTGATGAGAACTATGATAAAGCGTTAGAGATTAACCCTAATAATCCAACGTTGTTAAATAACTATAGTTATTATCTGTCTGAACGAGAGGAGCGTTTGTCTAAGGCTGAAGAGATGGCTAGAAAAGCAAATAGTTTAGTGCCTCAAAATGCTAACTTCTTAGATACGTATGCATGGGTTTTATTTAAGCAAAAGAAATATACTGAGGCGGAAGAACAATTACAAGAAGCGCTTTTATATGGAGGAAGTAACTCTGCTGTTATCTTAGAACATTATGGTGATGTTAGCTTCTTTTTGGGAAAAAAAGCAACTGCTATAGAGTACTGGAATAAAGCATTAAAAAAAGGAGAAGGCTCTCCTTATTTAGAAGAGAAAATAAAAACAGAGTCTTATATAAATCAATAGTTTATGAAGTTAATTGGGGTTGTACTATTATTGATGGTAACATTTTTGTATTCTGGTAAAATCTGGGGGCAAAAAAATGTAGCTGAAGTAACATTAGATATCAATGGGGTATTGGCAAATGTTCAATTAGATGATTCGGGAAAGGAACACAAGGTTAAGTTAAATGAAACGTATTTTTGGTATAAGTCAAATAGAGTTATTCAAACAGTTGGAGGTTATCAGGGGAAGTTATTAAATGGATATTATATAGAAAGTTATCCCAATGGACAATTAAAGTTGAAAGGCTATTTCTGTATAGGGCAACAGTGTGGGGAATGGAAGTATTGGAATGAAGAGGGACAGCTAGAGCGTGTAGAAAATTGGAAAGCGAATCAGCTGCATGGAAAGGTTACATACTTTAAAGATACGGGTGAAGTTGCGCTAGTAAAAGAGTTCAAGAAGGGAGTTGAGGCTTCAAAAGAATGATTACGTTAAAAAGGCTAAATTAATCGGTAAATAAATTGAACTAAATAACCCTCTCAAAAATGTAATACTAGGACGTTTTTCTTTGTAATTTACTATAAATCAAATAGTAGGTTGAAGATGAAAAAAATCATTAGTAGTATAACTATAATTCTTTTTGTAGTAGTAGGGGTAAAAGCTCAAAATATTGGGGTCAACCAAATAAGTCCCACACATTCTTTGCATATCTCTCCAGTCAATATAGGAGATGATCCATTGCGTATTGATGGTGTTCAGGCGTACTCAGTAGGGGATACTTCTCTTCTGATGATTAATACATCTACAGGTATTGTTAAATACATAAACCCAGTCGATTTTATTTCGATTATTAGTGGTGGTGCTGGTTTGGGGACTGATGATCAAAATATTGATAGTTTAATACTTAATGGGTTGACATTAACAACTTTTATTGAAAATGGAAATTCAGCTAATGTTAACTTAACTCCTGTCTCTGATAGTGCTATTAGCTATATCATTAATAACTCTGATACACTCTTTTCCAATAGTTCTTTTGTAGATAGTATTGTGGGTATAGTAAATACAACAACAGACACTTTGTTCTCAAACCAAAGTTTTATTGATAGTATTACAACATTATTGTATAATAATGCAGATACTTTATTAAGTAATTCCACCTTTATAAATAGTCTAAGAGATTCTATAGATACTGATATTGATAGTGTGATATTAGTTGGGTCGATATTGACTATATATGAGAATGGAAATAGTGCATTTGTTGACTTAAGTTCTCTAAGTGATGCAGATTCTGATCCTCAAAATGAGATTCAAGACCTAAACTTAACAGGAAATAACTTAACGATTACAAACCACTCCTCACCAAGTACAATCAATTTAAGTCCATATCTAGATAATACTGATGCGCAAACCCTTTCTTTGTCTGGGAATTCATTATCAATAAGTAATGGAAATAATGTTGATTTAAGTAGTTTCAATGGAGATATTACTGGGGTGACGGCTGGAGTTGGATTAGTAGGAGGGGGAAATAATGGTGCATTAACCATCAATGCAGCTGCGAATAATGGTATTACAGTAAACTCAGGAGCAGATAGAATACAATTAGGAGGAGCTCTAGTACAAAATACAACAATAACTCAAGGTAATTTTGGAATGACCTACAACTTGGATGGAACAGGTGATTTTAATGTACAAGACAATGGTACAACACATTTTCAAATTAGAGATGATGGATTGTCATTTTTTGGAGATGATACTTATTGGAGGGATGGTAATGTTGGAGGAACAAATTTAATGGTGTTGACAGATGATGGAGATGATGGTAGATTAAGAATATATGAGAATGGGGCAACTTCTGTTGATTTGGATGCTAATACTCAGTTTATATTTAATCAACAAGGACTAGATAGAGATTTTAGAATTGAGTCTTCTGGAAATACAAACATGTTGAGAGTAGATGCTTCAACTAATAGAGTTGGTATTGGTAGTGGAACTCCAACAAGTACCTTAGATATCAATGGAAAGACTACAACAACTAATTTCCAAATGACAGCTGGAGCTCCAGGTAATGGGAAAATTTTAACAAGTGATAATGTGGGGAATGCTTCATGGCAAGCTAGTCCAGTTATTACCCCTTCTGTTATTGGTCTAAAAAATTCAACAAATGCAAATGAAGCGATAAGAAATCAAAACTCTTCAGCTACTTGGTCTAGAAGTTCATGGCAAATGACATTGCCAGTAGGGAAATGGTTGGTGTTTTTTGCTGCTCCAGTTAGAGAAACTGAATCTCCTCGTAATACAGATACATATGCTGATTTAGTTGTAACTTTATCAGATTCTCCTAACAGTATAACTCGTAATAACTTTAGTTTTATTGGTGGAGCCAATAAAGGGAGAGAGATTGTAGGTCAGTTTTCCAGAGGCCTTTTTTATATTGTTACTGGATCAACTCCTATAGATGTAACAACTAATACCACAATTTATTTAGGTATGGACGTACAAGGAACTAATTTTTATGGTTACAATTCAGGGCAAGGTATATACATGCAAGGAGCTGGTGAGCAAAGGTCCTATTTTTATGCGATTCCAATTAATTAAAAATTAAAATTGTTGTCAGTTTTTTCATTTTTTTGTCAAACTTAAAGAGCTATAATTTTTTCTTTTTTTTTGAGATATCAAACGCTAATTTATTTAGTCATAATATTAATTTTTTTAGCTGATTTTATGAAGTTATTCTATGGATTTAAATAATGACTAAAGTCATATATTATTATTTACAATAAATCTAAATAGCAGGTAGCTTTGCAGAAAAAAATAATGATATGGACAAGAAAATAGTTTTAAAATTGGCATTCATGCTTATTGCGTTTCAATTTTATGGGCAAAGCTTTAGAGCGGTAGAGATCTTAAATGGGGAAGGGGTAATTTATGGAGAAGTGCTGTGGATAGATAGTCAAAACGATAGTATAAAAGAAGCTGTTATTTCAGGGGCTAGCGATAATTATGACCATTATGCTTCATTAGTCAATAACACCGAAGGAGATTTATCAGTAGATAGTATTAATCAATTAGAGGGAGTTTCTTTATCTTCATTAGATAAAGCAGATTTTGATGGGGATGGTTATATGGATATAATTATGACTGGGTATAATGGAGTTGAGAATGTAGTGAACTTGTATACCAATAATACAGATGGTAGTTATACCAAGACATTAACCAATATGATTGGAACCACTAATGGAAGAATAAGAAGTGCAGATTTTAACAATGATAACTTGGCAGATGTAATCATAACAGGAGTAGATACGACTGGTACTTATTCGGCAAGGATATACCTTCAAAATGCTCAAGGAGATTTTGTTATAAAGGCGAATACTCTAATGGAAAATTACTTTGGGGATATTACCATACTTGATGGGGATAATGATGGAGATATAGATGTGTTGCTAACAGGGTTTGACCTAAATTATGCTCCAAACGCTAAATATTATCTGAATGATGGCACAGGTGTTTTTACAGAAAATGTCAACGCTGGTTTTTCAGGAGCTTATTTTACAGGGTCGAGCGTAGCTGACTATGACAATGATGGAGATGAGGATGTGTTAATTACTGGTTTTAATTCAAGTTTTTCTGCAGAAACATTCTTATATGAGAATGATGGCAATGGGGTGTTTACAAAACTAACGACTATGCCGTTTGAGGATTTGTATTTTGGAACAGCTGATTTTGTAGATACTGATTTAGATGGAGATTATGAAGTGTTTATTTCAGGACAAGATGCATCAAGTACATCAAAGTCTTTCCTGTATAGAAATAATAATGGAGTTTACACATTAGATCAAGCAATCTCAGACACAATTATGGGCTTAAGTATAAGTTCAACCTCATGGGAAGATTATGATAAGGATAGTGATTTAGACTTAATTTATTCAGGTTTTGATACGACATCTACACGACAAATAAGAGTGTATGTCAATGAATTGTATGAACCTACTTATGAGTATGTGTCAATAGAGAGTACTGCTAATGGAAATCTGGTTCTTTTTCCAAACCCATGTAACGGTGAGTTTACAATTAAATTAGAGGAAAGTGTCTTGGATAATGCAACCTATGTAGTGTATGATTTATCAGGTAAAGTTGTCTTGTCAGATAACTTGAATAGTTCTGAGCAAAAAATCTTACTTCCTAAAGTTGATGCAGGAGTTTACATTGTACAAAGTGTTGTGAATGGAAAAACATATATCCAAAAAGTAACTGTGAAATAATTTAGTTATATATGAGGAAAAGGGAGGTCTCTGTACAGAGACCTCCCTTTTTTTATTAAATTAATCCAGCTTTTTTTAATAAGGCTTTTGTTGAAGGTTCAGCTCCTCTAAATTGTTTGTATAATTCCATTGGGTGTTTACTACCTCCTTTACTTAAGATGTTGTCTTTGTATGAAGTAGCAACAGCTTTATTGAAGATGCCTTTTTCAAGAAAGAATTCAAAAGCATCTGCCTCAAGTACTTCAGCCCATTTATAGCTGTAATAACCAGCTGCATATCCTCCAGCAAAAATATGAGAGAAAGCTGCTGAAGTATTTGTCTTTTCATTATAAGGAAATAGTTGGGTGTTTTCACCTGCGCTTTTTTCAAATTCACTTACCGAAAGTGCTGTCGTATTGTTGAGGTTGTGCCATGCCATGTCCAATTGGCCTAAACTGGTTTGTCTAACAGTTTGGTAAGCACTTAAATATTGAGCACTATCTTTTATTTTTTGGACAAATTCCATAGGGATGGATTCTTCTGTTTGATAATGTTTAGCAAAAAGGTTAAGGCTCTCTTCTTCATAGCACCAGTTTTCCATAAGTTGAGAAGGTAGCTCTACAAAATCCCAAAAAACAGAAGTCCCAGATAGACTTTCATAATAACCGTCAGCTAGCATACCATGTAAAGCATGACCAAATTCATGGAAGAGTGTTGTTACCTCATTAAAAGTCAATAAAGATGGCTTGGTTTCAGTAGGCTTAGTAAAGTTGCAAACAATAGAGACAAAAGGCCTTTGAATGTTGTTGTTATATTTGTTTTGCCCTCTAAATGAGGTCATCCAAGCCCCACTTCTTTTCCCTTCTCTTGGAAAGAAATCGGCATAGAATAATGCAACAAAATTGTTATTATGGTCTTTTACTTCGTATGTAACAACATCTTCATGGTATAAAGGCAGATCTTGACGTTGATGAAAAGTAATGTCAAAAAGTTTATTGGCAACCTTAAAAGCTCCTTCTAGAACATTTTCTAACTTGAAGTACGGTTTTAGTATTTCGTCATTAATTGCAAATTTCTTATTCTTTAATCGTTCAGCATAGTAAGAAAAATCCCATGCTTCTAGTTCGTCTTCAAACCCAAGTTCTTGAGCATGTTTTTTTATTTCGTTAAGTTCTTCCTTGGCTTTAGGTAAGGCTACTTCAAGTAGTTCATCCCATAACTGGTAGACATTAGAAGGAGATTTAGCCATACGTTCTTCTAAAACAAAGTCAGCGTATGTGTCGTACCCTAATAATTGAGCTTTTTTCAAACGCAAAGCAACAATTTCGGCAATAACATTTTCATTGTTGTAGTTGTTGGAATTAAACCCTCTCGCTCCAAAAGCTTCGTTTAATTGTTTTCTTAACTTACGATTTTCAGCATATTTCATGAAAGGAATATATGATGGGTAGTCTAAAGTAAATAGCCAGCCATCAGTTTTTCCCTTTGATTTGCTTAATAGAGCTGCAGCTTCTTTTATCCCGTCTGGTAATCCTTTTAGATCTTCTTCGTTAGTGATATGTAGTTCAAACTCCAAAGAGTCTTTCATTACATTTTCGGAAAACGTTAATGTTAGTTGAGCCAATCTAGCATTGATTTCTTTTAATTGTTCTTTTTCATTAGAAGGTAGATTTGCGCCGTTTCTAACAAATCCTTTGTATGTTTTTTCTAATAAATAGACTTGTTCTTGTGTCAATAGGCTTTGGTCAGAGTTTTTATAAACTGTTTTTACAGCTTTGAATAAATCTTCATCCAAAGAGATCTCACTAGAATATGCTGTAAGCATAGGTGAAACCTCTTGAGCTAGCTGTTGCATTTGATCTGAAGTGTTAGCACTATTTAAGTTGAAAAAAACACTAGAAACTTTATTGAGTAATTGACCAGCTCGTTCAAGAGCCTCAATTGTATTGAGAAAAGAAGGTGTGTTTTGTTTTATGTTTTCGATTTCTTTTTTGCCTTCTTTTATTCCCGCTTCAAAAGCTGGTTTGAAATGTTCTAATTGAATTTTGTCAAAAGGTATAGCTTCCAAAGGAGCTGTATATGATTGTAGGAAAGGATTGTTCATTTTTACTTTAAATTTAATTCTACCACGAAGATAAAAATATAATATTTTAAAGCATGTAAAAAAACTTGTCCCGTATTGGGAAAGTTAGTTTGTTGATGCAAATTGACTTTTTGTCAAAAAAAAAGATGATTTAGTATATATATTTCATATATTTACTTCACTAACCCCAAAACCCCAATCCCAAAATGGAAAAATTCAAGATAGCTATTGCTGAGGATGATCGCTGGTATGCAGAGATGTTGAAGCACTCATTAAGCATGAACCCCGATTATGAAGTTTTTGTCTTCAATACAGGAAAGTCATTGTTAAATAATATTGCGGAAGTTCAACCGTCTGTTGTGACTGTCGATTTTTCATTGCCTGATATGGAAGGGGATGAGGTTCTGAAACGAATAAAGGCAATAGATTCTGATATTGAAGTGATTATTGTATCAGGTCAAGATGATATCAGTACAGCAATTGATTTGTTAAGGCAAGGAGCTTATGATTATTTAGTTAAGAATGAAGAGGTTCGCGAACGGATTTGGAAGACAATAATTAATATTCGAGAAAATGTTGGTTTAAAAAAAGAAGTCAAAAAGCTAAGAACAGTAGTAGGAAAAACCAATGAAATAAAGAATCTAATAAAAGGGAATAGCAAAGAAATAACCAAAGTTCATAACCTTATCAATAAGTCATTAGAGACGAATATTAATGTTTCAATTACTGGCGAAACTGGAACAGGAAAAGAATTAGTAGCCAAAGCCATTCATTTTAATTCGTCAAGAGCTAAGAAACCTTTTGTTGCAATTAATGTAGCAGCAATACCCGCAGATCTTATAGAAAGTGAGTTGTTTGGTCATGAGAAAGGTGCCTTTACCGGCGCCCATAAGAAAACCCAAGGTAAGATTGAGTGTGCCCAAGGTGGTACTTTATTTCTGGACGAAATCGGTGACATGCCGCTGCCGCTTCAGACCCGGCTGCTTCGCGTACTGGCCGAAGGCGATTACTACCGTGTCGGCGGACGTGACCTGCTTCGCGCCGACGAGCGCCTCATCGCGGCGACCCACCAGGACCTGGAAGGCAAGGTCCGCGGCGGAAGCTTTCGGGAAGACCTCTACCACCGTCTCAACGTGATCCACGTGGCGCTT
This sequence comes from Bacteroidia bacterium, assembly GCA_030426105.1. Taxonomy (GTDB): domain Bacteria; phylum Bacteroidota; class Bacteroidia; order Flavobacteriales_D; family Parvicellaceae; genus S010-51. The sequence goes on along the minus strand of JAUHZI010000001.1, from coordinate 1,973 downwards.
CCGCCCCTGCGTGCGCGCCGCGAGGACATCGCGCTCCTCGCAGGTCACTTCCTCAAGCGCTACGCGCAGGAGTTCGGCCGGCAGGTGCAGGGCTTCAGCCAGCCCGCGATGGAGTTGATGAGCGCCTACAAGTGGCCGGGCAACGTCCGCGAGCTCGAGAACGAGATCCGCCGCGCTCTGCTCCTCGCCGAGGATGCTCTGCCCGGCGGAGTTCACGCGCACGACGCGGCCCTTGACGTCGCGGACCACGACGCCGGTGGGCAGCGCCTCGAGGATGGCCTCGAGGTGGCGCGACACGGAGTCGACCTCCGCGACCTTCTCCGCCAGCGCGACGACCATCGCGTCCAGGCGCGCGGCCAGCGCGTCGTCGGACAGCGCGATGATGCGCGCGGCGAGGATCGCGGCGTTCTGCGGACCGCCGCCGCCGGTCGCGACCGTCGCCACCGGGATGCCGCCGGGCATCTGCACGGTGGCGAGCAGCGCGTCGAGGCCGCCGAGCGGCGCGTTGTCCATCGGGATGCCGATGACCGGCAGGTTCGTGTGCGCGGACACGACACCCGCGAGGTGCGCGGCGCCGCCGGCGGCGCACAGGATCACGCGCACGCCCTCGTCCTTCGCCTTGGTGACGAAGTCCACGACGGTCGCGGGCGTGCGATGCGCCGACATGACGCGCGCGGTGAAGGGGATCTCGAGCTCACGAAGCTGCTTGACGCAGCCCTCCAGACGGGGGAAGTCGGAGTCGGAGCCCATCAACAGGGCGACTTGGGGCTTCAAGAGAGGGCCTCCGTCGGCGCGTGGCCGGTGATGCGTTCACAGATCTCGAGGTAACGGCGCGTGATGCGCTCGATCAGGTCCGCGGGCAGCTCGGGCGCCGGCGGGTTCTTGTCCCAGTCCAAGGTCTCCAGCCAGTCGCGCAGGATCTGCTTGTCGTAGCTGGGCGGGCTGATGCCGACGCGGTACTCGTCCTTCGGCCAGAAGCGCGACGAGTCGGGCGTGAGCACCTCGTCGATCAGCACGAGCTCGCCGTTCCACTCGCCGAACTCGAACTTCGTGTCCGCGAGCAGGATGCCGATCTCCGCCAGCTTCTCGGTGCCGCGGCGGAACAGGTCCAGCGACGCCTTCTCGAGCTTCGCGTAGACCTCGGGGCCCGCGACCTCGCGCGCCTCCTCGGGTGTCAGCGGGCGGTCGTGGTCGTCGTCCTTGGTGGTCGGCGTCAGGATCGGCTGCGGCAGTTGCTGCGCCTGCTCGAGGCCCGCGGGCAGCGGGATGCCGCAGACCGTCTGCTGCTTCTGGTACTCCTTCCAGCCGGAGCCCGCGATGTAGCCGCGCACGACCCACTCGACCGACGTCGGCTTGCAGCGGCGCACGACCATGATCCGGCCGGCGAACTTGCGCTTCCACTCGTCGTCGAGGCCCGGCACGTCGTCGACCGACGTGCTGACCAGGTGGTTCGCGATGATGTCGCGGGTCTGCGAGAACCACCACGCGGCGATCGAGGTCAGGACGGCCCCCTTCATGGGGATGCCCTGGTTCATCAGCACGTCGAAGGCGCTGACGCGGTCGGAGGCAACGATGAGCAGTGCCTCCTCACCGTTTTCCAGGGTGACATCGTAGAGATCCCGTACCTTGCCGCTACGCTTGTTCGCCAGCGGCAGATCGGTGCTCAGTACTGCTTGGGTCATGAAATGCTTCTCCTATCTTCCGTATCGAACGGTCACTGTCAGGCGGTGCTGCCGCCGTCCGCCATCTGTACGCTGCCCGTTACCCAGCTGCTGTCGTCGCTGGCCAGGAACAGCATCACCCGGGCGATCTCCTCAGGCTCGCCGTAGCGCTGCATTGGGATGTTCGCCGCGATCATCTGTCTGGCGGCCTCGGCACCACCCGGCGCCATACCTTCCTCGAGGCTGCGCATCATGCGCGTTTCCACCGGCGACGGGTTGACCGTGTTCACCCGAATGTTATCAGGCGCACCC
>JAUHZI010000024.1 GCA_030426105.1 Bacteroidia bacterium | reverse complement strand
TGTATTAGCCTTGAAGTAGATGGCACCAATGCCAAAGCTATTCGTGAAATTGATGGTGGAAAAGAAACCGTTTCTACAAGTTTGCCATTAGTTATTGGTGGACAAAAAGGTTTGGTTGAAGAAAGTGATCTTCGAATCCCAAATATGAGAGGTATAATGATGGCACGTCAAAAGCCATTATCTGTTGTTGAACCAGAAAATGCTCCATCAGAAACATCTTCTGTTAAATTCGAAAAGCCAACGCCTAAAGGCGCTGTAACTTTAGTTGATGCCGATAATATTGATGAATTAATTAACTTACTTCACAACGAGGCTAAAGTAATTTAAGAAACCTAAAAAACAAAAAACATGTCAGTTTTAGTATATACAGAATCAGAACAAGGAAAATTTAAAAAAACAGCTTTAGAAGCAGCATCGTATGCCAAAGCTGTTGCAGATCAAATGGGAACAACAGTTACTGCAGTTGCCATTAATGCTAATGATACTTCAGAATTAGGTCAATATGGAGTAGATAAAGTCTTAACCATATCTAATGATGCTTTAAATTCATTTAATGCCAATACTTTTGCGAGTTCAATTGCACAGGCAGCAAAGCATGAAAATGCTCAGTTAGTTATCGTAAGTTCTAGTGCAGACAGTAAATATATTGCTCCCATTTTGGCTATTGAATTAAATGCTGGTTATGCCTCTAACGTTGTTGAAGCTCCTTCAAGCACTGCTCCATTCACCGTAAAGCGTACTGCATTTACTAATAAAGCATTTAACATGACGACTATAGATACTGACGTTAAAATTGTTGGTGTGTCTAAAAATGCTTTTGGTTTAGTAGAAGCTAATGGAAATGCTACTGCTGAAGATTTTTCACCTTCTATTCCTGAATCGGGAGTTAGTGTCGAATCGGTTGATAAAGCTACAGATAAAGTCACTATTGCGGATGCAGAAATTGTTGTTTCGGCTGGAAGAGGATTAAAAGGTCCTGAAAACTGGGGAATGATTGAAGAATTAGCTGATGTTTTAGGTGCAGCGACTGCCTGTTCTAAACCTGTTTCAGATCTAGGATGGAGACCTCATGGTGAGCATGTTGGACAAACAGGAAAACCTGTTGCATCCAATTTATATATTGCTATTGGGATTTCCGGAGCAATTCAGCATTTAGCCGGAATTAACGCCTCTAAAGTTAAAGTAGTCATCAATACAGATCCTGAAGCACCTTTCTTTAAAGCGGCAGATTATGGTATCGTTGGTGATGCTTTTGAAGTTGTCCCAGCACTTATTGAAAAATTAAAAGCATTTAAAGCTCAAAACGCATAATTTTTTTTAAATTGTGTTTAGAAAGGGCTGTTTAGATTTGGTTCTTATGTCATAAATCTGCATTTTGCAGTTGGTAAAGTCCTAATTTAAACAGTTCTTTACGTTTTATATATTATGAGCTTAGTAAAATTAAATATAAAAGGAATTTCTTACAGCCAGACCCAGAATGGTGCATATGCCTTAATTTTGAATGAAGTAGATGGTGACCGTAAACTTCCTATTGTCATTGGAGCATTTGAAGCTCAATCGATTGCTATTGCATTAGAAAAAGAAATCAGACCTCCAAGACCACTTACTCACGATTTATTTAAAACATTTTCTGATAGATTTTCTATCACAGTAAAGCAGGTAATTATACACAAATTAGTTGATGGTGTGTTTTATTCAAGCTTAATCTGCGAAAGAGAAGGAGTAGAAGAGGTTATTGATACAAGGACTTCAGATGCAATAGCTTTGGCAGTTCGATTTGAAGCACCAATTTTTACCTACGAAAATATCTTAGATAAAGCAGGTATTTATCTAAAAATGGATGAAGAATTAACAATTGAAGAAGATTTGGAGTCTGATGAAGACGAAATAGAATTTTCAATTGAAGAGGAAGAAGAAGGAGAAGGCAGCTACTCACACTTATCACTTAAAGAATTACACGAACAACTTAACGATGCTGTAGCCAATGAAAACTATGAGTTGGCAGCTAAAATTCGTGATGAAATCAGCAAACGTTCTTAATTTTAAAATATTAAAAATGAAGAAACTATTTACTTTCATAATGCTTTGCGTTACGATGATAACTTTTAGCCAAAGCATTGAAAAAAAGTGGAATTTCTCATCAATTACAACGACAGAAGGAGATTCAATTGTTTCTATAGATCCTACAGATGTTTTTACTTTATCAGAAGGGAACTTTACATACTCTTTAGTGGCAAAAGATAGTTTACAAGCTTCAGGAAACTATATTCATCAAAACAACTTATTAATTTTTAACTACAAACAACCTAACGATACAGTTCGTTATTACAATGTAGTTGAGTTAACAGATGAAGTATTAACACTTTCAGAAAAAAACATACTTTATAATTTTACAACAGAATCAAAAGTAGTTTTAGAAAAAGATTCTGAAGAGGTAGTAGACAATACAAGTAAAATAATTCCAAGCCAAGGTTTCTCAATGCAAAGTTTATGGAGAGGAGCTTTAGGAATGGTAACATTACTAATTATAGCTTTTTTATTTAGTGCAAACCGAAGAGGTATAGATTGGAAAACAGTAGGGTTAGGGCTAGCTTTTCAATTATTAATAGCAATTGGAGTTTTAAAAGTTCCTTTTGTACAAAAGACGTTTGAGTTAGTAGGAGGTTTGTTTGTTAGTGTATTAGATTTTACAAGAGCAGGAAGTGAGTTTTTATTCAGCGGTTTAGTTGCTGATATGGATTCTTTTGGATTTATTTTTGCTTTTCAAGTATTGCCTACAATTATATTTTTCTCGGCACTAACGTCAGTATTATTCTATTTAGGACTGATTCAAAAAATAGTAAAAGGATTAGCTTGGTTGTTATCTAAATTTTTAAAGATTTCTGGGGCAGAAAGTTTATCGGTAGCAGGAAATATTTTCTTAGGACAAACAGAAGCACCTTTGTTAATTAAGGCATATTTAGAGAAAATGAACCGTTCTGAAATCTTATTGGTAATGATAGGAGGAATGGCAACAGTAGCAGGAGCTGTTTTAGCTGCTTATATTGGGTTTTTAGGAGGAGATGATGAAGCATTACGTTTATTATATGCAAAACATTTATTAGCAGCATCTGTAATGGCAGCACCAGGAGCAATTATTATTTCTAAGATATTATATCCACAAACTGAAGAAGTAAATACAGATGTACAAGTTTCATCAGAAAAAATTGGTTCAAATATTTTAGATGCCATTGCTAATGGAACAACGGAAGGTTTACAACTAGCAATGAATGTTGCAGCAATGTTATTAGTATTTATTGCATTTATAGCCATGATAAATGGTATTTTAGGTGGAATTGGAGGTTTTGATGGAATTGAATATTTCAGCTGGAAATTTACTTCTTTGAATGAGTTGATTGAAGGAGCTACACCTTATGAAGCATTATCGTTAGAATTTATTTTAGGATATGCCTTTGCACCTTTAATGTGGTTAATTGGAGTAGCTAAAGAAGATATGGCGTTAATGGGGCAATTATTGGGTATTAAATTAGCTGCAAGTGAGTTTGTGGGGTATATTCAATTAGCAGACTTAAAAAATGCTGCAAGTGCAACACATTTAACGTATAGCAAGTCAGTAATTATGGCAACTTACATGTTATGTGGTTTTGCAAACTTTGCTTCTATTGGAATTCAAATTGGAGGAATTGGTTCATTAGCACCAGGTCAACGTAAAAACTTATCTGAATTTGGGATGAAAGCTTTAATTGGAGGTACAATTGCTTCGTTAATGTCAGCAACCATAGCAGGTATGATTATTGGTTAAAAGATTTTTTAAAATTACAGTTTAGTTGTAAGGTCTTGTTTTTTAGATTGATAGTTTTGTTTATTCATTTTTTTTGATATATTTATACCAATATTAACCCCCAAAATTAAATCTATCATGAAAAAACTGAAAAGTTTAAAAGGAATTAAAACGTTATCAAGAAGTGAACAAAACCAAATTAACGGAGGAGGCTATACCTATTGTAAAGGACCTCGTTTATGTTGTACTAGGTTTGCAAATGGTCAAGAGTTTTGTGACTATGGTTACTGTCAGAGTAATGGAACCTGTGTTTGGGCATAGTTATAGTTGATAACTTATTAATATAATTTTAAAAGCATTTACATTTTTTGTAGATGCTTTTTTATTTTTACGTTGTTAAACAGACTAACAATTTTAACGATTAAACGCAGAAGGATGAAGCAGTATCACGATTTAGTAAAACACGTTTTAGAAAACGGAAACGACAAGGGAGATAGAACAGGAACAGGAACCAAGAGTGTTTTTGGTTATCAAATGCGATTTGATTTGAGTGAAGGGTTTCCAATGGTAACAACTAAGAAGTTACACCTAAAATCGATTATTTATGAATTATTATGGTTTATAAAGGGTGATACCAATATTAAGTATTTACAAGAAAATGGTGTGCGTATTTGGAATGAATGGGCTGATGAAAATGGTGATTTAGGACCAGTTTATGGACATCAGTGGCGTAACTGGAATAGTGATGAAATAGACCAATTAAAAGAAGTAATTGAAACGTTAAAAAGCAACCCTAATAGTCGTAGAATGTTAGTGTCTGCATGGAATCCTTCAGTTTTACCAGATATTTCAAAGTCGTTTGCAGAAAATGTAGCGAATGGTAAAGCGGCATTACCTCCATGTCATGCATTTTTTCAATTTTATGTAGCAGACGGGAAACTTTCATGTCAATTGTATCAACGTAGTGCAGATATATTTTTAGGAGTTCCTTTTAATATTGCGTCTTATGCTTTATTTACAATGATGGTTGCACAAGTTTGTGGTTATGAAGCAGGAGAGTTTATTCATACATTTGGTGATGCTCATATATATAACAATCATATGGAGCAATTAGAGTTGCAATTATCACGTGAACCAAGATCTCTTCCTAAAATGAAAATTAATTCAGCAATAAAAAATATTGAAGATTTTACTTTTGAAGATTTCGAATTGGTAGGTTATGATCCTCACCCACACATAAAAGGAGTTGTAGCAGTATAATTTAACTTTATTTTATATATATTGTTTAGTAGCTTTGTAAGAAACCACCTAAAAGTTATAAAATGAATACAGATGTTGATGTTTTAAAAGAAGATCTCTATGATAAAATAGCTGAAATTAACGATGAAAATGTGCTAAAGGCAATTCATACGTTGGTTGATAATATGAAAAATGAAACTTTTGAAGAAGCTACAACAGAAAAAAGAGATCTTACAGGATATATTAAAGAATGGGTGAAAAATATGTAAGCCACACAAACTAAATTTATGATTACACTCATAGCTGCAATTGCAAAAAACAATGCTTTAGGAAAAGATAATGACTTAATTTGGCATTTGCCTGCCGATTTAAAACGTTTTAAAAAAGTTACTACAGGCCATCCTATTTTAATGGGGCGTAATACTTTTGAGAGCATTGGTAAACCTTTACCTAACCGTACATCAATAATTATTACCCGAAATAATAACTACTTTATAGATGGATGCTTAATAGCAAATAGTATTGAGCAAGCTATAGAGTTAGTAGAAGGAAATGATGCGTTTATAATAGGTGGGGCGCAAATTTATAAGGAAGCTTTAGAGCAAAATTTAGTTGATAGATTAGATATAACTGTATTGCATCATGAGTTTGAAGCAGATGCTTTTTTCCCTAAAATAGATATGAATATATGGAAAGAAGTAGCACGGGAAGATTTTAAAGCTGACGAAAAAAATAAATATGACTACAGCTTCGTTTCTTATGAAAGAAAATAATGGAGTTTAAAGAAATAAGTAAATTATCCCCTTTTTATAAAGAACAAGTTAGGTTACTATGGAATCGTGAATATCCATATGTAATTAAGCAGAAAAGTATTGAAGATTTTAATCAGTATTTAGGATTGCTAAAGGACAAAAATCATTTTTTAGTTATAGAAAATAGTCGAGTACTGGGTTGGTGTTGTGATTTTATTCGTGAAGGAGAATGTTGGTTTGCAATGATTTTAGATACAGAAATTCAAGGAAAAGGAATAGGTAGAAACCTAATTGAAAAGTTAAAAAAAAGACACAATAAATTAAATGGTTGGGTTGTTATTGGTGAAAATTATTTAAAAGAAAATAACCAAACATATAAATCACCAATAGGTTTTTATAAGAAATTAGGATTCACTGTTTTTGAAAAAGAGAAGCTCAATTCATCAATATTAAATGCTGTAAAGATTCAGCTGAAATTATAAGAACTAAATGTCGATAGAACTTACCTCAATAGTAAAAACATACGGAACACAAAAGGCTGTTAATAATATTTCCTTTTCAGCAAAGAAAGGAGAAATAGTTGGTTTTTTAGGTCCAAATGGAGCTGGGAAATCTACAACAATGAAAATCTTAACGGGGTTTATTAAACCTTCAAAAGGAACTGTGTTGGTAAGTGGAATTGATGTAATTTCAAACCCTATTGAAGCACAAAAAAAAATAGGTTATTTACCAGAGCATAATCCGTTGTACTTGGATATGTATGTGAAAGAATATTTACAGTTTCAAGCATCTTTACATAATATAGAAAAGTCTAGAATTAATGAGATTATTGATAGAGTAGGCTTAAAGATAGAAGCACAGAAGAAGATTAATCAATTATCTAAAGGATATCGCCAGCGTGTAGGATTAGCGGCCGCTATTTTACACAATCCAGAAGTATTAATTTTAGATGAACCTACTACAGGGTTAGATCCAAACCAATTAGTTGAAATACGTCAATTAATAAAAGAGTTAGGAAAAGATAAAACAGTATTATTATCTACACACATTATGCAAGAAGTAGAAGCAATGTGTGACCGAGTTATAATTATAAATAAAGGAGAAATAGTAATTAATAAACCTATTTCAGAACTTAAAACAGATAATGAACAAGTAATTAAAGTAACGTTTGACTATAAATTAGAGGAACAATTTATTAAACGATTACCAAATATTACAGGATATAAAAATACGCTAGAAAATAATTGGGTGTTAACATTTAATACTTCTGAAGATATGCGCCCAGTAATTTTTGACTTTGCACAAGAAAATGGATTAAAAATTCTAGGATTAAATACCGAAAACAAAAACTTAGAAAGTTTATTTAGGGAGTTGACCAAATAAAAAATAACAAACAAGAATATATATAAACTCTTTATGCATACTGTGTATAAAGAGTTTTTTATTGGATTCACGTAAAACTTAAAATTTCTTGATTAAAAAAGTAAGGGTGATTTTCCCCTTTTTACTACCTGTAATTCTATTAGAAAATATTTAGGAGAAACTACTTTTTTAAAAGAGTTTTTCATTGCGGTTATTCTTCGTAAGAGAGGTTAATTTTACAATGTCTGATTGCTAACCCTTCAATCTACAAGCAAAACTAACCAAACTTACTATTAAAATGATTTTTGAAATATTACAAATCATTACCGAAGAATTAAATGACTATTTCGATGAAAAGGCTGTAGACTTATCAAATATAGCTATGGCTGAAGGAGATGGAAATTCTCCAGCAAATAACCCAGATATTTCATTAACATTAATTAATACACAAGAAGAATTTGCATTAAAAAATACTTCTAACAATCGTGTAGAAGGAACTACAGTTAGTTACAGAAATCCAAAAGTATACTTAAATCTCTACGTTTTGTTCAGTGTAGATAAATCCAGTTACGCTGAATCTTTAAAGAGTTTAACAAAAATATTAGCCTTTTTTCAAGGGAAAAAAGTATTCACGCATCAAAATACCAACTTTGAAGGTATAGATGGATTGGGAGACCTAAAGACTTTTAAATTTATTACTCAACTATATACGCCTTCTTTTGAGGAGTTAAATTATATATGGGGAACCTTAGGAGGTAAACAATACCCATCTGTACTTTATAAAATAACATTACTAGAAATAGAAAGGGATATTGTAACCAAAGAAGGAACAGTGGTCTCAGGTATTGAACAACAATCAATAATTAAAAATTAAAAGATTATGTACAAAACACTGTTCAATATCAATATATACCATTCTTATTTCCTAGATGAAGGAGAACGAACTTTTTTCGAATTAAATGGAGGAAATAATGGAGTAACACCTCTTACAGATGAAGAAAAAAAACGTTTAGAAGAACAATACGATATTAGCAAGTTTCTATCAATTCAACCTACTCAAGAAACCAAAAAGAGTTTAAAAAATCATAGACTATTACTTAGAAGTCATAAAAAAGGAGTTCGAGTACTATCAGAAACTATAAAAGTAACTACCAAAGAAGGAAATCAAGAAGTAAGTAGATATAGTCCAATAATTACATTATCCGATTCACTAACGCTAACTTTTTATTTAAAAGTACACCATGCTTATTTTGAAAATTTTTCTAACATAATTGAAAAGAAAGAGGAGCAACTATATTACTTATCAAACAAAAGTTCCTCAGTAATCAATTTATTTGAAACAATTTCTGAGGTGAAAAAATGGAGCTCATTTTTGATTTCAGATAGTGAAACAAGAAAACTATTACACCAACTAGAAGCTGAAAAAGAGTTTGATACAACTACACCGAATTTAGTAACTGTTGCAAATACCAATGCTTCTGAATTAAATGTTATAGAATCTAAAATAATGAATGCTATCCCTTTAAATGAAGAAGAGCAAAAGGTGATAGATACTATTAATTTTTTTGTAAGAAGAATTAAAAATAGTGGGGTAATAGGGGTTGTTCAAATCCAGATATCAGGAGACAATAACAACAATTTAACAGAAGAAATATTAACTAAGAATGAAGAAACAGAAGTCTTTGATGTCTCAAAACAATGTTTGTTAGAGGAGTCCCCAGAGTTTGCTGTTTGTATTGAAAATAGAAACACATTTTGGCGTTACACGAAAAGAAGTGAAAATCTTGTAATGACTACGTCAGAAGAAAAACCATTGACACTTAATGGGCGTGTAGAGATAGATAAACAAGACGTTATACCAGAACCACAAGAAGATTATTATTTCCCAAATCCTACTCCAGAAAGTATTAAGAAAGAATCGCAAGATTATTATTCGGAAGTATTTATATAAACAAAAATTAAAATTTAAAACAAGTAATTATGTCAGCGTACAAAACACCAGGAGTCTACGTAGAGGAAATTGTAAAGTTTCCCCCATCGGTAGCTCAAGTAGAAACAGCAATTCCAGCTTTTATTGGTTATACCGAGAGAGCTAAAAAGAAAGAGAATAATGACCTACTGTTAGAACCAACAAGAATAACGTCAATGTTAGATTACGAAACGTATTTTGGCTATGCAAGACAGGAAACAAGTATTGGAGTTAATGTAACAAATGCAAATCAAGCGAATGAGGAAGTAATTGTAACTGCACCAAGTACCCCGTCTCCTTTTAAGATGTATTATCACATGCAAATGTATTTTGCCAATGGAGGAGGTCCTTGTTACATCGTATCTGTGAACACCTATGAAGATGAGAGTAACAATGAAAATAGTATTTCTTTCGATGAATTGAAAGAAGGATTAGATAAAGTAGCCTATGTAGATGAAGTAACCTTACTTACATTCCCAGACGGAACATCGTTGGCGTCAGATACTGATTTTTATAGTTTATATGCATCAGCACTTACTCAATGTAATAAATTACAAGATCGCTTTACCATTATTGATACTTATTCAGATAATGAATATGATGATGGAGGAGGGGATGTAGATCCAGTAGAAGCACTAAGAGATAAAATTTCTTTAGGAAAAGACTACTTGAAATATGGGGCAGCATATTACCCTTTTTTAAATACGATTCTTGACTACTCTTATGATGAAGATAGTATTGAAATAGAAGGATTGGATGAAAGTTTATCTGTACAAGCGGAAGAAGTATTAGATGGAATTGACTTAACAGAGTTAGAAAGTCTATTAACAGTATTGGTTGATACAAAAAATAATATAGATGGGGCAGGTAATGCGGTAGCATTGTCATTTAAAAATGATGCCATTTCCAATATTAAAAATATTATTGGCTATTTAGAGAATATAACTTCATCAATCAACGATTTGATTTCTGCGGCTGAAGATTCAGAAGAAGCTTCTTTAGCAACACCAAGTGCGGATATGACAACTTGGATGGATGCTAATTTAGAAGCCACTTTGGCTGATTTACATGCTAAGCTATTTAAGCTACAACAAGACGACACAGAAGGAAAGTTAATGGGTAGTTTAACTTCTAATGCTACAAACGTATATGATCTATTAGGTATTATCGATGAAGCTGATATGACTAATAATGGAATCTATACCACTTTGGAAGATCAAAAAAATACCGATGAATTATTTGCCTTAAAAGGAGCTATTGATGCATTAGGAGGTGTAACAACACTCCCTTCGTTAGCAGATTTAAAAGTAGATAATAATGCTCTATACAATAAAATAAAGTTAGAAATAGGGTTGTTACCAGTAAAATTGGCACCTAGTGCAACCATGGCAGGAATTTATGCTAAAGTTGATGCCGATAGAGGAGTATGGAAAGCACCAGCAAATGTAGGGTTAAATTATGTATATGGCCCATCTGTTAATATATCACATGATGAGCAAAAAGATTTAAATGTAGACACCAAAGCAGGAAAATCTGTCAATGCTATCAGATCATTTGTAGGAAAAGGAAATCTTGTATGGGGAGCAAGAACTCTTGCAGGAAACGATAATGAATGGAGATATGTATCTGTAAGACGTTTCTTCAACATGGCAGAAGAGTCAATTAAAAAAGCATCAGAACAATTTGTTTTCGAACCTAATGATAAAAATACGTGGGTGCGTGTAAAAGCAATGATTGACAATTTCTTAACACAACAATGGAGAGCAGGAGCACTTGCAGGTCCTACACCAGAAAAAGCATTTTATGTAAGTGTTGGTTTAGGAGAAACCATGACTGCTCAAGATGTTTTAGAAGGAAATATGATCATAGAAATAGGTATGGCAGTAGTACGTCCAGCTGAATTTATCATACTTAAATTCTCTCACAAAATGCAAGAAGCATAAGTAAACTAACTAACCAAAAAAATATAAATAAAAAATAAAGAATCATGGCAGAATCATATCCAATGCCAAAGTTTTCCTTCGAGGTAACCTTTGGTGATACGAAATTTAATTGTACAGAAGTATCAGGGTTAAGTTTTGATAATAAAGTAATAGAATATCGTGGAGGAGCAGATAAAGAATACCACAAATCAAAACAACCAGGATTATTCGAATATAGTAACATTACTATGAAGAGAGGAACCTTCGTAGATGAAAGTAAACAGTTTTACAAGCAATGGGCTAAGACAGTTTATTTCCAAGAAGGAGGAGAGCAGTTTAGAGGAGATTTAACCATCAAATTATTAGATGAGACTGGACAACCAGCTGTAGTATGGGAAGCTCAGAATGCTTATATCACTAAAGTACAGCCTACAGACTTAAAAGCTGATGGTAATGAAATAGCCATTGAAACTGCTGAGTGGGCAATTGAGAAGCTTAAAATGTCATCGTAATGAGCTATCATCCACCAGTAGGATTTAGTTTTAAAGTAGAGTTTGAAGATATTCCAACTTCAAGCGGCGACAATTCATTTCAATCAGTTTCAGGTCTTTCGGTAGACCTTGAAACTGAAGAAATAGCCGAAGGAGGAGAAAATAGATTCAAGCATAAAATACCGGTACGTTCCAAATATCCAAATTTAGTATTGAAAAGAGGGATGCTTGTTGATTCGGAAGTAATTAAGTGGTGTAAAAAAGCCTTAGTCAATTTCGAGATACAACCTATAAATATCAATGTAATGTTATTAGGTGAAGACGAGCAAGCCATACAAACTTGGAATGTAAAACATGCATACCCTGTAAAATGGAATGTAGGAGACTTTAATGCTGAAGAAAGTAAACTGGTTATTGAGACACTTGAATTAACCTATAATTATTTTAAAATAGTATAAGATGCCTATTACTATCAAAGAATTACATATCAAGATTAACGTGGATGAAAAATCAGAATCACAAGGAAAAACAAGTGGATCAAAAAACGGAAATACAGCAGCTATAGTTTCGGCATGTGTGGAGGAAGTAATGGATATTCTTGAAAGACAAAAACAACGATAATGAGTCAAGGAGAGTTAAAAAAATTAGTAATAAAGGCGTATTCTGACGATAAGTTTAAGAATGAAGTAGCCAATGGGGAGTTTACAACACTTATAAACCCAGAAAAGTATATGGTTGCTTATAAACCAGAATATACTGAAGAACAAGGGCAAGGTACAAGTGGCTCTCAACCTAAGTTTACAAGAATACCTCCTCAAGAATTAGATTTAGACCTATTGTTTGATAGCAGTGGAGCCATTGACGGAAAAAGTGATCTAAAAGATGGAATCATAGATAAAATAGAAGCGTTTAAAAAAATTGTATTCGAATACAAAGGAGAAGAGCACAAACCTAACTATTTAATGATTAAATGGGGTGCTCTCCTTTTTAAGGGCTCTTTAGTAGATCTTTCTATTGAATATAAATTGTTTGCACCAGATGGAACACCATTACGTGCCAGTGCAAAGCTTAAGGTAAAAGGTACTATTGATGATGATTTACGAGTGGCAAGAGAAAACAATCAGTCGCCAGATTTAACTCACTATCGTAAAGTAAAATCAGGAGATACTTTACCACTTATGTGTCATCGTATTTATGGAGACCCAAAGTATTATTTAGAAGTAGCTCGTGTTAATAAAATAATGCAGTTCAGAAAATTAGAACCAGGACAAGAAATCTTTTTTCCACCCTTACAAAAATTTGCCTAGATGAATAGTACAGGAACCATACAAACTTCAAAAAGTGCCGATTTAGTCACGTTTAAAATTTTGATTGAAGGAGAAGAACTCTCAAAACAATATGAGGTAAAAAACATTACTGTTTCCAAAGAAGTAAACAAAATACCAACTGCTCAAATTGTTTTACTTGATGGAGATGCTTCACAAAGAGATTTTAAATTGAGTAATGAAGAATTGTTAATTCCTGGAAAAGAAATTGAAATAACCGCAGGATATCATTCTGATGAAGAAACAATTTTCAAAGGAATTGTTATCAAACACAATTTAAGAATTAGAGCCAACTCAGCACAATTAATAGTAGAGTGTAAAGATGAAGCGGTAAAAATGACCGTAGGCAGAAGAAGTAAATATTTCTATGAAAGTACCGATAGCGACATTTTTGAAGAAATTATAGGGAAGTATAGTTTGTCAAAAGATGTAGAAACTACAAATTACAACCATGCAGAACTGGTACAGTATAATGCTTCAGACTGGGATTTTATGGTTTCAAGAGCGCAAGCCAATGGGAAACTATGTTTTGTAGATAACGGAACTATTACGATAGCTAAGCCCAACGTAAGTCAGGCTGAAATAGAAACCGTAACCTTTGGAGGATCCTTATTAGATTTTGATGCAGAAATAGATGCTCGTCATCAAGTAAAAAAAGTAGCCGCCTATAGTTGGAATCATGCCGACCAAGAAATTATTGAAATTGAAGGAAAAGACCCAAATGTAAGTTTAAATGGAAATCTGTCAGTTTCAGATTTAAATGAAATAATTGGTTTAGAAAGTATGGAATTACGACACGGTGGTGTTGTAACCGATACAGAATTACAAGATTGGGCAGATGCCAAATGGTTATTTCAGCAATTAGCAAAAGTAAGAGGTCGAGTAAAGTTTCAAGGAATTCCGTCGGTGAAACCAAACACTATTTTAAAGGTAGAAGGAGTTGGAGACCGATTTAACGGAAATATATATGTAACAGGAGTTCAGCATGTAATTTCAGAAGGAAATTGGGTAGCCAATGCACAGTTTGGTTTATCAACAGAATGGTTTTCTGAAACTTTTGAAATCTCAGCAAAACCGGCTTCAGGATTATTGCCTGCTATTCAAGGATTACAAGTAGGGATTGTTTCTCAATTAGAAGAAGATCCTGATGGAGAAGATAGAATTTTAGTACAAATTCCAATCGTAAATAACGAAGAAGAAGGTATTTGGTGTAGAGTAGCTTCACCCGATGCAGGAGAAAACAGAGGCATTTTCTTCCGTCCTGAAATAGGAGATGAGGTGATTGTAGGATTTATCAATGAAGATCCTAACGATGCCATTGTTTTAGGAATGTTGCACAGTAGTGCAAAACCATCACCAATAACTGCAACTGATGATAATCACGAAAAAGGAATTATTACCAGAAGTGAGATGAAAGTGTTGTTTGATGATGATAAAAAAATAATCACTATTGAAACACCTGCAGGAAAAATTATTTCGCTGGATGAAGATGAAGGAGCCATAACGATTGAAGATGATAACTCCAATGTAATAACTATAAACGGTGATGGAATATCAATGGAAAGTGCTGGGGATATTTCACTAAAAGCAACAGGAGACATAAATATTGAAGGAACGAATGTAAACATTGCGGCCAATGCAGAATTTAAAGCAGAAGGTAGTGCTGGAGCAGAAGTTTCAACAAGTGCTATAGCTGTTTTAAAAGGCTCATTAGTTCAAATAAATTAAAAGATGGGAAATCCAGCAGCACGAATAACAGACATGCATGTATGCCCAATGGTAACAGGAACAGTTCCTCATGTTGGAGGTCCAATATTACCAGCAGGAGAACCTACCGTATTAATAGGTGGTTTACCAGCAGCAAGAGTGGGTGATATGGCAACTTGTACAGGACCACCAGACAGTATTATAGCTGGTTCAGGAACTGTTTTGATAGGTGGAATGCCAGCAGCAAGAATGGGAGATAGCACCTCACATGGAGGTACTATAGTTTTAGGAGAACCAACAGTTTTAATAGGATAACAATGGAAAATAAAAAAGCATTTTTAGGGATAGGATGGGGGTTTCCTCCAGAATTTTCAGATGACCTAAGTGAAGTAGTAATGATTTCTGATGAAGAAGACATTAAAAGTAGTTTAGAAATATTGTTAACTACTCGACTAGGAGAACGAGTAATGTTGCCTAATTACGGATGTAACTTACAAGAACTGCTTTTTGAACGCTTAGACAGAACATTGATAACCTATGCTAAAGAATTGATTGAAACAGCCATTTTATATCACGAGCCAAGGATAGATGTTATCCGAATTGATGTTTCTGAAACAGATCCTTTAGAAGGAATGTTGGTGATAAAAATAGAATATAGAATTAGAGCTACAAATAGTAGAACCAATGTGGTTTTCCCTTTTTATAAAGGTGAAGGAACCGATATAAATTAAGACAGATTATGAGTAAAATCATTTCTAGCATACTACAACGAAACGGAACAGGACAAGAGTTACGTTATATTGACGCGTTAGATCCTGACAATTTCGAACTCCACGATTTTACTATAGAAGATTGGATATTGTTTGCCTATAATTTTGCTGAAAAGCTAAATTATTTCTCTACAGAAAATCATGAAGAAGCCTCTGGAGATTGGCAACACTTTTTTAAAAAACTAACAACAGCAGATATTCCTTTTAGAGGAACTAGAGAATATCAAAAATTAAAAGAAAATATTACCTCAACCCTTAGTGGATATACTGAGGAAGGAAAGTTGAGTCCGCATTTAACCTTGTTTGTTTGTTTCTTACAATTATTAGAGCTTTCTAAAGAACGATTTAATAATTTAACTAAGCGACATTTAGATTTTTATTACAAAGAAATATTACAAGTTCAAAAGCGAGAACCTGTTTCAGATCAAGCGCATATAATTTTTGAATTAGCAAAAAAGATCACTGATGAACGAATTGAAGAAGGGACCTTACTTGATGCAAAAAAAGACAGCCTAGGTAATCCGTTGGTTTATGAAACAACAGAAGAACTAATAGTAAACAAAGCCTCAGTAGGAGCTATAAAAACCATTTACAATAACAATTCAGAAAGTTTAAAAAAGATAAAAGTAAGTGCAGTAGCTAACACAAAAGATGGTGTAGAGGAGGCATTACCAGAAGATGCTCCTTACTGGTATCCTTTTGGATATCCTGCAAGCACTGAAAATGCTACTGAATTATCAGATGCTGAATTAGGTTTTTCAATTGCTTCACCGATGTTACTGCTACAAGAAGGAGAAAGAACGGTAACAATTACTATCAAGTTTAAAAACAATTTTGAAGAAAACTCTTTTGATGTAAGCAAACTACTTCAAACCGTTCAAATTTTTGGAAGCGGAAAAGAAAAGTGGATTGAACCAACACTGATTGCTATTAATAATGTGAATGACGGGAATTTAGAAGTTACCAATCAAGTAAGTTTCACATTTACATTAGGGTTTGATTCAGATGCGTTGGTAGCATATAATGAAGAGTTTTTACTTAAAAAATATAATACCTCATATCCATTAGTTCGCTTCGTCTTTGATGTTTCAAATGCGAAAGGATATGATTTTTACAGGTTCTTAGTAGGAAATACAATAGATAAAATTACCGTTACTACAGATGTAAAAGGAGTAAAATCGGCAACTGTAGAAAATGATAATGGAGTAGTAAGAACCAAAAAGCCATTTTATCCATTTACAACACGACCTATTGAAGGATCTAATTTTACTGTAAATTACAATGAAGCGTTTTCGAAAAGATGGAAGAAATTCACGGTAAACCTTCGTTGGAAAAACACTCCAGAAGATTTTAAAGACTGGTACCAAGCTTATGTAAAGTCATCTAGTTATAAATCAATAAGTACCTATGCAGCTGAACTAAAGAAAAGTATAAGTAAAAAACAGGTATTGGTTACAAATGAAAACTATTTTAAGGTTATAAAAAGATTGTTACATGCCGCTGGAGAAACTAAAGAAACTATAGGGAAAATTGAAAATCTCTTTAAAAAAGAGGTTGATGAAGAGAGTGAGGATGTATTTTATACTTCAGAGTTTAAGGTAGAAAATGCAGGGAATAATTATGAAATAGACAAAGCTGGTCCCTTGCAGTTATCCTTAGAACAATCATTCTTACATGAGTTATACCCTAAATTGTATACGTTAGCAATAAGTGCAGAAAACAAAGATATTAACCTTCCTAATGAACCTTATACTCCATTAGTAGAATCAATTTCTATCAATTATACAGCAGAGGAATCCATTGAGATGGAAAAAATGGATTTAGAAGAAAATCGCATTCAACTTTTTCATGAGCATCCTTTTGGGCAGCACGAAGAAAATTATGCAGAGAAAAAATATTTACAGGAAGAAAAAGGAATTATAGATGTTTTTGATAAAGATACTATTCAAACCTTTTTAGTACCAAAGTATTGTTTAGGAGGGCATTTATTTTTAGGAATAGAAAATTTGGAACCTCAACAAAACTTATCCTTATTAGTTCAGGTTTTAGAAGGAAGTGAAAATCCACTAGTAGAAAGTTTTAATGAGAATGAAAAAATACAATGGTCGATTCTTTGTAATAATAAATGGAAAACTCTAGAGAACAATATCATTACAAATAATACAGACAATTTCTTAAAATCAGGAATTGTTAAGTTTTCAATTCCTAAAGAAGCAACTAACGATAATACTTTACTACCGTCAGGTTTTACTTGGATTAAAGCTCAAATGAATAAATCATACGACGTAGTATGTAAAGCAATAGGAATTCACGCTCAGGCAGTATTAACTACATTTAAAAATAACGATAATGAGGTAAGTCATTTAAAAAATGGGCTACCTAGTGAAACCATTAAAAAAATGGTAACACGAATTCCGCAAATAAAATCAGTTTCGCAACCGTACAATGCCTTTGGAGGAAGTACAGAAGAATCTGATGCTAACTTTTATAGAAGAATAAGTGAGCGTCTGCGTCATAAAAATAGAGCTATAACTTTGTGGGATTACGAGCACTTAATCCTTCAAGAGTTTCCTGAAATTTATAAAGTGAAGTGTTTAAATCATACTTCAGAAACAAGTTTTACAGCAGCCGGTCATGTTACTTTGGTTGTCGTACCCGATACAGTAAATAAGAATGTATTTGATATTTATCAACCAAGAGTAAGTAAAGCCACTTTAAATAGTGTTACAAACTATATCAATTCATTAAACACCTTGCATGTAAATGCTGAAGTAATCAATCCTAATTACGAAGAAGTAAGCATAGGTTTAGAAGTTAGCTTTTATGATGGATACGATGAGAATTTCTATACCGAACAACTAAAAACAGACATTACAAAGTTTCTATCTCCTTGGGCATTTGATGAAACCAAAGAGGTAACCTTTGGAATAATGTTACATAAAAGTATACTGATTGACTACCTAGAAAAATTGCCGTATGTAGATTATTTACAAAACGTAACCATGAATGGTGATGCCAGTGTGTATAAAATAGAACCAAGTGATCCTAAATCAATATTAGTATCTGCAAAAGCACACAACGTAAGTACTGTATTAACTACCTGTAAAGGAACTAAAAAAATCATAGAGCCAACATGTCAGCTATAAACGAACATATCAATATTCCTAAAAATATATCTTCCAAAGATGATCTAGATTTTTCTTTTTTAAGAAAAGAAGGAATATCCTATTTGGAAACATTCGGAGGTAAGTTATGGACTGACTTCAATTCGCATGATCCTGGAGTAACTATTTTAGAAATGTTGTGTTATGCCATAACCGATTTAGGGATGCGTATTAATACACCATTGGAAGACTTATTGGCATCCAAAGATCCAAGCTTATCACTGCAAGCACAATTTTATAAAGCCTCAGAAATTTTTCCAACAAAACCAGTCAATGAATTAGATTATAGAAAACTGTTTATTGATTTAGAAGGTGTAAAAAATTGTTGGTTACGAATTTATGATAAACAAGTGTTTGTCGACTGTAAAAACAACAAACTAGGGTATAAAAAGTTTAAAGAGATTCTACCAGAGTTTCAAAAAGACTTTAAGTTAAAAGGACTGTACTCACTATTAGTTGATTTAGAAGAAGGTTATACAAAAGAGCAGGTTTTTCCGAATGTCAAAACAGCATATCATAAAAACAGAAATTTATGTGAGGATTTGATAGAAATAAAGGAAGTAGCTACACAACCTATTGCTATTTGTGCTAATGTAGATGTTGTTCCAGAAGCCGATGAAGAATGGGTGTATGCAAACATTTTATTTCAAATAGAAAACTACTTATCACCCTCTTTAAAATTCTACTCAATTCAGCAAATGCTCGATAAAGGTTATACAACCGATGAGGTGTTTGACGGTCCAGTATTAACAAAAGGATTTATAGATACCGAAGAACTTAAAAAAGCGGAGTTAAGAAAAGAAGTACGCCTTTCTGATGTGATGAAAATCATCATGAATATTGACGGAGTAAAGCTAATTAAAGATATTTCTGTAGGATTTTGTGATGAAAACATTGTTCAAGAAAATAAATGGATAGTTTGTATCGATCCAGATAAAAAACCTGTTTTGTGTGAGAAGAGTACTTTTAATTTTAGCAAAGGATTTCTTCCATTAAATTTAAACTATGATAGCGTAGATGAGTATTTAAAACAATTAAAAGAGGATGAAATAGAATCGCAACAAATAACAGATGAAGACAAGGTTTTATCGCTGCCAAAAGGAAGCTCAAATGAAGCTAACGAGTACACTACTATTCAAAACGATTTTCCAGATACCTACGGAATAGGTCAAGAAGGATTAGCAGTACACGTAACCAATGAAAGAAAAGCAAAAGCAAAACAACTAAAGGCGTATTTAACGTTTTTCGACCAAATACTGGCAAGCTATTTTAAGCATTTATCAGAAGTAAGAACACTGCTTTCTGTTAATGGAGAAGAAACTCGTACATTTTTTACACAAGCAGTAAAAGACATTAAAGACTTTGACGAACTTGTTAATGAGTATCCACAATCTAATGATGATGAATTGACCAAATTATTATTCAATCAGTTTGATAATAATATAGAACGAAGAAACTCTATTTTAGATCATTTGTTAGCTCGTTTTGCTGAACGCTTTGGAGAGTATACCTTCATTATGAAAGCGCTATATGGAACAGCTACCGATGAGATTGTATTATCAAACAAAGAAGCTTTTTTAAAAGATTATAAAGTAATAAGTAGCGAAAGAGGACTTGCTTTTAATTATTACAAACAAGCCAAAGAAAATTTATGGGATACTAACAATGTATCTGGCTTTCAAAAGCGTGTAGCACGTTTAATGGGAATTGCTAATGAAAAGCGAAGACATTTAACCGAAACCAATGTAGAAATATATGAATTAACAGATAGTGATAATAAAACAGTACACAGATGGAGGTTGAGAGATAATGATGGAAATATATTATTGTCTGCTACCGAAAATTATACGAAAGTAGCTTTCGCTATTGAAGAACTCTATTTTGCAGTATTACAGGTTGTACAAACCAAAGTAAGTGATATTGAAAAAGCGTTTGAAGAAGGTATTGTAAATGATATGCAAATCGGATTTATAAGAGTTCATAAATCAACACCTTCTAAACCCTCAATTCCTGTTAAATATTCTTTTGATGTGATTAATCCAGAAAAACCTGTAAGTAGTTCGGATTACATTATAGCAAAACAGTATAAGTATTATACTAATATCAATGATGTGAAAAAAGCATTACTGGATGTGATTTCTTTTCTGAAAAAGGATTTTACTGAAGAAGGAATGTTTTTAGTAGAACACATGCTGTTGCGTCCAGATGTTACCAATAATGATGCAGAAAACTTTTTACCTATTTGTGCGAAAGATTGTGAAGATTGCGGAACTATTGATCCGTATTCGTATAGAGTTAGCATCGTTTTGCCAGGATATACCTATCGTTTTTCAAATCCAGATTTCAGACGCTATATGGAAGATGTGATTAGGCAAGAACTACCAGCGCACATACTACCAAGAATATGTTGGGTAGGAGAGCGAAAAGGAACAGTTGCTGATGAAGACAATGATTTACTACAGTTTGAAAATTCTTACAAAGAATATCTGTTTGCTAAAACAAATTTAGAGCAAGAACAACCTACAGAAAATAGTGAATTACAAAACTTAATACACGCGATGCATCAGCTAAATACAATTTACCCAGTGGGGAGATTAACTGATTGTAGTGCAGAGGATGAAGCCCTAGATGGAAGAATCATATTAAACCAATCCAGTATAGGAAACATTGGGGCAGAAAAAGAAAATAATAACGAAGAAAACTCATAAAAATAGTACGTGTTTATTTATTAACACAGCCAAAACATAATACGTATGGAAACGACTAATTTGAAACTAAAAGAAATTACGACTGAATATAGCAAGTTTAATGCTAATCAAGTATTAACAGAAACACAGCTAAACACCTTTATTGATTATTTTGATGATCAAAACCGTTTATCGAGGTTAAGTTTGAGTGGTGTTGGTTTGGCTTGTGGTTTTAAAGTAACTCCTCAGTTTACTATAGATAAAACAGCTGTTACCAATATTGAAATAAGTCAAGGAACGGCAGTAACAACCGATGGAGATTTAGTTCAGTTTTTTGATTTAATAGAAGAAAACTTACAATCAAAAACATTTTCATTCTATAAGAAGTTTGAAGATACTGATGGTAATTACGAGCGTTTTAAAAATTCTCTAGATAAACAGTATAATTTATGGGAATTACATACAGAAGAAGATGAGTCGTATACAAGTTTAGTTGAGTTTCCAGAGATACAAAAAATGGCTGTTTTGTTGTATTTAGAGCAGTATTCGAATGAAGATGAATTGTGTAGTAAGTTAACATGTGATAATCAAGGTGTTGAGCAAATTAATAAACTACGAGTATTACTTATTAGTATTGAGGATTTAGAAGCTATAGTAAAAAAAGACACTATATTTTTAAAGCATGATTGGTATAAAATTAATGATGAGTTACCTGTTGTAGAAGCAAAAAGAGTAGTATTAAATGAAAATAATACCAAAACATTTTCAGAATTAAAAGCACAGTTTGATAGTGTAGTTAAAGATGAAAGCATTAGTGTAGATTTAATTGAAGGCTATGATACTATATTTTCAAAATTTCAAAAACCATCTATTACTACTAAGATAAAATCATTATTTAGCTTCAGTTCTTTGGCTGTTCCACTAGATTTTCAATACAGGTACGATGTTATAAAAGATTTGGTAGATACGTATAATGAAATTAAAGAACTTTTACTTCATATTAATGTAAACTGTTGCCCAAATATTGGAGTTTTTCCAAAGCACATCATGTTGGGAAAATTGAAAGAAACAGAAGATTATCCAGAATTACGCCACCGATTTTATAAATCAACTATTGTAGGTCATGAAAATGAAAACCTTCAAAAAATACAGTTGTTAATTAATAGAGCAATTGCCATTGCGAGTAATTATATAGGGAAAACAAAATCAGAAGATGTGGTAATAACCCCATCACAAGCACATACCACATTAAGTGAAAAAGCGGTTCCTTTTTATTACAATGTTTCTTCACAATTTTTAAAGAATTGGAATTTTGATAAGACAAAAAATTATAGAGCAAATCAAAACTTAAGCTATCATAAAGAAAACCTTAAAAACTCAGCAGCAATTCAAAAACCACTATCATATAACATTGATAAAAATGATTTCTATAGAATTGAAGGGCATCAAGGTAAAATGTATAGAGAAGCCTTAGCAAAAATCCTAAAACTTAAAAAAGATAACGGATTGAGCTTCGACGTGAAAACACTTTCCATTAATGCTACTGAACAAACTATTAATATAAACAACTACGAGTGCGAGTTTGAAGACTTAAAAATGTTGTTGAACGCATGGAGAGCAGAACAGAATTGTATTTTATCAGAGGTTAGTAAAACATTTTCAGCATTCAAATTAACCAACCCAAAGGTTAATACTGTTGTAGATGAGTTTATTCCATTAAAGGATAAAGGCATCATTATTGAAAAAGGCGATGTTATTGATGTTGCTTCGATAGATAAAGAAGTAATGAGTAAAATGGATTTGTTTTCTAAAGACATTAGTATTAAGGAAGATTTTACGTATAAATATGATATAGGCACCAAAGAATACAGCAGGTTTTTAGAGGAAGAAAACATCGTTAAGGACAGTTTAACAAAAGAGGAAGATTCTATAGGGTTTTTGATAGACCGAGTAATTGATAAAAATAAAGACGGATCTGCAAGTGATATTATTGTTGAACTCAATAAAGAAACCGAAGCGATAAAAGAAAAAGAAGTTTGGAAAGAAGAACCAACACTTAGCGATTTTATTTTAACAGACCTCACAGAAACTTTAGTACACACGTATATTTTAGATACAAAAATCCCATTAAATATAAGAGACATAGATAGTCTTGTGCTAACAAGTTATAAACTAACGATAGCAGAGTTGTGTAAAAGAGTAAAAAAACTACAAGCAAAGTATAACAGTACTTCATTAGAGCTATCAACCAAACAAATTTTAGGGTTATTAATTAACCAGTTATCAATTGTTTGTTGTTCAGGGAAAAAATTAGAAACACTACTTGCAGAAATAGATAAGAGAAAGAAAAAGATTTTAGAAAGAATCCAACTTTCAGAATTTGTAAAACAACATCCAGGACTTGAACATAAAGCAGGAGTTATTCCAGGAGGGACTTTTGTAATGGTGTATGTAACCGAAAATGCAGCAGATAAAAACACATTTGATGATGTAGTATTAAATATCATATTTAAAAATCAACCTACCATTCTGGATATAGAAATAGGAATTGAGGATGAGTTTGTAAACTCAAAAGACTTTATGTTTAGTAAAGGTGAAATATTATATAGGAATGGAGGTGTAATCAATTTATGGGATAAAAGCTCTAGTATTGAGTTTTCATTTGTAGACGGAAGCTATTTCACCCAAAAAAACAGCCTGTTTTTTAATCAAGACGTTGTTTTAGTAGGAAAAACATTAGCTGAAACTGTAAGTAATTTTACAGCGTTCTTAAATAGAACTTGGTTTAGAGCAGGTGTTTCTAAAATTCTTAGAGCTGAAGAAACAACAATGTATAAAGATGGATCTGTAGGAATGCGCATTACTATTAAAGATCATTTAGTACCAAAAGGAGAATACTTTTTACAGATGTATAATCCTGTTGTTTTAGAAACCAAGAAACGATTGTATTTTGACGAAAATGAAGTGATTAGTGAAAATGAAACATTAAAAAACACGGTAGTAGCAGACTTTTCGTTGCCATATATGTGTTGTTCAGACTGTGCTCCAGTGAACTTTATTATACCAAAAGAACCACCATTTTTAAGTTTACCAGTAAGTACTATATGTTTGAAAAAAGAGACTGTAATTGAACCTTTAATTTTTACAGTAAGACCTATAGACGGAGAGGTAAAAGCAATTGCTCCAGAAGGAGTAATATCAGGAGTGTTTAAAGATCCAGAAGATGAAAAATGGAAAATTGATGTTACTAAAACTGATAAAAGTTTATTAGGTAAACCAATGAAGTTTACAGTAAACGATGAACCTACCGATTGTGAACTTATCGTATATCCAGCATTAGAGTTGTTGGTTGAAGTAGAACAACCTATTGAATACAATGAAGATAAATCTAAAGCTAGGGTAACTTATGTATTACATTGGAAAGATGCTGATTTTATCGGAGCTGATTTCTTTAATAACATCAAGTATTCTTGGGACTTTATGGGAGATGGTAATAGAGTAGAACATACACCAATAAACAACAAAGTTTTCCATAACTATACATTACCAATTGATGATATAAACAATGAGGTAACCCCGGCATTAACAATTTCATTGGGATCATGCTCGAAAGAAATTCCTATAAACCCAATAAAGTTTGACACCTTAACGCCATCAGAGTTGGCTATTGAATCGTCATACTGTATCGATTTTACTAAAGAAAAAACAGTAAGAATACCATTTACAAATGTTAATGGAACAATAACTATTGAAGGTGGAGCTATAAAAGGTGTTACAATTGAGAATAATGAATTAGTTATTGATGTAGCCACTTTTGAAAATTATGATCAAATTATTGAGTTTTTAGAAGATGGACAAACAACAAATGCAAGAATAACAATTCATGAAGTTAAACAAATAAGTATTTCAGAACGAAGCGAATCAAGATTTATATGGAAAGACGGACAGTTATTTTACGAAGCAGCTTTTGAAGCAATACTTCCAGAAGGTGTAAAGCCGGAAGGATTAAAGTTTAATTGGAGTGTAAATAGCATTGAGTCGGAGACAGAGTTATTTAATCCTCAGTTATTAGTAAAAGAAGGTGTAGGAAACTCTTACACAATAAAATTAATGATTACTGATGGTAACGGATGTTTTTCTAAAGTAGATTTTACAAAGAATATAGCCTTCCCAGAGTTTACAATAAGCTTACCAAACACCACTTTTTGTTTAAGTGATAAAGAGTCTTACCCTGTTGTAGTAAGACCACAATTTGAAGGTGTACAACTTACAGGAGGAAATGTAAAGTTTAATGAAGAAACAAAATTATGGGAGTTTGTGCCAGCCAATTCAGGATTAACAGATTCAGGTACTGTAAGTATAAGTCTTGTAGGAACTTTTGTTACACAGGCTATTAATTTAACAGCGACACCACAAGCAAGCTTTACTTATAGTTTTGATCCAGAAATTAGAATATTATCATTAACAAATACTTCAGAAAAAGGAGACAAGTATGTTTGGGTGATTAATGGAGTTGAAAGAGAACCTCAAGTAAATAGAACAACAATAACAGAAGACCTGAGCAATTTTGATGGAGACTTAGTAAAAGTCTCTTTAACGGTAGCAAGTAAGTGTGGAGAGAATACATCAACAGAAGTTATAGAAATAGGAAAAATACAAGATAAAACCTGTGAGGAAATAACAAAAACAGAAGTTGAAAACTATTATAAGTTAAATAAGTTTAGTATAAATGATGGAGGTAGTGGAACTAATGTTAACATGGTTGTAGTAGTTCCTACAAATGACGCTTATAAAGCAATTATAACTGATGAAAATAACTCTTATTTAACAGGAGAAAACAACAATCAATTAAGAGGAATGTTTTCTAAGTTACTTATTAATACATCAAAATCACTTATTGAAGATGTTGAAAATAGAACATTACTTACAAGGTATTTTAGAGCAGAAGTAAGGTTGCTTTTAAATATTCTTCATTGTCAAGAACAAACGGTTTTAGAGTTAGATGAAAACCGAGGAATTATCTTAGAACTATTAGAGGTAATAGATAGTGCTTTTATCTCTTTCAAAGAAAATCAAATAAAAGTAGCTAATGAAGCTTTTCTACAGTTTTTAGAGGAATTTACAACAGAGATTCAAGCTGAATATATTTCTAAGTTTATTAATGAAAACTTAAAGCAAAACGTGTAATGGTTGCTAAAGAACATACCATTCAAAAAGTATTTGTTGAGGTAAATACGAAAAGTAAAAAAGTAGCAGAAGAGTGTAAAAATACTA
Source organism: Bacteroidia bacterium (assembly GCA_030426105.1). GTDB lineage: Bacteria > Bacteroidota > Bacteroidia > Flavobacteriales_D > Parvicellaceae > S010-51. The sequence continues at coordinate 1,290 of JAUHZI010000024.1, read as the reverse complement.
TTGAAGACTTTTTACAGGAAGAAGTATTTCCAGAAATAGAAAAATATTTTAACTCTCAAGAAATCGAGTATGAAGCATACATTCAGCAAATAGAAAACTTAAATATTGAAGTAGATATATCAACTAACAATAAGTCGATAAAAGATAACAGTACAAAGAGAGAAATAAAAGAACAACTTATAACAAAGTTAAAAGCAATTTTCAAAGCCCCAGAACTACATAAGGTAGCTATAAAAAAGGTTACTACATCAGAATCTAAATTAGATGCTTTTTTTCACTTTTTGCAACACGGTACAACAGCTTGGTGGAATCAAAAAGAAGAGAAAAGTTTTACAAAAAAGATGTTGTTTGAAATAACAGAAAGTCAATTTTTTGAAGAACGTTTTTTAAAATCATTAAGAGATCAAGTTCAACAGAATCGATTGATTCAACAGTTTAAGACTGAAGAGTTGCAAATATTATTCCTAGGAGTTTTCAATAAACCAGAGGGATATGAGACTTTTCTATCAACTATCAAAAAAATTGATTTTAAGAGCTACATCATAAGAAATAAAGTTTGGAAGTTTTTCATCAAAGCAACAATTAATAATAATTTTTCAAGAATAGTAAATGAAGTTCAAGAAGAAATAGAGATATGTAAAAGAACAAAGGCTTTTAATTCTTCAAAAAATCTAACTCAATTTTTACAAGAGTTAACTTCTCAAGAAAGAATATTTAGAAGTCAGTTTAATAGTAAAGAACAGAAGGAGTTTAAAAAGAAGAAAGAAGGGAGTAGCATTGAGGTTGTCAATACAGAGTTTATAAGTAAAAAAGAAGAAAAAAAATCAGATGTAAGTATTGATAAACTAGATAAAGTTGGAGTCAAAAAAAATCAAAACAAAACAGAAGAATTAACTCTTCCAAAGAATGAATCAAGTAAATCTAATTCACAAAAAACTCCTGAAAAAGTAGATAATCAAAACAAAAAAGAAGTCTTAAAGAAGAAGAAAACGTCATCAAAAGAAAAAAGTAAAGAAGTAAAAGAAGTAAAAGAAGAATTAAGAATAAAAATGCAAGCGAAAAGTAAGAATCTTTATGAAGATAAAGGAGTAAACTTGAAAACGGAGAAAATTACTGACGACCAAAAGAGAGCTGAATATAAAAGGAGGCATCAAGAAGCGTTAAAAAATACTTTTTCAAGTAAAAATGAAGTTGTAAGTGAGCCTAAATCACATCTTATAAGAAACGCTGGATTAATTTTATTACACCCCTTTTTAAAGCAGTTTTTCAATTCATGCGGTTTTTTAGATA
>JAUHZI010000177.1 GCA_030426105.1 Bacteroidia bacterium | reverse complement strand
AGAAACTGTAAATTTATTTTGATAGTATACACCAGCTGAAGGAGCTTTTAACCATGCCAACCCTGCTTGGTTATGATGCGTGCTCCATACATCTGATAATGTAACTGAAGCATGAGCCATTCCTGCAGAACGCCCTCCAAAATGAATGTTAGACTGAGCAATAGACAAAAGTGTCAATAAGCTGAGTAGTAACATCGAAATACCTTTTTTCATAGATATAGTGTTTCTAAGTGCTAGCAATTTAGAAATAAATTAGGAAAATGAACTCAAAAAGGGAAGATATTTTAGAAGGAGTAAATAGATTTAGTATATGAATGGAGTTTTTCTTATCTTTGTAAGATTATTAAGGATAAGAATCATTAGAGATAAATGTTATGACAATCGCAACAGTAAACACAATGGAAGCAGTAATAGGATGGCCACAAATGGTTTTAATTGCTGTCGTTGTTCTATTATTATTTGGAGGGAAAAAAATTCCAGAGTTAATGAAAGGCTTGGGGAAAGGAGTGAAAGAATTTAAAGACGCTACTAACGGAGAGAGTAACGACGACTTAGATAAATTAGAGAAATAATTCCTTTTTGAGTCCCTATTAGTTCAAGAATACACAAAGAGAGTAGGTTTGTTTTTGTTCAATTAATTTTTGATTAAGATGGATGACGATAAGCTTTTTACCGACTTTCTGTACATTACAATAAGAACTCTAGATATATCAATATTCTGAATGTATCAAAATATACAATGAAAAATTATACTTCATTATCAGCTGTTCGTGAAGATTTATCTAATGGAACAGTTTCTTGCATGAACCTTACAAAAGGTTATATTCAAAAAATAGAAAATTCTAAAACCAATTCTTTTTTGGAAATTTTTGAGACATCTGCTTTAGAGAAAGCTAAAGAGGTGGACGAGAAATTACAAAATAACACTGCTGGTAAATTAGCGGGAATGGTCATAGGAATCAAAGACAATATCTGTTACAAAGGACATAAGGTTTCTGGTGCATCTAAAATTTTAGAAGGGTTTGAGTCTGTTTATAATGCAACAGTTGTTGATCGACTATTGGCTGAAGATGCCATCATCATAGGGCGATTAAATTGTGATGAATTTGCAATGGGAGGATCGAATGAAAATAGTGCATATGGAAATGTTTTAAATCCTTTAGATCATACTAAAGTTCCAGGAGGATCATCTGGTGGGTCTGCAGCAGCGGTCAAAGAAGGTCTGTGTTTGGCAACATTAGGTTCTGATACAGGTGGCTCTATTCGTCAACCCGCTTCTTTCTGTGATATAGTAGGATATAAGCCTACCTATGGAAGAGTTTCGAGATATGGCTTGTTGGCTTATGCGTCAAGTTTCGATCAAATAGGCCCACTTACACATAATGTTGAAGATGCTGCCTTAATCGCTGAAGTCATTTCAGGAAAAGATAATTATGATAGTACTTCTTCCTCAAAAGAAGTTGAAACATATTCTAAAGCTTTAGGTTCTACACAAGGAAAAACGTTAAAAATAGCATACTTGAACGATTGTTTGGAAAGCAGTGGTTTAGATGCTGAAATAAAAACAGGAACTGAGCAGTTAATAGCAGATTTAAGAGCGCAAGGACATACCGTAGAGGGAGTAGACTTTCCTTTATTAGATTATGTTGTGCCTAACTATTATGTGCTAACTACTGCTGAAGCCTCTTCAAATCTTTCACGCTATGATGGGGCGCATTATGGATATAGAAGTGCCCAATCTAAAGATATTGATTCAACATATCTTTATTCACGTTCTGAAGGCTTTGGGCAAGAAGTGCAACGTAGAATCATGTTGGGGACATTTGTGCTTAGTGCAGGATATTATGATGCTTATTATACCAAAGGATTGAAAGTCAGAAGAATGATTAAGGAGAAAACGGAAGAGATTTTCGAGAATTTTGATTTTATCTTATTACCAACAACTCCAACAACAGCTTTCGATATAGGTGAAAATATAAAAGATCCAATTACAATGTATCTACAAGATATCTTCACCGTTCATGCAAATCTTGCTGGTATACCAGCCATTTCACTTCCTTTAGGGAAACACTCTAACGGAATGCCTTATGGAATGCAATTAATGGCAAAATCATTTGACGATGCGAAATTGTTGGCTTTCTCAAATGAAATAATGGCAAACAGAAAATAACCTTGAATCAAGTACAGACTAAAATATATAGTTATACAAAAGATCTGAAACAAATTGTTTTAGGTCTTTTGTGCTTTGTAGCTATTACAATAACCAATGTAGCCCAAGTTACATTAGACTCTATAACAAAAGACAGCATTGTTGATTTAGCCTTTGTAGATGAGTACGATAGTTTATTGGTTGCCCATTTTTCTCAATTATGGGAGTTTCGTAATCAGGGAAAATTTAAGCTCGAGGATGAAAGTTTTACAGACTCTATTAACGAAAAATTGTTTGAAGAGAGAGTCAATACCTTAAGAGAACAAACACCATTTGATTTTAGGTACAATGCCCCAACAAAGGCAATGATTAATCTATATGCAAATAAACGAAAACGACTTACAGCAAAAATGCTGTCTTACAAAGAGTTGTACTTTCCTTTATTTGAAGAATATTTAGCAAAATATGAGTTGCCTCAAGAGTTAAAATACCTACCAATAGTAGAATCAGCATTAAACCCAAGAGCTCGTTCTAGAGTTGGGGCAGGAGGTTTATGGCAGTTTATGCCCCGTACAGGAGAAATGTATGATTTAACGATTACATCGTATGTAGATAAACGTTGTGATCCATTTCTTGCGACAGATGCTGCATGTCAATACCTTAGTTTTTTACACGAAATTTATCACGATTGGAACTTAGTTTTAGCGGCATATAATTGTGGATTAGGAACAGTTAATAAAGCCATAAGAAGAGCAAATGGAGCGACAAATTATTGGGAGATAAGACATTTACTACCAAGAGAAACACAAAATTATATCCCAGCTTTTACTGCCGTTAATTATGTGATGAATTACTATCAAGCACATGATATTGATCCTAAAGAAGTTCAGTTTATTAATTTAAATATAGATACCGTCCATGTTTGTAAACGAATAGAATTTGATGTCTTAGAAGAATGGCTAGGGTATGAACAGCATAAGTTAAGATATTTAAACCCAATGTTTATTAATCATGTAATTCCATCTACAAAAACATATTATAGTTTATGTTTACCAAGAACACTGATTGGTGATTTTATTCAACTAGAGGATTCGATTTATAAATATTCTTCTTTAGCATACCAAAGCTACGTTGCTCACAATAAACTAAAAAGGGTGCAGTACACCCATATCATTAAATCAGGAGAGACATTAGCATCAATAGCTAACAAATATAATTGTACCCCAGAAGATATTAAGGCATGGAATAACCGTACTTCGAATAAAGTATATCGAGGTAGAAAGTTGATTGTCTTTAAGGAAACAACTTCATTAAAAGAAGTTAAAGCAACCAATTCAGGAGCGATAATAAATGCTGAGGGGACAACAATTTATACCGTAAAAAGAGGCGATACTCTCTGGGATATTGCTCAAAAATATAGCGGTGTTTCTGTAAACGATATCAAAGCTGCTAATGGAAATATGTCGAGTAGGCTGAGTACAGGGCAAAAAATTAAAATCCCAGTACGTTAGGATGCGGTTAATCATTATTTTTTTTTTATTGTTTTCTTTTTTAGTTGATGCACAAGAGCGTGTATACAGAAACTATACAGTTGAAGATGGCCTGCCAAGCTCAGAAGTCTATTTTTCTTTTCAAGATTCCAAAGGCTATATGTGGTTCGCTACCGACGCTGGAGTAAGCCGATTCAATGGTTATGAATTTGAAACCTTTAATAGAGAAAGAGGTTTAACTGACAATACTATTTTTAGAATCACTGAAGACGCTAAGGGCAGAATTTGGTTTGCACCATTTAATGGGCGGTTTTGTTATTATGATAAAGGAAAAATAACAGAATTTACTTATGAAAAAAATAGGAAATTAAATGGGTTGTATGGGATAAAATCATTTTTTGTAGATAAGGATGAAAATATATGGTTAGGAACATTTGAAGATGGACTTTATGTGATTAATAAGAGAGGGGTAAAATTAGCAACAAAAGAAAGGACATTGAATGAAGTTTCAATAAAAGGCGTATTCAATGGAAGAAATGCTAGCATAGGAATGACAATACCTTTAGAGATGACCCCACAGTATATAAAAGATAATAGACCTCAAAAAATTCAACTAAAAATAGAAAAGAACAACAAAATTATTTACAAAGATAGTTTGGTTGTATATGACTTCTTGAAAGAAAGGCATAAAGACAAACATCCAGGATATATATTAAAAACATTTTCCTGTACAAAAAACAGTTTAATTTTTGATAATTATTGTACTAATGAATTATACCTCTACAGGATTAAAAATAAGCGTGCCATAAAGAAAGTTTATGATTTTTCTATGTTTATGGACAAAGATATTTTATGCTTAAAACATGATCAAGATTTTGTTTGGGTTACTGTACGAGAAGGAGGGGTCTATAAATTTCAAATGTTAGCTGAAAGCCTTCATTTATTAAGCCATGAGTTTCCTGCAGAATCAATTTCATCGATTGCTTTTGATCAAGAAGGAGGAACGTGGTATACTTCAGTCAATAATGGTGTTTTATATGTACCTAATCATAGCATAATAAAGCGAGCATTCAATAATAAAAAGATCTTTCAAATTGAAACAGATACCATTAGTAAAACTGTGTTTATTAACTCAAAAGAAGGGATATATAACCATGAAAACAGTAAAATAATAGAAAATGAAGGTTTTAGTTTTGGTGCAGTAAAGGTCTATTTTGATTACAGCAGAAAGGCGCTGTTGTGGGGAGCTTATGTTGAAGGGAATAGGCCAAAAATGTATACCTATAAAGATAAAAAAGTAGGGTTTTTACCCCAAAAAATGGAGGCGTCTCCAGGGTTTAAAAGCATTGTAATAGAAGGAGATACAATGTATGCAGGAACACATAATGGAATAATTGTTCTTTATCCTGGAGGAGCTTATGTTTCTAACGGAACACAAGAAGGGAAAATATGGTGTACTAGTTTAATGAAAATAGGAGGTAGAATATGGATAGGAACAAATACAGGTATTAAGATATATGAGAATAAGAAAATAATAGATCCTTTCTCAAAAGATAGCCTATTAAAGGTGGGGATAACATGTATGGAACGTCTCAACGATTCTATTGTTTTAATAGGAACAAAAGGGAGAGGGATTTTTGTATATAACAATGAGACATTATATGATGTGCTGAATGATAGTACAGGTTTATCGAGTAATTTAATTCGAACAATTCACGTTGACAATAAAGGTGCAGTTTGGATAGGGACAAATAAAGGAGTAGATCGCATTAACTATAATGGGGAACAGCTGTTGTATAGCTATAATCTAAATAAAAAACATGGATTAGTATCAGAAGAAATAACAGAAATTAAGTCCATTAGAGATTCTTTATATATAGGAACAGCTAAAGGTTTGATAGCCTTTAATAGAAGGGATCTCCGTAAAAACAAATTCGCTCCCATAGTGCGTATAAAACGTATTCTAATAAATTCCAAAAAGAAGCCTAAAGACAGTTTAGTTTTGTTGAATTATACAGAAAACAATATTTCAATAACCTATGAAGGGTTAAATTATAGAAGTCAAGCAGCAGTTAATTACCAATATCGTTTGTTAGGAGAAGGGCTAGATACCAATTGGAAAGCTTCTCAAACACGTATAGCAGAATATACCTTATTACCTTCAGGAACTTATAGTTTTGAAGTCAAAGCAGAAAATGAAGATGGTGTTTGGAGTCTTCCTCAGCAAATCTCATTTACAATCCATCCACCCTTCTGGAAAACATGGTGGTTCATTCTTTCCATGTTCTTATTTTTTGGAA
>JAUHZI010000176.1 GCA_030426105.1 Bacteroidia bacterium | reverse complement strand
CCTGCTAATGATAATGAATGGATTCCTGAAGTTGTGCATTGTAGCTCAATTGAACAAAAAGGGATCGAAGATGTATGGGAAATCATTGAAAAATTTGAACGACATACAAAACTTAAAGGTTATTTTGAGGAACATCGAAACAAACAGGCTAAATACTGGATGTATGAAAAAATCAACGAAGAGCTGAAAAGACGTTTTTATGAAAATGAAGCCATTGCTCGTCAACTTCCTGATCTTGAACAACAAATTATAGCGGGAAAGATCAGTCCATTTACTGTTGCTGAAAAACTTTTAAATAGTTAAAAATATGAGTACTTATTCCAAAGCTCTTGAGCTCTATGACCAACTAATTGCAACCGAAAAATCAATCGAACGAAAGGGAAAAACTATGCCCTACACTTCATTAAATGGACATATGTTTAGCTTTCTCTCCAAAGAAGGGGTCATGGGATTAAGACTATCTCCTACCGAAATCACAACTTTTATCGCGAGGTATAAAGGGACATTAATGGAACAGCATGGCAAAGTAATGAAAGCTTTTGTTGAAATACCTCAAGAGCTATTGGAAGACACTGATGAATTAACTCAATATTTGCAGTTAAGTATTAGTCATACTAAAAGTTTGAAACCTAAACCTACAAAAAAATAGATCATGCTAAAGTGGTTCTTAATCTTTACAATATTTTCAATTAATTATGTATACAGCTGTACAACATTTGTACTCAAAGATGAGCATAACTTACTATTTGGAAGAAACTTAGACTGGGTTTCAGACAATGGAGTTGTTGTTGTTAACAAACGAAATATTTTGAAAAAATCGATAGTTTTTCCACCTGAATCATCGACCATTTGGACTTCTAAATATGGAAGTATTACCTTCAATCAATTTGGAAAGGAATTCCCTTTTGGTGGCATGAACGAAAAAGGACTCGTTATAGAAATCATGCTTGTTGCTGGTCAATATCCTAAATTTGATGATCGAACAGCCGTAAACGAACTGCAATGGATTCAATACCAACTTGATAATGCGCAGTCTGTAGAGGAAGTCATCAAAAACGACCAATTGATCCGTATAAGCAAAATCAATCAAAATTTGCATTTCCTCGTATGCGATAAAGAAGGAAACACTGCAGTAATTGAATTTGACAGAAATGGCATAAAGGTATATAAAGATCAATCGCTCCCTTTTCCTGTTCTTGAGAACGATACCTATTCAACTTCATTGAAGAAAAATAAACAACAACAATCTTGTCGTTTTAATACTGCAATATCTATGTTGGAGAACTACCAACATTCTACGCATGAAAATGCTATTGATTATTCTTTTCAAATATTAAACGAAGTAGCGTTAGATGGAGCGTGGTCTATTGTTTATGATATTAAAAACATGCAAATTCATTACAAAACTGCGTCTAAACAAAATATCAAAAAAATTAATTTCAATTATTTTAACTTAAGCTGCATCGCTCCTACGCTACTATATGATTTAAAAAGAGATCAAGCTGGATGGGTTCATGAAAAATTTATTCCTTTTACAGATAGTTATAATCGAAAGAAGTTTAATGCTGCTGTAAAAAGTAATGCCATAAAACTCCCACAACCAATATTACAGCAATTTTATAATTACAATTTGACTTGTAAATGTGTAGAATAGCTAATTTTGTCATTCCATTTTTGATTTGAATTTACAAAGACAGAAAAAGACATGATTAGAACAGCAAAGCTTGAAGATGCAAAGGCTATTTCGGAGATATACAATGTATATGTAAAACAAGGAACTTCCACAATGGATGCTGAAAAAACGGCTAATGATATCCATAACTGGATCAATCAATTTAGCGAACGAGAAGGGATTTTTGTATTTGAGGAAAATAATACCATAAAAGGTTGGGCTATTCTTAAAAAGTACTCTGATAGATATGGTTATCGCTTTGCATGCGAAACATCAATATATATTCATAAAAAACACCTTAGAAAAGGAATCGGAGATCTACTTAATGTTTTTATTATTGACAAAGCTAAATCGTTAGCTTACAAACATATGACTGCTAAAATCTTTTCGATTAACCAAGCCAGCATTCGATTCTTTGAAAAATATGGTTACACAATAGTTGGACAACAAAATAAGATTGGATTCCGTAATGAACAGTGGATCAATATTGTAATCATGGAAAAGTTACTGTAAATTAGCATATGATGAAATTTTTGATTCCAATACTAGCTATGTGTCTGTACATTTCTATAAATGGTCAAACTATTCGACAAATAAAACCCAGTGACACAGATTCGCAAATCAACTTGTTTGACGCTGATTCTCATTATGTTTATATTTCTCCCAATGTACCTCAACTTAATCTACTAGTTATTCACTTGCCTGGAACAGGAGGAAAGCCAAAAAATGCTGAACTCTTTGGTCAAAAAGCAGCACTAATGGGTTACCATAGTATAGGGTTAATGTACCCAAACTCACCTGCTGTAGGTAATTATTGTACCAATATCTCAGATAGTTCCTGCTATGAGAATATTAGAAGAGAAGTGATTGAAGGAGTTGACTATAGCTCTCAAATTAATCTACCTCAAGAAGAATCTATTTTTAATCGCGCTAAAAAACTAATCTTATACCTTGATAACTTATACCCTAATGAGAATTGGGGTCAATTTTTAGTCAATAATGAATTAAATTTTTCAAAAATTATATTCTCAGGACATTCGCAAGGTGGAGGTCATGCATGTGTAATAGGAAAGTATTATACCGTAAATAGAATACTTTGCTTTTCTTCTCCAAAAGATTATAGCAATTACTATAATCAACCTGCTCCTTGGTATAATAATAATCCTTGGGCTACATCAAAAAATAATATTTACACTTTCTCACACACTTCTGATAACTATACTAAACAAATCGAAATATTTGATTCTTTAGGGTTATATTCCTTTTCTAATATTGTTGACATTGATAATACAAATGCTCCATACAACAACTCCAAACTATTAGTCACCTCCTACCCTGTATCCTCAGGAAATGAACATGGCTGTACATTAACTGATACAAAAACACCTGTTGTAAATAACATACCTATATTTGATCCTGTATGGGAATATATGCTCAATCAGCCTACTAATAGTGTTGAAGCATTAGATCAAACACTTATCAAAGTATCCCCTAATCCAGTACAGCATTCTTTTACGCTTTCCAAAGCTGGAATACTAACTATTTATAACAGCTATGGTGAAAAAGTTTTGAAGTCAACAACAACTAATTCATCAACCACTATAAATGTGGCATATTTACCTAATGGTTTATATTTCTGTGAACTAAACAATAAAGAAGGCAAAATAATCACAAAGTTTATCAAACAATAAGCTTATAAATAACGCTTCACCCAATGCTGGAAAACGACCAAAGCCCATGTAGAAGAAACGGCATCTTTTGGACTTTTACTATGCAGCAACTGTTCAATTTTAGCTACTTCACCCCAATTTAAAAAGCCTTGTGCTTCTATTAACTCTTGATTAAACACATTTTGCTTTAAATAAGCTGCCATTTCATTTTTAAACCACTTTAACAAAGGAACTTCAAAACCATGTTTAGGTCTATGGAATAGCTCTTCAGATAATTCAGCTTTGAAAGCGTCTTTTAATATTTTCTTTCTTGAATATTCATCAATCTTATAATGCTCAGGTAAAGCGAACACATACTCTACTAAATCGTGTTGTAGAAATGGAGTTCTCACTTCTAAACTATTGGCCATACTCATACTATCTACTTTTCTGAGCATATCGTTGGTTAGTACCAAATTAAAGTCTGCGTATAACACAGCATTCATTGAATCAATATCAAATGGTAGAAGTGTACTATTTCGTTGGCCAAAAGTCAAATTATCTTTTACCAAATTATTGGCCTTTCCTTCTTCCATAAAAGAAGCCCAAGCTATATAACGATCTTTTTGAGATAGCGATAATCCCTTTGCATACTTATCCAACTGACGTGCTAAATTCCCCAACTTGCTTTGTCTAGACTGAGGGATGAATTGATAGAATGGTTTTCCTGTTTTAATTAAGGTATTTTTAAGTGATTTTTGACTCGCTATTCTCAATGCTTCATGCTTATTATAGCCACTAAATAATTCATCCGCACCGTCTCCAGATAAAGCAACTGTGACTTGCTCTTTAGTATATTTACTCAGCAGAAAAACGTTGATAGCAGAAGAATCGGCAAATGGTTCATCAATATAGTCTAAGACCTGTTCAAAATGTTCATATAAATCATTATTTGACAATGAAAATACAGTGTGTTCGGATTTAATTTTATCAGCTACTAATCGTGCATACTTGGTCTCATCAAAATACGGTTCGTCTTTAAAGCCAATGGAAAAAGTATGCAAGTTCTTTGTCAAACGAGACGAAATTGTAGCTATAATACTCGAATCGATTCCTCCACTTAAAAAAGAGCCTATCGGAACATCCGCAACCATTCTTTTTTCTACTGAAGACTCCAATAAAATACTTATATTTTTTTTAGCCTGTTCATAAGTATCTTGACAAGGCGCTTGGTTAATATAGTAGGTATAATAGCGCTCTATTTTTACTGTTTCCCCTTTAATTTCGATAAAATGTCCAGGCAAAAGTTTTTTAACACTCGTAAAAATAGTATGAGGTTCAGGAATATAATTAAATTGAAAAAACTGGGTTAAAGATGCTCGATCAACAGTTTTATCAATTGAAAATTGAAGAATAGCCTTCATTTCAGAGCCAAAAACAAATTGCTTTTTATCCTGATAATATAAAAGAGGTTTTATTCCAAAACGATCTCTAGCAATAAAATACGTATCTTCTTCTTTATCATAAATACAAAAGGCAAAAAATCCATCTAAATCCTGCAAAGCTTCTCGCCCTTTTTGAATGTATAGGTGTAATAGAACTTCAGTATCGGATTGAGTTGAAAATATTACCCCTTTATTTTCAAGTCCTTTTTTTAATTCAAGGTAATTATAAATTTCACCATTGAAAACAATAGTATACCGACCACTAGAATCAGACATAGGCTGATTAGCCCCATTCGTTGTATCAATTATTGACAAACGTGCATGTCCAAGTCCTCCCGAAGAAGTAATATAGCTTGCAGCATAATCAGGCCCTCTTCTATTTAATTGTTGAATGGCTTTTTGTAGGCTTTCCTCTTTCCTATCCTCCCCTTCAAAAACAATATTTCCTACTATACCACACATATACTTACACTATTGAAAAATCTTAAAACTTTCGTGTCAATTTTTTAATAAATTCTTTTTTTCTAAAACGTAAAGCGCTCCAATCTTCATCAATTGCTACCATTCTTACCCCCAATAGATCTTTAGCTTTAAATTGATCCCAACCATTGTCTCGATTAAAATCACAAGTATATTTTTTAGAAGTACCTTTAGGATAACACATCCATACTTTAGCATCTCCTTCTAATTTATTCTCTAATTGTATTGCTATTTGATCTACTTCAGCCTTTTTTGTTACAAAAGCAATCACAAAAGATGTTTTTTCTATAGACTCTATTTTCGTTTCTAACTCACAACTCTCTGGTAACTCCTCCAATACAGATTTAAAAGATTGAGGAGCATTGATTGCAACAACTATCGACTCTTCTTTATAATTTAATTTCTTTAAAACTGGTTGCATTATTTCTTATTTTTTGAAACAGAATCAATTACTTCGTGAATTATAGCTGCTGTTTTACGCACTTCTTCTACCGTTATGGTTAAAGGAGGTGCTATTCTAAAACTCTCAGCATTTGACAAAAACCAATAACTCAATACTCCTCGTTCTCTACAACCTAAAACAATATCTTGTACTGTATCAGGGTGATCCATTTCAATAGCAAAAAAGAGCCCCTTTCGTCTAATCTCAATGATTGAAGGGTGTTGAATAATTGTTTCAAACAAATGTCCTTTTTCTTCTACCTCTTCAA
>JAUHZI010000175.1 GCA_030426105.1 Bacteroidia bacterium | reverse complement strand
AATACAAGTAATGATGGTAGCTGTTTTGAGTATTTTCATTTAAATTGCAATTAAAGCAATTGTTTAATTTTCTTCAACAATACCGCCAGTTAATTTGGTTAAATTCGTTTTAGATTCAATAATTGCATACATTGAATCAAATAAAGAAACACCAGCTCTTAAGTATGCAAGTTCTACATCTCTAAGGTTAAAAGAGTTAATTAGACCACTGTTCTCCTTTAAATGAGCAATTTCCAAATTTTGTTTACTAGCAGCAAAAGATTGTTTATTTATGTCAAAAATAGCAACTCTTGAGTTGTAGTTTTCTAATTGTATTTGTAGCTCTTGATTAAGTTGTAATTTTGTTTTCTCAATATTAAGATTCGTGATTTCCTCTTGTATAGCTACATTTTTGATTGCCCTTTTAATTTTTCCACCGTCAAATAAACGGAAAGCTAAAGTAAAGTTTCCAAAATAATTAATCGTAGTTCCGTTGGCAGATTGTGAACCTAAGACAAAAGTACTGTTACTATTTTGAGCGCCAGCATTAAATGAAAGTACAGGGTAGAGGTTAGCTTTCGCTAACTTTAATTCCTTTTGGCTCAATTCGAGGTTAATCAATTGGTTTTTAAGATTATTATTGTTACTAATCATTTTGTTTTCCAATTCTTTAGATTCGAAAACAGGCATTTCTGTAGTAAGTTTGGAGGTAAGGTTCCATGTTTTACGAATATCGTTCCCCATTAATAGGTTAAGGTTTCTTACAGCGTTTTTATAGGCTAATTCTTGCATCACAAAGGAAGAAGAGTCAGTCAAATAAGCTGTTTTGTATTGAAGTAAATCAACAGTAACAGCTGTTCCTAAAGCTTGCTTAACTTTTTGATATTCGTATTTATCTTTAGATAGTTCTAGTACATTTTTTAATAACGCTATTTTTTCAAGTTGTAGTTTGGCATTGTAATAAGCCAAAATAATCCCTTGGATTGTATTCTCTATAACAATAGAAGCGTTTCCTTCACTTTGCTGTTGTAGCAGATCCAGTTTTTCTTTATTAGCCATTACTTTAAAACCGTTAAAAAGTGTCCAGTTTAGATTTAAACCACTTTGAAAAGAGTGAGAACGAATGGCTTGTTGAATAAAAGCGGTAGGGTTATTACTTTGATCAGAAATCGAATTCCCTTGTTGTAAATTGATATCTATACTTGGATATCTTCCAGCTTGCCCCCAATTATTATTGTTTTTTGAAATTTCAACATTTTTATTCGCAATTACAATATCAAAATTTTGAGCAAGTCCCAATTTAATTGCATCTTCTAATGATAAATCATCTTGCCCCCAAAAAGTAGAGCCTCCTACAAAAAATATTAGGATAGGGAATAAGTATCTCATAACAGCGTTTCGAATTGAAATTTTGTGCAAAGTTATTGATTATTTTTACAAGACAACTTGTTTTAACTCATTCATATTAGTTATAATACGTGAAATAATGTTAAGAAATTCTAAATTCTGATTTTTAGAATGATATTTGAGTCGGTATTGAATTAAAATAATTAGTTTTGGCGTTTATCTATAAAATAATATAATACAATGAATATTACAGCAAAAATATTGGCAGGGGTGTTTTTAGCTTCAGTTGGAAACACATTAGTAGCTCAAGGTCCAGCAAAAGGTACTTTGAATTGGTACAATGGAAAGAAGTACGGAATGGAAACAGAAAAAGCGTACAAAAAATTATTGAAAGGAATGAAAAGCCAAACAGTAATTGTTGGAGTTATTGATTCAGGTGTAGATATAGAGCATGAAGATTTAGAAGGAGTAATTTGGACAAATGAAGATGAAATTCCAAATAACGGTATTGATGATGACAACAATGGATATATTGACGATGTTCATGGTTGGAGTTTTTTAGGGAATTCAAATGGAAAAAATGCTAATGATGCTCAATTAGAAGTAACGCGTATTTATGCGAGATTAGATAAAAAGTTTGCTGGTAAAGAAGAGGGAGATATTAGTAGTGCAGATAAGGCAGATTATGCAAAATATAAAGAGGTAAAGGCTGTTGTAGAAAAAGAAAGAAGTGAAGCTGCAATGCAAATGAAGCAGATTGCTCAGATGCAAAAATATGTTACAGCTATGGATGAACAGTTTACAAAGCTTTATGGTAAAGATTATACCGTTAAAGATTTAAAGAAAGCAGCTAAAAATCCAGAATTAGAAAAAGCAGCTAATGCGATGATAGGGTTTAAAGAAATGGGAATGGATCCTGCGTATTTAGAAAAGGGTATGCATCATTTCAGCAGTTCAGTAAACTATCATTACAATAAAGATTTTACGGAAGATAGAGATATAATAGGGGATAATCCTTCAGATTTTTCTGATACAAAATATGGTAGTAAAGATGTAGAAGGACCAGATGCTATGCATGGATCACATTGCTCAGGAATCATTGCCGCAGTTAGAAACAATGGAAAAGGAAACAATGGGGTTGCTGATAATGTAAAGATTATGTCTATAAGAGCCGTTCCAAATGGTGATGAAAGAGATAAAGATATTGCTTTAGCAATCCGTTACGCAGTTGATAATGGAGCACAAGTAGTAAATATGAGCTTTGGAAAAGGCTATTCTGAAAACGATGCAGAAGTGATTAAAGCAATTCGTTATGCTGAAAGTAAAGGCGTATTGTTAGTTCATGCAGCTGGTAATAGCAACAAAGATACTGATGTTGAAAGCAATTACCCAAGACCTGTTTATCCATCAATGCAAAAATCAGAGCGTTTTACGAACTGGTTAGAAGTAGGAGCTTCAACACGTTATAAAAAACAATTAGCAGCTTCATTTTCAAACTACGGAGATGAAACTGTAGATGTTTTTGCTCCTGGGTTGGAAATTTATTCAACTGTTCCTCAAAGTGAGTATTTAAGTACACAAGGAACAAGTATGGCAGCTCCAATGGTTGCAGGTGTAGCTGCATTATTAAAATCTTATTTTCCTTCATTGACAATGGTAGAGATTAAAGATATAATCAAAGAATCGGTTAAAGATGTAAGTAAAATGGAGACTCCATTACCAGGGAATCCTTCTAAAAAGGTTGCCTTTGGTACTTTGTCAAGTACAGGAGGAATTGTGAATGTATACAATGCTGTAAAATTAGCTAAAGAGAAAGTAGCGAAATAATTATTTTATTATAGATTTTTGAAAAAGAGGGTAGTTGATCTATCCTCTTTTTTATTTTTGTACAATTATAAATAATGAAGATATGAAAGCAATATTTACCTTTTTAATTGTTGGTGCTGTGGGACAGCTAGTAGCTCAATATGCCACTCCAGGTACTGGAGTTGTATGGAATATGGATTCTCTAGTCCAAAATAGCTCTGTAGTTCAAAATAATGGAGCGAATACTTATTTAGTAACTGAAGATTTAACAATTTCAGCGGGTGACTCCTTATACATTATAGGCAAAAATGTAATGTTTTCTAGTGATGTATTGGTAACAGTTACGGATGCAGGGTTGTATGTTTTAGGAAACTCGATTGCAAACGAATTAATAGCTGAGAATCAAGGTCAGAACTATAAGGGGTTTCGACTAGAGGGAACAGCAAATGTATTTCTAGATAATGTTATGATTAGCGATTGTGGAGGAATCAAGGCGTTGACACCTGAGTTTGGTATTCAAAATAGTACGATAGAAAGTAATCCTGCAGATTTAAATACGAGTGGATTTATTGAATTATCATCTGGGACTCCTAAGATTATTAATAATTCATTTAAAAACAATGAGGTTTCAGCAATAGCATCAGCAGCTAATGCAACTGTAGCTCCGTTAATCAAAAATAATGTGTTTTATGGGAATGTTTCAGGTAATACTAATCGCCCACAAATAAATTTAAGCCCTTCTGGTGCCAATGACACGACGATTATAGAAGGGAATACAATAACAGGAGTGTCAAGTAATGAAATGGCAGGAGGTATTGCTTTTTCAGCTTTGGCAGGAGGAGTAGGTAACGTTATTATTAGAGACAATGAAATAGGAGAGAACCGTTATGGTATTACTATATTAGGAAATAATCTATTTGCATTAATAGAGCAAAATAATATACTGGATAATAATATTCAAAATGCACCAATGCTAGGAGGAAGTGGAATAAACCTAAGTGGAGACTCATCGAGCTTAGCGATTATTACTGAAAATTCTATTAGTGGAAACCTTTGGGGAGTGACAGTTCAACAAACGTTTAAAGTAAATATGGGAGATGGTCATATAGGAGGAAGTAATCCTGGGTTAAATGCATTTAGAGAGAATATGAATTCTGGGAATACTTTTGCATTATTCAATAATACTCCTAACTCAATAAATGCAACCAATAACTGTTGGGATTTGACTAAAACCCCAACTTTACAACATGCAGAAGATGTTATTTCTCATGTTGTTGACGATAGTTCACTAGGAGAAGTCTTTTTTGATCCTATTTCAACATGTACACCAGTAGCTATTGAAAGTCATAATTCAGATGAGGTTCTTGTTTACCCTAATCCTGTTCAAAGTAAACTCTTTATTGATATTCCTGTAGGTATGGGGAGGTATGTAATTGAATTGTATACAATAAATGGACAAAGTATTCCTTTGCCACTAATTGCCAATAGTACTGAAGTTTTTATCGATGTCGAGAGTTTAGTGAATGGGGTTTATCTTTTGAAAATAGAAGGAAATGACTTTCTCTTCAATAAAAAGATTCTAAAATTCTAGAAGAATAAGTTGATTGAGGCCTGGTTCCGTTGTTTTTCGTTAAAAGAATTGATACCTTGTAAAGGCATAATTTTAGATTTCAATGTCTGCTAGAAAAATTGATTACGACTATATTATTATTGGTAGCGGGTTTGGTGGCTCTGTTAGTGCTTTAAGGCTAGCAGAGAAAGGATACCGTGTTTTAGTTATAGAAAAAGGAAAGTGGTATAAAGGCAAAGACTTCGCAAAAACCAATTGGAATCTAAGAAAATGGTTGTGGTTACCGCAACTTCGTTTCTTTGGAATTATGAAGCTGTCTATATTTAGACATGTTGCTGTTATTTCTGGAGCTGGTGTTGGAGGAGGTTCTTTAGTTTATGCCAATACATTACCAGTTCCTAAAACTAATTTTTATAAAACGGGAACTTGGAGCAGTTTAAATGATTGGGAAGGGGTGTTAAAGCCTTATTATAGAAAAGCTTTAACAATGTTAGGAGCGTCTAAAAATCCTAAGCTTTTTGATGGAGATAAAGGACTCGAAGAGTTGGCAAATCAAATTGGAAGAGCTAAAGATTTTGAAAGACCAGATGTAGCAGTTTATTTTGGAGAAGAAGGAAAAACGGTGGAAGATCCTTATTTTAAAGGGAAGGGGCCTAATAGAACAGGCTGTAATTTTTGTGGAGGATGTATGACGGGGTGCCGTAATAACGCCAAAAATACTCTAGATAAGAATTATCTATACTTAGCACAAAAGTTGGGAGTAAAGATTATTGCTGAATCAGAAGTTGTGGACGTAAAACCAATCCAAGATAAAAACGGTAAAGATGGTTATGTTGTCCAAACAAAGTCTAGTACCAAGTGGTTGAAGAAAAAGCAGGAATATACAGCAAAAGGAATTGTGTTTTCAGGAGGCGTTCTGGGTACAATTAAGCTTGCTTTAAAGCTAAAGAAAGGTTCTTTACCATTACTTTCCGATACTTTAGGAGATAATATTAGAACAAATAATGAGACCTTAATTAGCGTCTCCTCTTTGAATAAGAATCAGAATTATTCAAAAGGAGTAGCGATAGGAAGTCTTTTGCATACCGATGAAAATAGTCATTTAGAAATTGTTCGATATGCCGAAGGGTCTGGTTTTTGGCGATTATTGCATTTACCTTTAGTTACAGGCAAGAATACATTTATTAGATTAGGGAAGATAGCACTTAAGCTTGTAAAATCACCATTTACCTATTTTCGAGTGTATTGGTTAAATAGTTGGT
>JAUHZI010000174.1 GCA_030426105.1 Bacteroidia bacterium | reverse complement strand
GAGGGACTGGTTAAGTTAGATGAAAATACGCTAGAAGTTATCCCTTGTTTAGCTAAAAGCTTTGAGTCAAACGAAGGTGGTGATGTTTGGACATTTAAGTTAGAAGAGAATGTTTACTTTCATGATGATGAGTGTTTTGAAGGAGGAAAAGGAAGAAAGTTAACAGCACATGATGTTAAATATTGTTTAGACTTATTAGGAACAGCTTACCCACAAAATAATACATTCTATATTATACAAAATAAGGTAAAAGGAGTTAATGAACATTACGAAAAAACTGGAAAGGGTGAAACGGTAAATGGAGGAGTTGAAGGTGTTAAAGTAATCGATGATTTAACACTTGAAATTCATTTAACAAAGCCATTGTCGTTTTTTCCAAAACTGTTAGTATATAATGGATGTTGGATTTTTCCTAAAGAAGCTTTTGAAAAATACGGAGAAGACCTAAGAAGTCATACTGTTGGCACAGGACCATTTATGCTGGATGCCGTAAAAGAAGGGAATCAAGTTCGTTTAAAACGAAATCCTAACTATTGGAGGTTTGATAAGTTTGGAAATCAATTACCATACTTAGATTTAATAAAAGTTACATTCACAAGAGATAAGAAATCTGAGTTATTAAACTTTAAAAAAGATAACCTTGATATGATATCTAAACTTCCAGTAGATGAGATGGAAGCTGTATTAGTAGGTTTAGATGAAGCAATAAAAGGTAGAAACACTGCTTTTACTTATCAGCAAACAGCAGCACTAGATGTTCAGAATTATGATTTCTTACATACAGGGGAAATATTTAAAGATATTCGCATTCGTAAAGCGTTCTGTTATGCTGTAGTTCAAAATGTACTAAGAGGAGACGGTGTTCCTGCACATCATGGTGTTATTCCAAATTTCCCAGGTTATGATAATTCGGTTGTAGAAGGATATGAATATGATCCTGAAAAAGCTAGACAATTATTAGCAGAAGCTGGTTATCCAAATGGAGAAGGATTCCCAAGTCTAACATTAACACTAAGTGATGGTGGAGGTAGAAATAGTAGAGTAGCAGAAGCTTTATATAGTATGTTTCAAAAGAATTTAGGAATTCATGTAAATGTTGATGTCATTCCTTTTACTACAATTCAAGATAAAATGCGAACTGGGGCTTTAGAGTTCTCTAGAAGAGGTTGGGTAGCTGATTATCCTGATGCTTCTACATTTTTGGAAATGTATTATGGAAGAACTGTACCTAAAGATCCGCATGGTTTTTCTATGGTAAATACTTCAAGATATGTTAATCCAGAGTTTGATGCTTTATTTGAAAAAGCTATGCAAACAGCAGATGAAAAGGAAAGAATTAGACTGTACCAAGAATGTGATAAGATCTTGATAGAAGACGCAGCTTTTCTTCCATTGTACTATGCTGACTATGTTAGACTAGTTAAAGATAATGTTGTTGGTTTATCAATTAATGCAATGGATTATCGTGATTTATCAAATGTATTTTTTACATCGAAAATTTAAACTGAATAATGAATAAATTAACCGTTTTAGTTGCTGTTTCTTTGGCAGCAATGACTGCTTGTGTTCCTGCAAGAAAATTTGAAGATTTGGAAAAAAAAGAAGCTGCTTGTTCTGATGAATTGAAAGCAGTAAAAGCTCAAAACTTAGGATATGAAACTGAGAATGCTGAGCTGAAATCAAAAATAGATGTACTGGATAAAAGCGTAGGAAGATTAAAATCTGATACTACACTATTGGGGAAATCTTTGAGAATGAAAGAACGACAGTATGATAAAATTGATGCACTGAATGTTCGTATCCAAAAACAATTGGAAGATTTACAAAGAGGAAGTACTATCGAGAATCAGCGTTTAATGAATGATTTAAATGCAACACGTCTTGAGTTGCAACGTAAAGAAGATGAATTGAATCGTTTGGAAAAAGAATTAAAATTACTTGAAGCCCAACTAAACAAAAAGGAAGCTACCTTAAATCAATTATCAGCTGATTTAAAAAGTAGAGAGGCGCGTGTAAAGGAGTTGGAAGATTTAATTGCAAGTAAAGATGCAGCAGTTAATGCCTTGAAAGATAAAGTTGCAGCAGCGCTATTGGGGTTCAAAGATAAAGGACTTACTGTAGAGCAAAAAAATGGTAGAGTTTATGTTAGTATGGAAGCGAAATTATTATTTCCTTCAGGAAGTACTAAGATTAATACAGAAGGAAAGTCAGCTTTAATTTCTTTAGCTAAAGTGTTGCAAGACCAACAAGATCTAGAAGTGTTAGTTGAAGGACATACGGATACAGATAAGATGAGTTCATCTACACATCCTAAAAATAACTGGGAACTAAGTGTACTGAGAGCAACAAGTGTAGTTGAAATTATGTTAGGGAACTCTAGTATAAACCCTGCTACAATATCTGCTGCTGGTCGTAGTGAATACCTACCAGTTGATCCAAATGATAAAGCTAAGAATAGAAGAATTGAAGTAATTTTGATTCCTAACTTAGATGAATTATTTGAGATTATTTCAAAATAAGTTCAAGCACTAATAATTGTTGAAATACTGTATTTAGGTGGTTTAGTTTATAATTCTAAATCACCTACTTCACATTCATTAATTTCTTTTTGCCAATATTCAATACTTTGTGCATTTTGAATGTCAAAAGCTCCAGAAGCTTCTCTGCGAAGTTTAGTCAAGTGCCCTCCAGAGTTTAGCGCTTTTCCTATATCATGTGCTAAAGAACGAATATAGGTACCTTTAGAGCTTTTTACAAAGAAGTGGACTTCATGGTTGTCTTTTAAGGTTAGTTCTAATTCAAAAATAGTAATCTTATTAGATTTCAATTCAAATTCTTCACCCTTTCTAGCTGCATTATAAGCCCGTTTACCATTGACTTTTTTGGCTGAAAAAATTGGAGGAACTTGATCAATTTCTCCTAAAAATTGAAGCTTGACTTCATCGATTAGTTCTTGAGTAATGTGGGCTGTTTCAAATGTATCGTTAATAGCTGTTTCTAAGTCATAGGATGGAGTAGTAGCTCCTAATTGAATAATACCACTGTAAACCTTAACATCATTGATGAAAGAAGTTATTTCTTTGGTTTTTCGTCCAGTACAAATAACAAGTAATCCTGTAGCCAACGGATCAAGGGTTCCAGCATGACCGACCTTTAAGCGTTTAATACTGTACTTTTTTTTAAGTGGGTACCTTAATTTATTGACTACATCAAAAGAAGTCCATTCTAAAGGTTTGTCTACTAATAGGATTTCTCCTTTTCTAAAATTATAGATTTTAGATGCCATAAACTATGCGTTAAACTGCCAAATAATAGCTGTAATACCCGCTATGAAACAGTAGAATGAGAAATAAGCTAATTTACTTTTCTTTACAAGGGAAATCATCCAAGTACAAGCAAATAGCCCAGTGACAAATGCAGCAATAAAGCCAATACTGAGAGCTGCAGTGTTGACATTTGTTAAACTAAAATCATCGCTTAAAACGTCTTTAGCTATTTTTCCAAAAATTAGTGGTACAACCATTAAAAAAGAAAATCGAGCAGCTTTTTCCCTATCAATTCCCATTAATACAGATGTGGATATCGTAGCACCAGATCTAGAGATTCCAGGAAGTATTGCTATAGCTTGTGAAATACCAATGATTAATGCGCCAATATAAGAAACATCCTTGTTCGTGTTTTTTGCTCTGTCAGCAAGAAATAATAGTCCACCAGTTAAGATTAACATCGTTCCCACAAGCAAAATTTGTCCATTAAAAAATGATTCGATGATATCATCAAATAATACACCAACGATTGCAGCTGGGATCATCGATATAATAATTTTAATTGAGAATTGTAGTTCTTCGTTCCACTTAAAAGCAAATAAGCCTTTAAAGATTTGAAATAAATCTTTTCTAAAAATAACAACCGTACTCAAAGCTGTCGCAAAGTGCAAAACAACTGTCATCAACATACTCTCTTTTGGAATGGCTTCATTTCCCAAAAAAGCTTTGGCTAGTTCTAAATGTCCACTACTACTAACAGGTAAAAATTCGGTTAATCCCTGAATAATCCCTAATATAATTGCTGATAATGTATCCATTCACTATTGCTCTTCAGTAGTATTCGATGTTGGTTCATTGTGCTTAGGACGCTTCAAAATAGCATAAAGTACAATTCCAAATCCTGTCATTACTACAAATGGTGCTAACGTGATTCTTCTAAATGAGAAAAGTTCCTCTTCAATAAATACATTAACATCTTCGGAACCTCCTCCTTCCATAAGAAAGAAACCAATTACTGTAGTAATCAATCCAATTAATATGTATTTATAATTCTCTACTGGAATAGCTAATTTATTATTCGACATGGTCTATAAAGTTTAAAAAAGTTTATCAGTTTTTATCCAAAGATATTTATTTAAAGCAAAAAATGTAGAAATATAGCTGATAAGAATACCAGATATAATCATTCCCCCAAAAATGTATCCAATTAATAGCATTTCATGATCAAAAACTTTTGCAGAAGAAGTTATGCTTTCGATTGATTGTGGATTAAATTCTGAAAGTAAATATCCTGCTCCTAACAACAATAATATTCCAATAAATGCAGAGATAATTCCCTGAACAATTGAAGAACGCAAGAAAGGCCTTCTTATAAAAGAAGATTTTGCTCCAACTAATTGCATTGTTCGAATTAAGAAACGTTTGGAAAATACCGCTAAACGGATAGTGTTGTTAATGAGTAATATAGCGATAATGAGTAGTAAGAGAGCAGCTATGACTAAAAAGAGTTTTAATTTATTAAATGATTGTCCGATTTCTAAAAAATGGGCTTGGTTATAAAAAACTTCATCTATTATATACTCGTTTTTTGCCAACAGCGTTTCTTTAAATACAGCAGCAGAATCCTTATTAACATATTCAGTGCCAAGATTTACTACAATAAGTTGTTTTAGTGGATTTATACCATCTATAATTTCAAAAACATCTTCACCTTGTTGCTCCATAAGAATGGCTTTAGCTGAATCTTTTGAAATGTAGTTCGCAGCTATTACAGCGGGCATTGATAATAACTCTTTTTCAAGTCGTCTAACATCGATTTCTCTAGCATCATCTCTGAAATAAACATCTACTACAAGTTGTTCCTTGATTTCTTTCGCTGCTGAATTGGTAATTGCCAATACATAAGCCAAGAGACCTAATAAAAATAATAACAAAGACATCCCCAATATAGTAGATACTTCTGTTGTTTTTATTTTGTTAGTTGCCTTCACTTTTATACTTGAACTTTGTTTCTGCGAATGTACTATTTTAGAAGAAAATAATGAAAAACAATGGGTTAAAAATTGTTATTTAAAATCCAATAGCAAACCAATTGATATTACCTGTACTTGTGCTGGTATCATGATCTCCAGCAATTTGACATCCAGTATTACTTACATTCCTAATAACTATTGCAACTGTTCCACTTATCGCAGCATTTCTATGAATAGTTGCTTGTACATTTCTACAGGCGTTAGGAAATGCGGTTGGGAAAGTTACTGTATTAAAAGATTGGTTTAAAGGCACATTGGTAATAGTTCCCCATTGCATAATCATTCCTGATGGAAGAATATTAAAACCATTAACACCACTATTAAATGTTGAATTTTTCTTAAACACATTTCCGCTTGCGTCTACATATAAAGGAGTTGTTGAAGAGGAAGTTGTTGTAGGAATATTTCTAATTCTAGCATTACCATTAACATCTAAAGTGCTAGATGGTCCTGTAGTTCCTAATCCTACTCTGTTTGTCCCTGCATCAACAAATAGCATTGCTGAGTTACCGTCAGATTCTACTCTAAAGTTTCTGTCTAATCCTTGTTCGTTGAAGATAAATTGAGAGTTTGCATCTAGGTCAACAGAGGTAGCACCATTTTCATAGATTCTTAATCTACCATCGTCACCATCATCTACAAGTGACATTAAGTTTGTTCCTCCTGTATTTCCATCTCTCCAATAAGAGTCATCTCCAAAAAAAGTAAGTCCATT
>JAUHZI010000023.1 GCA_030426105.1 Bacteroidia bacterium | reverse complement strand
AATGTAGCATCAAATAATCCTACATCAAGCGCTCTATCTTTTAAAAACTTTGATAGATATAATATTCCCAAAGGAGGGTATGGACGCATAATACCTTGCTCCTTTTCATCTTCTGCAATGAAATAGCCGTGTGTTAAAAATACATCCATGTTAAACCTTCTCTAAACAAATAAAAAAATGATCTGAAAGAGCTGCCAATTTATTAAATTTTAGCAAACTTTTATCCAATTTTATCAGTTTTTGAATGCTTCTAGGCTTATTTTTAAACCAATTATCCAAATAAGATGGTGGCACACAGAATCCTACTGGCGCTAATTTGACAGGATGAAAACCTTTACTATTTTGTTTGATGAATTGTGGAGAGTAATAATATGTACGGATTAGTTTCTCTTCTACTTGGGCTAATGCTCCACCTTTCTTTCTTCTCCTGAAAGCTTCACCAAACTTCAATTTTGAAGAAAAATAAAATGATTCCCATAAACACAGTGATGGCATGATAACCAATATTAGTTTCCCCCCTTCATTTAGGCCATTATGAGCATTAATCATAAATTGTTTAACCTCTTCTTCTTTTAAACAGTTTAAACCTCCAAAATTTGAAAAAATAACATCAAATTTTTGTCCTAATTTTTCTAATAAATTAATATCTAAGACCCTTGACTCCACATTTGGAAACTCTTGTGTCTTGTTTTTGGTGACTTGAACCATTTGAGTAGAGATATCAGTTGCTAAAACTCTAGCTCCCTTTTTAGCCATATAAACAGCATCCTCACCAGTTCCGCAGTTTAACTCCAAGATGGATTGTACCTCCCAATCACCTACACATTCATTCAACAGATCATAAACGACTGTTCTTTGAGCTCTTCCCACTGTAGTCTCAGTAAAAGTAGCATCATATTCTTTTGCGATATGATCGAATTCCGCTTCCATTTATGCACGATTACTTAATCGTTTGAGTTTGTACTTGTAATACTGAATCAGAGGTGCGTAATAAAGTTGTCTTCCAATATCTTTATGTTCTTTGGCTTGCTCATTTCTAAAAACCTTATGCACATAGCGATGCAATGTTTTGTAATATGCTTGATTAAAGGTATTTGAAAACATTAGGGCTAAATCATCAGAATCTTCCCAATTGGCTTTTTGTCCCAACTCAGAGCTAACCATATCATAAAATTTTGTTCCAGGCAAAGGGTATGAAACGCTCACTCCAATATCATCAGGCATACAACGTAAAAGCATTTCAACAGTAGCCTCTACCTCTTCTTTGGTTTCTCCTAAATAGCCAAACTGTAAGAAAAATGCTACACGAACACTTTTGCTTTGTAGCAACTGAGTTGCTTTCTCTATTTGAGCAATTGTTGTTCCTTTATCCATCGCATCTAAAATTCGTTGAGAGCCACTTTCTGCTCCAATCCATACCTCCTTTAAACCAGACGATACCAAGGCATCAATATTATCTTCTTTTAGCAATAAGTCGGCTCTACTTTGTATTTTATAACTAATGGTTAAATTTTCTTGCTTTAAGTATTGATCAAATTCTTGAACCCAATTGGGCTTCAATCCAAAAATATCGTCACACATCCAAAAATTAGTTACTCCAAATTGCTCTTTTAGTAATTTTATTTCCTCTACTACTCTTTTGGGACTCCTAGAATTATAACGATTCCCATAAATAGGCTTGGCACACCAATTACATTTATAAGGACAACCTCTTGTCGTTGCAATATTTAGAGCATATGTATTTCCTTTTGCTTTCCAAACCTTTTTATATGCATCAACATCGACTAAGTCCCAGGCTGGTTGTGGCAAGATATCTAAATCTCTAATGACATCTCTGCGTCCTGTATTAACGATTTCACCAGCATTTGGGAAGCAAATTCCCTTCACCTCATTTATTCCCTCATTGTTTTGGAACTTTTGAATCGTTTCTAATAAAGAAAGTTCTCCTTCTCCTAATAGAACCACATCAGCTCCATTTTCTATGTATTGCTGAAAATGATCAGTAGAATCTGAACTTGACACAATGACTTTACACTGGTACTTTTTGGCTATTTGAATCATTTTAAATGCAGCTTCCCTCATATTGGTGAGACACATTTTAGTCAAATAATTAAACCCATCGTCATATAAGACTAAAAACTCAGGCTGTTCGGTTTGAATAATTGTTTCGATGGCTTCAGGGCCAGCTTTTAGACAAACATCAAATAAACTTACCTCAAATCCATTCTCTCTTAAAAAACTGGCGGCAAATATTGTCCCTAAAGGAGGATAAGGCATCCCTGTATTCCACTGTTTAGGGTCCAACTGATAATAATAACTATGACTCAATAATACCTTACTCATTTCTCTTGATTGTACTTTTGAAGTTTTTGATTGAACCTTCCTAAGACCTTCGCTTGAAAATTACTTGGATGATGTTTTGAAACTCGTTTAGTCGTTTTAAGCGCCACATCAAAATCTGCATTTTCCATTGTTCCAAATTTTTGTTTCCAACGCTTCAAAGTTAGTTTCATAAAATAGGCATCTACACGTTCCCCTAAAGCTGTATTTAATAGCGGTTCAACAAAGTTTTGAAAAAGGCTTCTTTTCAACTCAACAGTATATTTAGAAGGCGATTTTGCGTGAATATAATACTCTTCAATCCATTGATTTGCTTGTATAAACTGTTGATACAACTCATTGTTTACCATTGGCATTAATGTGACGATTTCTGTTGCTGTAAAACGGTTTTTCTGCTCTATTTCTAAGTGTTCTTCATCGATAAAATAGTTGACACAAAAATACTTTCTTGAATTCAATAGAATTGTTTTTTTATAAAAAATCAACAGTGTTCGAGCAACCCACAAACGATTGGGTTTCGTAATAATAAAAAAATCAATATCTCCATCTTCCCCCATCACGCCTTTGGATAATGATCCAGATATAAACACCCCTCTTACATAAGGAAATTTAGCTATGAGTTTAGACTTTTTTAAGGCTTGGCTAATATATTGTTTAGCACGTTTCTCACCTGCCAACCTTTTATCTACAATTGTTTGGTCTGAATTTAAGCTATAATAACCATTTAGATTATAAATCGCTTGAGTTGCAAGCAGTTTTTTTAGCTCTTCCTTAAATAGAGTATCATTCTCTAACTTTGAATACTGATACAACTCTTCATAAGATAATGGGAAGTTAAACACATCAAAATATGCTAAAGCCTTTAAGATAGAGCTAATATTTTCAGTCGGGTGAGTTTGCATTGCTAACCAAATGTTATGAAGTTGATTAAAGTCTAATATTAAATTAAAAATTATTTCTTTTGGCTCTATCTTCGTTATTTTATCTAACCACAGCTTAAACTCTGCCTATCTAAAATGCCTTAATAAAGTTCAAATATAAATTAATTTCATTGTTATCATCCAACTTTAAACTACTTCAATAAGTTTTTTGTGATAAAAAGTTTTTTTTACACCAACTGACTATATGATTTAATGTATGCTCTTACTGTTTCCTCTATAGTATATAATTTGGACTTGGGAATGGCCTTTTCTAATAAAGTTACCAAAGCTTTAACATCTGTTTCTACCTTAAAAGTTAGCTCCTCTATTTGTTCTTCTTCTAATGCAACTCCCACTGGTGCTGAAAGAACATGTGTTTGATTGGCTAAAGCTTCAATTAACACCATACCAAACCCCTCAAATTTTGATGGATGAAGCAAAACTTTTGCTTGGGCTATTTGAATTTGCGTAGCATTATATGATAACTCTCCAACGAATTGAATATGCTCTGAAAGCTTATATTTCCCTACTAACTTTTTTAAACTTTCTAATTCTTCTCCAACTCCAATAATTTTAGCTAAGAAATCAGGTTTTATTGACTTTAATCCTTTACACAATTCTATAAAATAACTATAATTCTTCAAAGAAATTAAATTTCCTACTCCTACAATATCATAGGTTTTATCTTCTAAAATAGCCTTTTCTATTCCCATAGGAATCACACCTATTTCTTTTGGCAAGTTTTTTTCTAACGTTAATTTTTGATACTGCGAAATACAATATGTTGTGATATTCCCCCAATTGATTTTGTTTAAAAAACGATTAGATGGCAAAACATCTTGTCCTTGTGCTGTTGCCAATACTGGAATTTGAAATTCTTCTCCTAATTTCCCACTGAAATAAGTTGTTTCATCCAACCAAAATGAATGCATTACATCTATTTTATTTTTCTCATGAACTGTTTTAAGCCCTCTTCTCAAGCGAGAGTATAAACGAGTTCTTCTAATAAAAAAGTTATTTCGACCATTCAAAGGGATTACTTCTACTCCATTCCAACTATACCTTTCTTTTTTAAAAGGATAATGAAGCGAAAAAACCGTGACTCTCCCCCCTTGCCTCACAAGTTCTTTCACAAACAATTGTAATGCTGGAATACAAGACGTATCACTTTCATTGGTTGCAAAACCAGGTGTTATTATTGCTATGTGTTTATTTAATGCGATAAATTTTCCAATTATTACTTAAAACGACTACTTCTTCTAATTCATGTTTTTCGGATAGGTTTTTCCAGTTATTCATAACATTCGTTCCTTCCCACTGTTTTTCAAATTGAGAGGGACTAAAAACGACTAAACTTCCTTTCTCAAATATTTGATATTCATCCAAATATAGGTTTCTAACTTCATTTTCAATTCCATATGAAGGAAATGACTGATCGACATAAAAACTGTAAATAGGTCGTTGAGAATGGAGATTCTTTATCGCTTCTGCTATGACCTTTTCATTTTGATGAACTTGATATGTTTTACCAAAAGAATAGCTAAAAAACATACTGTTAAACACTACCAATCCTATAACAAAAAGCCTATGAATCTTATACTGTTTCAACCAGTTCCATAACTTTAAAAACATTGGAAAAAGGACTATAATAGCTAGGGGGTGTGAAAGCATTAAAAAACGATAATTCTGAGTTGAAAAACCTGTAAGAAAAGCTAAATAACAGCCTGTACCTATCAACAAAATCAGACTTAGTCCTTTCATTTTTTCATAAAAAGGTATCAACATGATTCCTACAGCTAAATATCCTATATGAAAAAAGTTTCCAAAAATGTAAACAATGTTGGGTACCCAATGTTTAAACTGTCCATCTTTATCATTAAAACTCCTAGAAAAAATGTGTTGAAAGCTCCAGCGATTGAAGAAATCATTCAAAACACTTTGGAAGAAAGAGGTATAGATAAACAGCGCGATTAAGATAGCTACCAAAAATAACACAGCGATTAACCAACTATATCTCAACTTTCTTAATCCTACAAATACAGCAACTAGGATGGGAATAAAAACGATAGGTAGCGTTGGATATCTTACGAAAAAAGCCAATCCAGCTGTCACTACCATTACAACAAAGGGAATCACTTGAGGTAATTTCATGAACCTTATAAAGTTCCAATAGCAATAAACAACTAAGAAGGTAGCTAACATATCGCTCATAACTAACATTCCTCCTCTCATAAAATAGGTACTTAAAGCCATTCCTATAAAGAGCCAAAGTTTTCCATCTTTATTGTAGATTTCACGGATTATTTTATTGGAATAAAACATTACTCCTAACAAAGCGAATAAAGAAATCATTCGCATTCCCATAAGAATAGGAATCCCTATATTTCCAATCATAGCGCCTAAAAAAGGATAGAGTTTAGGCCAATAAAAAAATCCAGGTTCTTGTCCAGTTTTAAAGAATAAATTTAACTCTCTCGCATATTGATAATAGGCATGGCTATCTTGCCCGAAGAGTCCATTAAACCCAAAAACTATAGTTAATACTAAAAACAATAGAATTGGTATTCCATAAAGTATTATTTCTAAATATGACTGCTTAATTTTATTGAGCATCTAACCAATTATTATTTCCTATTAGCTCCACCTTTCCACTGTAATTATAGTAGTCTTTTTTAATAAAACAATGAACAGCTTGATCACATTTCTTAATTTCTATTGCTTCTCCTGTTAATTTTGACTCATCTTTTACAGCTATTCCTAAAGTACAATCTTTAATAAAAATCGTATTTACATAAACCTCTGAACGTTCTCCCACACTAAGTCCCTTATCAATACAATTAACTATTTTAACATCATTTATTTCTACAGATGCCCCAGATAGATCAATTGCATCCCCACCTATATTTTTAAAACTTGAATGAGTTATTTTTCCCTGCCCAAAATCAAGATCTATAGCATCACCACTCACAGCTTTTGCCTTTAATAAACGAACTTGAAAAGTACAATTATTTAAATTAATTCCATCATTGGATTGAATGTTTTCTAAAGTTACATCATCTAGAATAACTCTTCCATGTGTACATTGCAAAGGTGCATTATTACTTTGAATATTAAAATTTGTAATTTTTGAATGCTTCACTTCTAAATTTGCAAAAACAGCAACAATTCCTTCGCCTGTTAAATCTGAAGAGTATAAGTGACTATTTAATAACTGAACATTACCATATGCTGTTATCTTTCCTCCTGTTTTGAAGTCAACTTTTGCATTTCTAATGGTTAATTTTTGTCCCTTGGGAATAATAATATGCTCTGTAATTGTCATATGTTTGTTCTCTATTGACAATCCATTTTTATAGATTGAATCCTGTGTTTCCCCCATCTCCTTTAGGTCTGGGGACTCAATTATAGAAGCTAAAGTATCTTTATTTTTATCTAAATAATAAAGATGTGAGTATAGCTTATTAGCCTTAATAAAAAGCGTTTGATTTGGTCCAATCTTTTGAGGAGAAGCTACTTTTCCTAGCTTCATTTTAGTCCCATAACCTATAACAGTCAATGTATTTAGATCATAATTGGTCAATTTAATCTGCTCACCAATCAAACGTGCTCGAATAGCAACATGTGGAAATACTTTTTTATTTTCGGGCTCAATATAAACTTTTACTTCATCAGGATGATCTTCTTTCCATTTTGAATAGCTGTAAAACAGTGGTTCCAATTGTTCTTGGTTTAAAAACGCCTCTATTTCAATTGTTCTTTTTTCAAGTTGCTCCTTTAACTCTGGAAAGAGTTCATTATGCTTAAACTCCCATTCTTTTCTTTGATAAACTCTAAGCCAATATACATAAGCAGTTCTAAATTTTTCATTCTTAAAAAGTTGATAATTGAACCACTGCTCTTTAAAATAAATAGTCTGATAATGTGTATCAAACAAACCAAGAAAAGCTTTTCCAATTAATTGTTGACCTTTCGAATAACAATCATAAGCTACAGGTTCAATCTTTTGATCTATTTTTCGATAATAAAAACGTTGATTATGCCATTGTAAACCATGGTAAAATTGAAAGAGGTCACATAATGCATAATATTTTGCAAACTTTTCTATATCAATATTTTTAAGGTTAACATTTCCCTCTTGCCATTCTTCAAGAATCTTTCTAGCAGTTAAAAACTGAGTAAGATTGACTGAATCTCTATAGACTTTTTTCTTGTTGAATGGTTTTACTCTTGCTGCTTCAAAAATAGGATATTCATAGCCTTTATTTACTTGGTTAATTTTAGACCAGTATTGATTCTCCCAAAAACCTTCTTCATCAAATTTTAATATTGGACCTTGAGCACGTTGATTATTTTCGATTAGCAATTCATCAAAATGCTCTTCAAAAGCAAATATTCCCCAATAACTACCATTTACGACTAAATGAACAAATTTATAAGTAGTTGTTAGTATTCCTTCAGCCTTTAATACTTCATGAAAAACAGCCTCATTTGCCCCCCCTCTTGTTTCAGGAAACTGTAACGAAAATTTTCTCACTTTATATATATTTCCCGTTACAAGCTCTACTCTAAATGAATGTTTATTTTTTCGAATATGGTCTGTCCAATCACCTTTTAGCCTCACTTTAGCTTCGAATTTCAAATTTCCCAATTGAACAAGAGCTGGTTGTTTAACTTTTAAGTCCTTTGTTAAAACTCCTTGTTCTAAAGCTTTTTGGGAAGCTACTTTAAAAAACGATTGTACGGTATCGACATATGAGATATAAATTGTGTCCTTCGCTTGGCTATGCGCTATATTTACAAACGCAATCGATAGAGTTAACACTCCTAAAAAGGTTATTTTCTTTATCAGTTTCACACACATAAAAAGGTAGTCTTCAAACACTCAAAAATTAATCACCATAATAAAAAAAGCTAAAGTAATTATTTTATATTTAACCCCACAATGAAACCTATTATGTTCCCTTCTCAATTCAAATATACAATACTAAGAAACAGGTATCTATTACTAACTTTTTTATGCTATATGGCATTCTATTCATGTACCAATAAAAAGCATCAAGACTTTAATTTTATTGTAGCTGGGCATGCATATGGAGCCCCTGGAGTTCAAAACAATCCTTTCCATCCTCCGTTTATGAATTATTTGGAAAAAGAAACCGACTCTACCATTTCTTTAGCTGTTTTAACAGGCGATATTGTTCAAGAATCTTCTGACACATCCTTTGATAAAGTTCAAAATTATATTCAAAATTTCCCATTTCCTTTTCATATCGCTCCAGGAAATCATGATTTAAATGATATGAATAGTTACGCTAGCCACTTTGGCAAAACAGATTATCATTTTGAATTCAACAATAATTTATTTTACATTGTAGATTTATTGAAATCTGGGTGGAATTTTACTGATCAACATATTGGGGAAATTCAGCAACTTGTCCGAAAAAATGATTACGATAATGTTTTTATTTTTACACACCATATTAGCTGGCATAATCTAGATAAAACACCTCAAATTATTCCAAACTCTTTATACGCTCGAAATGATAAGCTTAACTTTTACACTTCTATTTTACCTAAATTGGTGGTCTTAAAAATACCTATTTATTTATTTGGGGGTGATGTGGGAGCTACCCCTGATGGCAGTTCTATATGCATTCATCAATATCAAAATGTACACCTGCTTGCATCAGGAATGGGAGGTGAAAAATGGGATAATATTTTGGAAGTATCTGTGAAAGACGCACAAGTATCTATTGAGGTTAATTATCTAAATGAACACCCTAACATTTCTATTGATACTCTTTACAATAAGATCTACCTCTAACTTAACCTTTTTTGTTTTTTAAATAATTCTATAACTCTTTTTTCAATAGGGTAATTAAAATTCATGTTCTGAATTCTCCATTTTGCCAACTTAGCTAAGGGTTTAGCATAAAATTGATTTTGTTTATTTAGTTTTAAATAAAACTTATACTTTTCAAATAAATGATATTTTTCATTGTTCACCCAAGGGCCTCTAGAACCAACATAATCGAATTCAGACCACTCTTGAATGGTTGTTGGAAGCTTATATTCTCCTGCTTGAACTACTTCGTCTGTTATTTGGGTACCTGGATATGGTTTAAAATAAAAAATTGGGGTATCAAATTTAGGAGACATCAATGCTAACTTTCGAATCATTTTTTGACTTTCAACAACACTTGTGTCAGACTCTTTAGGAAAACCAATGATAAAAGGAAAAATGACATGAATGCCCAATTCTTTGCATCGATCAGCACAAAGTAACACTTGTTCAACTTTTATATCCTTCTTTAACCAATCCATCATTTCTTGAGAACCAGACTCTACCCCAATTAATAGTCTTCTTAAGCCACCTTCTTTACACAATTTAAAATCTTCATAAGACATTCTACTCCCTTGATCTGCACGCATAGTTGCCGCCCATGAAAACTTATTCCCAAACGTTTTTAAAAGCGTAGCCATTTTTAATATTCGCTTGGGATATGTAAAGAAAGTCTCATCCTGGAAATTTAAATCTTGAAACTTATACTTATCATGATAGAACTTAAGGTCTTCAAAAACACGTTCAGGCTCTAAGCCACTATACCTTCTATTAAACACAAAGGGGTCCGCACAAAATGTACACCTAAAAAAACAGCCTATAGAAGTAATAAAATCAAACTGTCTCATCCCTTTTGCCTCAAAATAACGCTCTACATCAATTAAATCATAATTCAATCGTGGCAAATTATTCATGTCTTCCATTGCTCTTGGAGCAGTTTGAATCAATCCTCCTTGTTCACGAAAAACAATTCCTTTAATTGAACTTAATTCTCTTTTTGATGAAATTGCTTCTACGATTTCTTTAAAAGTAACCTCTCCTTGCCCCTGAACCGCAATATCAACCTCTGGAACATCTTTTAAGACTTGCTTTGGGAATAATGAGGTATGCCACCCACCCCATACAACTGGGATTTTGGGGTTATGTTCTTTTATTAACTTTGAAAAAGCGATAGCATCTTTTAAAGGAGCTCCTGTCAATGAAGTTACGCCAACCAAGAGGGTACCATTAATATGATCCTCAACTATTTTTTCGATATTCTCTTCTATTCTAGCATCAATAATTACTACATTATATTCTTCACTAACGACAGTACCAATAGCGATTAATGCAAGAGGCATATCAAAAAAAACAGCCTTAGGATTGTATAATATAATTGTTTGTTTATTCAACTTTTGCTTTGATCTAAAAATTTTCTAAAGTAAAGCTTTTTTTAACATCTTTCATATATTATTCTATCTTTACTCAATTAAAAATTTTTGTTTTTTTCTATTTAAATGAATCAAATTAATTTAATTACAATCAAACTGCTAGTACTACTTGTTACGAGTAATATTTATATTATTCAAGCTCAGCAATTCAACAGGCCTGTGCCCAACAGTTTGTTTCCCTATGAATTTGAGCAGGTTAATCAAACAATAGATACGGGATATTATTTTCTTACTCCAATGAAAATCAGGACTCCTAATACATCTCCTAGCTATAAACGTCCTTATGCACTTTTACTTGATAGTGATGGGTATATATATTGGTACTCTAAACCCAATGCTAGAGGGTGTTTAGATTTCAAATACTACCCTGAATCAAAAACATATTCCATTGCTGCAACTTATAATCAAGCCGACCCAAATTTTATACTTTTAGATAGTTCACTTACGTATATCGACACTATTAATGCCATAAATCTTTTAGAAGATATTCATGATATTCAACAACTAAATAATGGAAACTGGTTAATTTCGACTATCCACATAGACACAGTAGACCTAACTGGATATACCTTTTCTGGTCAACCAGGAAAAGCTAACACTCCAATAAAAGGATATGGGTTTCAAGAGATAGATCAAAATGGTAATTTGGTTCTTAACTGGAACAGTAATGACCATATTCATCCTTCAGAAACCTATGATGAATATGGTTATGATTCTACCTTTTTTGACTATTGCCATGGAAATACATTGGAAGAAGATGATGATGGTAATATTTTAATCTCATTTAGGCACCTTAACTCGATATACAAAATTAATCGATTAACTGGTCAAGTCGTCTGGCGCTTAGGTGGTAAATCTTCCAATTTCACCTTTATAAATGACAGCTTATTTAGTGGTCAACATGATATTAGGAGGTTAGACAATGGAAACTATTCTTTATTTGACAATGGAAATATGTCCCCTTTACCGAAACTATCTAGAGGTGTAGAATACCAACTAGACACTATTAATTGGACAGCAACTCTTGTAAAAGAATACATTCATCCTGATGCTGTTTATGCAAGTGCTATGGGAAGCTATCATACCACTATCAACGATTTCAAAATAATGGGATATGGGCTAATTTTTAGACCTAGCCCTTCTGCAACTATAATTGATCATAGCCAAACTATTAATACTCAAATTTTCTTAGAGGATTCTGTCGTCTCCTACCGTGTACATCATTTTACCCCCAATTTGCCTCCCCGCCCTCAAATTACCTGTGAACAGACCTTGGCTGGGTGGATTCTAAATGCTCCTTCAGCTAGTAACTATAGATGGTCTACAGGCGAAAACACACCGTCAATTATGGTTACTCAGCAAGATACGGTACAAGTTTGGATTCCATATGGGAGTGGGTTTATTGGGTCCGAACCTTTAATCATCTCAGATATCAATAATCCTTGTGGACTAGCTTCAATTGAAGCAAACAAACCACAACCCAATGAGGCCTATCAACTCTATAATTTATTAGGGCAACCCATAAAAAATCCTAAACCTTATAATTTATATTTAAAGGTATACTCGTCTGGAATAACAGAACAAATTATTCACACTTCATATTATCAACAATAACATATCCTTATTAATGAAACAATCCCGTATTATTTTATTTAATCCTAGGAGTGCCGATGCCAAACACAGAATTCCTAACTCAATTCTTCAAGTTGGCGCATCTATACATGGCAAATATAACTACAACTTTGTTGATGGAAATATTGAAGAAAACCCACTTGAGGTTTTATTCAATCTCATCAAAAACGAAGCTATTGAAATTGTAGGAATGACAGTTATGCCCGGGCCACAACTCAAGCAGGCTATACCATTCGCTAAAGCGATTAAACAGCAGTTCCCTAAAATCACGATTGTTTGGGGTGGTTATTTTGCTTCTAATCAATACAAAGTGGTATTAAATTCTGGTTATGTTGACTTTGTTATTAATGGTCCTGGAGATACAGCTTTCCCCTTATTATGTGAAGCTATTTTCAAGCAAGATTTCTCAAACTTAAGCTCAATTCATAACTTAATTTATGCTCAAGATGGAACATTCATAAAAACGAAAAAGGAAACTATTCCTAATATGGATAAACTGAATGAGTTTCCATACGAGGAACTGAATAAAAGTTACCCTATTCCTAATTATTTAGCTAAAACATTTATGGGAAATACTACTTTCTCATACCATTCAAGTTTTGGATGTCCATTTACCTGTTCCTTTTGTGCTGTTGTCCCAATATACAATGCTAGATGGAAAGGATTGAAAGCCGAACGTATTGCTAAAGATGTTCTCAATTTTAAGCAACAATATAATATTGATGCCGTAGAATTCCATGATAACAATTTTTTTACAGCAAGAAAACGTGTTGTAGAGTTTTCAAAATTGATTGAAAAAGAAAATATCGCTTGGTGGGGAGAAGGAAGAATCGATACGATTAACAAATATTCTGATGAAGATTTATCATTAATGAAAAGAGCAGGTCTAAAAATGATTTTTTTAGGAGCTGAAACGGGGAATGATGAAGTCTTAAAACAAATGGATAAAGGTGGGACTCAAACGGGACAACAAATTAAAGACTTTGCTAAACGAATGGGGAAAATTGGTATTATTCCTGAATATAGTTTTGTTTTGGGAATGCCAGCTGATGATGATAAAAAAGTGACTCAACAAATTAACGAAGACATTGAATTTATTCGTACAATCAAAAAAATCAACCCTAACACTGAAATAATTATATACATCTATAGCCCTGTTCCAACTGAGGGCAGTGAATTATACCAACAGATTCAAGAACAGGGGTTTCACTTCCCTAAAAATTTAGAAGATTGGCTTTCTCCTTCTTGGGAAAACTTTGATTTAAGAAAAAACCCTTTGACCCCATGGCTTAAGAAAAAACATATTGATAGAATTAAAAATTTTGAAACGGTTTTAAATGCTTATTATCCTACCAAAACTGACTTTAGAATCAGGGGCATAAAAAAACACCTCTTAAGGGCTATTTCATTTTGGAGATATCACCTTAAATTTTATGCATATCCCTATGAAATTAAAGTTTTCCATAAAATATGGAAATACAGACAACCTGAAGAACAAGGCTTCTATTCTGAATGAGAAATCTAATCAAAAAAATAGCATTTCCGTTTTTAAATACTTGGTATCAGCAAAAGACCAATAGGATAAATTATTATGCGAACTATGGAATTCGATTAAAAATATATCCTGGTGTTTTTCATCCTGGCATATTTCTATCTACAAATATTTTTATTCATTTTTTAAATCAATTCCAATTTAAAAACAAGAAAGTGCTTGAATTAGGTGCTGGTAATGGTATGATATCCTTTTTTCTTGCTCAAAAAGGAGCGGATGTTACTGCTACCGATATTAATCATATGGCCTTAAGAGGTTTAAGAGAAAATAGTCAATCGAATGCTCTTCCAATTACTGTAGTAGAGTCTGATTTGTTTGAAGCTATTTCTCCCAATGCTTTTGATACAATTATAATAAACCCTCCTTATTATCCTAAAGCTCCTCAATCAGAAAAAGATTATGCCTTTTATTGTGGTGATGACTTTCAATATTTTAAACAGCTATTCGGTCAATTGTCTCAACAATGGAAAGGTAATAACTCAATTTATATGATTCTCTCTCAGGATTGTGATACTCAACAGATAACGAACATCTCAGAGTCAGTTTCTATTTCGCTGAATCTTGTCTATAAAACAAAAAAAAGAGGGGAAAAAAACTATATTTATAAATTATGTATAGGTCAAAACTAAGAGCTTTAAATAGAAAACTTCTCCCTCAACATCTATTGTACCCTCCACAATGGTTGGTACTGGGAGTTAATAATATCTGTAATTTACACTGCAAAATGTGTGATGTTGGCACCAAAAATTTAGAGACAAATTTTGCTCAAAACCTTGTTGGAACGCATCCGCTACATATGCCAATAGAGCTATTTAATAAAATTGCTGACCAAACAAAGAAATATTATCCTAACACCAAATTAGGATATGCCTTTACTGAACCATTGGTTTACAAACATTTAGAAGCGACTCTAGATTATGCCAATCATCTCAATTTATTTACTGCTATCACAACTAATGCCTTAAACCTAAGACAGAAGTCTGAAGTTTTAGTCAAAGGTGGATTAAATGAACTCTTTATCTCTCTTGATGGTCCTCAAATCATTCATAATGAAATTAGAGGGCATAAATCAAGCCATCAAAGGGCATTGGAAGGTATTGAAACATTACAAACTAAAGACTCCAATATCCCTATTTCCATTTTTTGTGTTATAACTGAATGGAACATAGGTTATTTAAAAGAGTTTTTAGATGAGCTAAAACAATTCAAATTAAAACAGGTTGGTTTACTACATGCAAACTTCACTACTCCTGAAATAGCTGAAATTCACAATAAAAAATTTGGTCATGTGTATCATGCAACAACTTCAAATATTGAAGAAGTCAACTTTGATGCCTATAATCTAAACTTATTGAATGAGGAACTGAACAGTGTTTTATCTCAAGAATATAACTTCACTTTAAGTCTTAGTCCTAATGTTCAATCAAAAGAAGAGCTAACAAAATACTATCATCATCCAGAAAAGCAAGTCGGAAAAACATGCTTAGATGTTTTTCATAACCTAATGATTAAATCTGACGGGACAGTAATACCTGCTCACGGAAGGTGCTATAATATTGAGGTTGGAAATATATACAAAGAATCATTAAAAGACATTTGGAACTCTAAGGAGCTACAACAACTAAGAATGGCTTTAAATAAAAATAACGGACTACTCCCAGCATGTCATAGATGCTGTTCAGCAGTTAAATAGTACTTCACCAGTAAACAAACTTGTATAAATATTAAAACTTTCATCCGCTAATGTTAATAAGTTAGGAACAACTCCCTAAGAATGAATAAATATATTTTAAAAATATTATCTAATGCTATTCGAGTTTTTATTGTACCAGCATCACTATTAATCAACTCTTTAATAGTCGTTCATTTTTATGGTAAAGAACTATGGGGTGCTTTTGTTTCTATTTTACTTCTCATCAATTTAGTTACTCATTTTCTACAGTGGGGAAATAAAGAATATTTAGTCCGAGAATTTAGTCAATCACCTGCCAACATGGCAACTAATTTCTACAACAATTTATTTACAAGAAGCATACTTATTCTTGTTATCTGCCCATTTGTTTACTTCTACTCTTCTAATTTGTTTTTATATCTTTTGCTATGGATCATAAGCTCTTTTTTCTATTTATCTACAGAAAGTATTATTGTTTATACTAAACGATTTACTCCTCAAGTAATTATAGAGGTTTTTGCAACAATTACTTTACTATGTCTCCTCTATTTTAGTCCCCAAATTCATCTCCTTCGCATTGTTCAATTTTATACTATTATCCTTTTTATCAAGACATTAATAACTGTTGTTGTGTACTATCCTCAGCTTAGAATTCCTAAAATCCAACTACAAGAATTCACCCAAACGTTTTCTTTTTTAATTATTGGTTTTAGCGGTTTATTACAATCTAGAGTTGATCAGTATATGATTGCTGCTTTAACTGACAAGGAAACATTGGCTACATTTCAAATATTTTTATCTGCATTTATTTTACTTCAGGCATTTAGTGCTATTATCATTACACCTTTTAATAAAGTCTTATACCGTATCAATAGCAAAACCTATACTAAAGCCCAACAAAAGTTTTTAATTTATAGCATTCCTACTGTCCTCTTCTTAGGGACATTGATTAGCTTTTTATTAATCACTTTGTTTCAAATTCACATTTCCTGGTGGTATTTTGTTGCTGGAATTCTATTTGCCTTTCCTCCCTTCTATTATGTTCCAATTATAATTTTGTATTATCGCTTGAAAAAAGAAAAGGAGGTAATATGGATCAATTATTTAGGAGCAGGAATTAACCTTATTTTTACTTATATTTTGATTATTAACCAAAATCCTTTTGGAGCTATTATTGCTTCAGCTGCAACTCAATGGTTAATGTTGATATGGTATAATCATCGAAAAAAAGCTCTTATTCATGAAGTTGAATTGTCCAACATGTAAAACGCCTTTAAACTCTCAATATAACTGTAAAAATGACCATCATTTCTATATGGATGATGGTGTCTTAGTCTTACTTGATAGAGCGTTTAAAAATAAGCTAGAAAACTGGCTAATTAAGTTCGAAGATTTTCGTTCTAATGCACTACCAGAGCTTAATTATGAGCAACTCCCCTATTCTGGTGTTATTGTAAATAAACACCTTTGGAATGCTAGAATAGCCGATTTAGAACTTATCAAAAACGTTATTCAACCTCATCACCAAACTGTTCTTGATGTTGGAAGTTGGAATGGATGGCTAGCAAACTCTCTATGTAAACTAGAAAAAGAAGTAACTGCTGTAGATTATTTCATCCATGAGTTAGATGGTCTAAAAGCGAGGAAACATTATACAAATCCCAATTGGAGATCAATACAAATGGACCTTGAAAATCTTGATGTCATTAATGAAAAATTTGATGTAGTAGTTCTTAATCGATGTCTAGCTTATTTTTCAGATACTCACCAACTAATTGAAACTGCCAAACAGCTATTATCTCCTAACGGTGTTTTAATTATTACAGGGATAAATATTACTTCTGGAGAAACTGAAGAACTGACTACAGCTAAAGTTATTTTTAAAGAAAAGTATAAACAGAACCTCTTTTTTAAATCATCTAAAGGTTACTTAGATTATGGTGATTTGAATTCAATTAAACAACATTCAATTAAACTCAAATTATACCCTAATTGGAAAAATTGGACAAAGCGTATACTATTTCCTAAGAAAGAAACCGTCTACTATGGCATTTATACTAAAACAATGAGTAAATAAATGGCGCTAATACACTCCCCTCTCCTAATATTACAAGAACCCCAATCAAAATCAGAACAATAACAATAGGATATAGCCAATAAACTCTCTTTTCATTTAAAAACTTGAAGAATAATCTTATTATTGTTAACTTATTTTTCATTCACATTAATAGTCGTCCTATGAAAACCAATATCATTAATTATTTTGGTCAAACAAATGGAGCTTATATTCATGCTAGAGGAGCAGAAGCTACCGCTGTTTTATCAACCTTAATTAATTGTAAAGGTAAAGAAAAGATCTTAGAAATTGGTTTCGGTACTGGATCTACAATTCTCTTACTTTCTAAATTATATAAAAACGCAGATTTTTACGGTATTGAACGCTCCAAAACTATGTACCAAAGTGCTATTAATAGACTTCGTTTTAGTCGTTCAAAAAAACGTTTAAGACTTTTAGAAGACAAAAAAAATCTACCTTACTCTGATAGTTTTTTTGATAAAATATATTTGGAATCTGTTTTAGGTATTCAAGAGGACAATGATTTAAAACAATTATTAAAGGAAATTAAAAGAGTACTAAAACCTAATGGGACCTTAATTTTTAATGAAACAATTTGGCTAGATCATATTAACTTGACTACCGCTCGGCAGATTAATGACTATTGTAAAAACACCTATGGAATTATTCAGGCTAATGAAACTTATCTACATGTAAGCGATTGGCTTGACTTACTTAACACCATGAGATTCCAGTCTATCAAAATAATAAAAGTTGATCAAGCCATAGCTGATTATTCTTTAAAAAATCATACCTCACCTCCCATGTTACTATCAGTTCTTTATAATAAAATAGGAAAACTTAACATTCTATTATCTCCTCAATTGAGAAAACAACGTAGGTTTTATCAAAGAGAAACTACTGAATTTACCTCACAATATTCCAATAGTATGGAAGGAGTATTTTTTATTGTTAAGAACACAAAAAGCTAAATTATTCATTAAGCTTTTTCTTATCTATATCTGTTACAGATTCTATCCATCCAACTTTATATCTCTTTGACCTAAATAACCCTATAGGAGTTATAAGCAGATAGAAAACACCACCTATAATAACGTATGAAATAAAATATCCAATTGGCCAAGTTATCATTGTTAGTGTCGCAAATTCAGCTCTTAAAACAGCCTCAAAAATCCCCCCTATTAATTGAACTATAAGTGCCATAACTATTCCCCAAAAATATAGAGGATTAAAAACCATAAAGCTACCTAATAGTAGGCACAACAACGCTCCAAATAAATACATCTTTTTTTTGGAATGCATATGGTAATATCTAAGCCAGTTTTCTTTAATCCAATTCATACTGCTTATTGGTAGGTTTAATGTGTTTATTTTCTGACTTCAATAGCATAACATTTTCCATTATCAACAGGTCCATTTCAGTATTGAAAAAACAGTCAATTGCTTCTTTGGGACTGCATACAATAGGTTCCCCTCGTTCGTTAAACGACGTGTTGATTAAAACTGGAACACCACTTTGTTTTTTGAACTCCATTAATAAATGATAAAGCTTTGAATTAAAGTTTTCAGATAACCTTTGAACTCTAGCCGTATTATCTTCATGAATACATGAAGGTATTGTTTCAGCATTATGCTTTCCATTCGCAACATACAGCATTCTTGAATAATCGTATCCATCATCTTCAAAATAGGTTTCAAAATCTTCATCCAAAACAATTGGAGCAAAGGGTCTAAACCCTTCTCTTTTTTTTATTTTTAAGTTCAAA
The DNA here is from genome assembly GCA_030426105.1 of Bacteroidia bacterium. Classification (GTDB taxonomy): domain Bacteria; phylum Bacteroidota; class Bacteroidia; order Flavobacteriales_D; family Parvicellaceae; genus S010-51. The sequence goes on along the minus strand of JAUHZI010000023.1, from coordinate 10,311 downwards.
ATGGATTTCATATTTGGAAAACTTGGATTGGCCAATATACTACGGTTCCCCAATGCTCTAGGGCCAAATTCCATTCTTCCTTGAAACCATCCTACAACTCTACCTTCCTTAAGATGCTTTGCCACGCGTACAAATAGTTCCTCATCTTTCATCACATGGAAGTGAATATCTTCATCAATACTCTTAATGACATCTTCCGTACTAAACTGTGGGCCTAAAAACTCTTGATTTAATGGTATTTCTTTCTCTTTACTTTGATAGTAACTCCATAAAGCAGCTCCCATAGCTCCTCCTCCATCTCCAGATGCTGAGTGAATAAAAACATTTTGAAAAGAACTATTCTTTAATAATTTTGAATTTGCCACGCAGTTTAATGCCACACCACCTGAATAGATCAAATTATCCATTCCTGTCTTTTGTTGAATATAAGTTACCAACTTACCTATCAACTCTTCTGTTACTTTTTGAATTGAAGCAGCTACATCTTTATAAAATTGGGTCATTGGCTCTTCTGCTTTTCTAGTTTTTACACCAAAAACTTGCTCAAAGCGCTTATTAATCATTTTTAGGTCATTTAAAAAACCAAATTTATCCAATTGTAACCCTATTTCTCCTTCATCTGAAATAGAAACAAAACTGGCGTAAATCATTTCTTTATACTTTGGAATTCCATAAGGAGCTAATCCCATTAATTTATATTCACCTGAATTGACTCTAAAACCACAGTATTGTGTAAAAGCAGAATATAAGAGTCCTATTGAATGTGGGAAATGCTGCTCTGCTATAGGTTTTAATTGACCTTTTTCATAAACCCCATAAGATGTACATGCCTTTTCACCAACTCCATCAATTGTCAAATAAGCTGCTTGGGAAAAAGGACTTTGATAACATGCATTCGCAGCATGGGCTATGTGATGTTGACAATAAGAAAATTCTCCTTCATAAACAAAAAGTTTTCTGAAGGCATCTTCCACCCAAAATTTCTCTTTTAGCCATGCTTGTATGGCTTTTTTAAATGGCAGAAAACCAAAAGGTGCTTGTTTAGTAAAATTATCTAAAATTCGTTCAAACTTAGTAAATGGCTTTTCGAAAAAAATAACTTCATCAATTTCATTACTGCTTATGTCAGCTTCTTTCAGACAATATCGAATAGCATTTTCAGGAAATGATTGGTCATGTTTTTTACGCGTAAACCGCTCTTCTAGTGCGGCAGCCACAGGTTCTCCTTCAACAATTATGCATGCTGATGAATCGTGAAAATAAGCCGATATACCTAATATTACTCTCATTAAAAGATATCCATATCCATAAAGTTCAACTTCACTTTGACAAAATCAGGGGCTTCTGGATTAAGCTTATGAGCGCTAACCAAAAACGAAGGTTCTCTCTTTATAAACTGTTCTATTTTTTGAGCTTCAAACGCATTCTCTTGAATATGAAAAACCAAATCATAAATCAAACTTCTCTTCAATATACCTTTCAAAACACTAAGCATTTCTTCAATATTACTTCCTTTTTCAATACGGATATAGCCAACTGATGCATAAGATTCCAGCTTTATACAAAGAACAATATTTTTTATCATTACCCAATAATGCTGACTAAATAACTTCATCTCAAAAAATGTGGCAGTATAACTATGTTCATAATAGTTTGCATTTTTTATGAAATCAATTTCCCCTTGAATCAAATAAGGTTTTAGAGCCTTCTCTAACCTTTTCCTTTGAAGGTTAGGCAATACTTTTCTAACTAATTTTGAAATGAAAGGAGAAATTCCTTGAATATGAAAACGACTAAAACCTATTTCATCTTCCCATCCCAATCGCTGACACGACTTATAGGATTGCACACTATGAATTCCATAAAACAAATCGACATTTAAAGCTTTAGCCTTTGCTAGAGTTCCTGAATAAAGCTCTTTAAATAACCCTTTACCTCTATAAGCTTCCAATAAGATAAAATCACAAGTTTGTACAAGTTTAATCGTTTTTTCTAACTTAAACTCTTGTTCTATTGCCCCATGAAACCCTACCATCTTATCATCTAAATAGATTACAGTAGCATAGATTGGCATATTTTCTACCTCCAATCCATACTTTATTCTAAAGTAACTGGGAGGTACTATACTATTAAAAACAAGCTTATAAAACTGAACTAAGTTATCAAGATGTTTTTCTTGTAAATATTCTATCCTAATATTTTCCATTCACAATCGAAATTAATTGATTTCTTATAGATATAAAAGGATTAATAACTAAACGATTAATCGCTTTCTCATCAGTATTAATGCCTTCTGTTATTGAAAAACGAACATGATAATTTAAGGTGTCTAAAGTTGAACACAACTCCGCATTATAAAACCCATAAGGGAACGCTAATACGTCAGGAAACTTAGCATTGATCTCTTTTAAGAATTGTGAACACACCTCAACTTCTTCTTTAAGTTGCTTTTGATCTAGAGATAATAAGTTATAGTGGTTTGCTGTGTGATTGCACAATGTCACTAAGGGATGCTCATTTAATAATATTAATTCTTCTTTTGAAAGTGTTTCCCAAAATTCTTTGTAATCTGCTAAAAATGGTTGTGCAATTATTTTTAGTTCATCAGTAACTGATTCAACGATATGAGTAGGCTGATGATGAATCCATGATTTAAATTTTTCTTTATTATCAATCCCATATAGTTGCTGAAGCAATTTTTGTTTTTGTTGATCAAATATGATATCAATTAAATCAGGCCACAATGGCATATTTTCTCTTGCTAAAACAAAGAGCGTAACAGGGATTTTTAACTCTTCTATAATAGGCAGAAGCAACGTTTTATTGTTTTTATAACCATCATCAAACGTCAAAAGTATATTGAGTTTTTCTTGACTGTATTTTCCATTCAAATATGTCTCTAAATCAATGATATTGAAATGATTTTTTATTGCAATTAATAACTTTTTTAAATGTGACTCCTTTAGAAACCGTGCATTGATATAGCTTTGCTCATCTCTACACACACCATGAAAACAAAGTACTCTTACCCCTCCATCTATTATTTTGGTTGAAAACGAAACACCAAAGAAGCTTTGTATATCTCGAAGTCCCCACTTCAGCTTATATTTTATTTTTTGCCAAATCATACCCCTTGAAACACATTGTAAATTATTTTTGCAAGATAAGATTGCCCTTCATCGTTTAAATGTGGGTCATTTTGATAATAAATTGATTGACCTTCTTTTTCTATCTCACGAAAATAATCACTTGGGTTGATCACTTCAAAACCATTAGCTAATAATTCCTTTTCCCAATAATTTTGTTTTAAATTATTCTCTGGCAGTTGCGCCCCCATTGCTTGATAATGCTTTATATACTGTTCTCCAACTTCAGTACAATGTGGAATCAAGAGAATGTAAACAGCTTTGCCTTCTGCTAATTGTTTTATTTCGTTTATATGCCCTACTAATACCTCAAAAGTTTCCTTATCTTCTATTGTAATCAAATTTCTAGGATAGGTTGGCATCGCTTCAATATACAAAAGTGTTCTACCAGAATACTGTTCTACAGAAAAGCCATCTTCAACTTTTGGATTATTATCTTTCACTACATCCTGGCTAATTTGTCCCATCCTATAATTAAAATAATTCAGAAACCTTATATGATTACTAAATGACCAAAATAGATTTCTAGAAAAGCTTAATTTAGACCAATTTATTGGCTTTTGAACATCCAATAAGTCATTTCCAACATAAAGTTGAATAATCACTTTATCAGGATTTATTTCTTCTATTCTTCGCTTGGCTATTAAACGATAAGTCTCCGTTGCTACTCCTGGAAAAGAACCATTATAATAACTTCTATTTGTATCTATTTTCCTAAGCTGTTCTACCCAGCTATTCTGAGCCGAAGAAAAGGAATCTCCCAACACCAATACTTTTGTTTTATTCTGTTGATTATTTACATTTTTATTCAAGTATTTCCATTCAGTTTTATAAAAATCTATGACTTGATAACGGTAACAAAGCTCTAATAAGGCTATAGTAATGGTTAAGACAATAACTCCTTTTAACAAAGTATTCCTTATGTTTTTTAAATTGAACTTCTTCATTGCCTCTCCCTATATTGATTCAGCCAAACAATTGTCCCTAAAGCTGTAAAATATAAAAAAGCCATTTTACTTTGATCAATAAAAGAATTAAAAATACCATGAAAATAAAATGTGACTAAGCCTAGGAGTACACCAAGATTTATGGCTCTTAAATAAACATCTTTTAGGTGATAATGATTTTCCATTCCATAATAAATACTCGTAAATACTGTGAGCACAAAAATGATAAAACCTATTATACCTGTTTCACTCAAATACGTTAGATATTCAGAATGAGCATTTCCTCTGTTCCCTGCATTTGTTGAAATATAAGTTTTATTAGCAACAGTTTGAAATTGGTTATACTCAAATTGATAAGTACCAGGACCATACCCCAAAATTGGTCGTTCCTCAAACATTCGATAGGCACATATCCAACGATTTATTCGCTCTAAATTCGAAGCGTCTGATTGAACGTTTGTAACAGATGAAAAGTGGTTGACTATTTCCCCATCATTACTAACCGCATCATTCTCTTTTATGTATTCATAAATTGAATTTTGAAGTGCTACTCCACTACCTAATACAACCATTAATGCCATTACAATGACTTTGAATTTTACTTTGTATCTCAAAAGTAAATAAAAACAAAAAGCTACAACTAGGCTTAAAATTGCTGCTCTTGAAAGTGCCAATACCTCTGAAGCTAAAACAAAAATATAAAGCAATAGCAACATACCATGTTTGGCTTTATTTAAACGAAATAGCTTTGGACTAAACACAACTATTGTTAAGAAAGGTACTATAAATGCTAAGCAAGCACCATAAACTGTATGATCATTAAAATAAGGACGACATATATTGAAAACCACTCTAGGGTCAAAGGAGTGATAGGCATGGTTCATCAGTGTAAAGTACATCACTGGTATTAACCCAAATGTATAAAACAGCCAAGGTTTTTCTATCTCTTTTTTCTTTTGAATTAATCCTACCATTACAAAAAAGCCAGCAATGAATATAAAACGAATCACGATACGCTTAAGTGAGACATCAACATGAGAACTTAACAAAGCGCTTAATAATTCTATTAATAAATCGGCAATTAACAATACTGTTATGGGATGTTTCATAACTTGAAAAACAGCTTGACGATAACCTTTATTAAAAAGAAAAAGAACTGGAAGCATCAAAGTTAACATCCCTTCAGATGGGAAGCTTAATTTGGCTCCTCCTATAAAACCAGCATCTACAGAAATCGGAATTAATGCTATCAAAAGAAGGTAATACCATTTAAGGTTTAAAAATAAAAAACCAATTATTAATATAGCACTACAACCAGCGAATATATAAAGTATAGTTTTTTCAATATCTTGAAAAAAGCTCCATAATCCACCACCTATAAAAACAGCTATTATAAGGGTTAGAATATTCGATTTATGCTTCAATAATGTTTCCATTATTTCTCTACACGCTCTTTCAAATTACGCCATTGAGTTCCTACTAATCGAATCGTTAAGACTAGAATAAAAAAGATTATACCTCCAACTAAAGCATTCATCAAAAATGAAGGGGAAACTTTTTTATAAGTAGGCTCTGCAATATCTATTGAATACACAGATGGCAAAGGTTGTTCAATTAGCTCTTTCATTTGATCATATTTTACTCTTAGAGCTAAATATCGACCACGCTCATACAAATACTGTTCAATTATAGGTTCAAGCCTTGAATCATTTATAAAATCTTGAGTATCATAGTTTTCATTATTCAAGTTTTCCACAAAATTGTAGAGTAATTCCTGGCTTCCTCCTTTAATTGCATATATTGAATCTTTCAAAGCTGCTAAGCGTCTTTTACTTAAAAGATACTTATCTCCTATGTTTTTAAAACTCTTTTCTCTATTTTCTTCAAAAATTTGTTCTCTATACCGATTTACTTCACTCACCTGAAAATTCGCAATATCAGCAGAAAGTTGAGGATCTTTAGTTTTCACATTAATCACAATAGAAAGGTACTTACTTCTAAAAAACGAAACATCGTTGATATACTTTAACGTCAGCTCTGACTTCCACTTTAAATCAGTTGTATCTTCTTCATAATAATCATAAAGCTTAAAGGCCTCTATCGTTTTATCTCTCATTGATTTTGACTCCAACAACTGCATCAACTGTTCGGTTTCAATTTCATAACCAAATTGTGGATTCGAAATAATTTCGTTGACTTTATGTGAATTATAAGGGTAAATAATTGCAGTAGATAAATATTTTTTAGGTATAAAAAAAGTAGCTCCTATACCTATTATACCCCCTAAAAAAGCTGCAAAGATTAACAGTTTTCTATTTTTAAAAAGGAAATCTAATCCTGTTGAATTATCGGTCATATTTTTATAAAAATGTATCGAGCAAATATAAATAAATAATTGAAAGTAGGAGGTTTTCTCTACTTTACAACGTTTAATGCTTTACGCTATATCTATTTGGCCTGACTTCCCCCTTTTTTCTTTTTATTATAGAACTTCTTCTTTCCGTAATAACGTTTCTTTTTCTTTTGGGGAGACTTATCCTTCCATTCAGGAGCTTCTCCAAGTTCTTCGGGTAAAGGAAGTTTTTCTACAGACTTCTCTATTAAGCGCTCAATATTTCGGAATTTATACATATCCTCTTCGTTGATCAAGGTTATGGCAGCACCTTTGGTATCAGCCCTTGCTGTTCTCCCTATTCTATGCACATAATCAGCAGGATTACCTGGGACATCGTAATTAATAACTAAGTTTATATCCTTGATGTCAATACCTCTACTTATTACATCTGTAGCAACTAGTACCCGAGTTTTTTTGGTTGTAAAGTCTAACAACACTTCTTCTCTTTCTGCTTGTTCCAAATCTGAAGAAATACCTTGAACCGCATATCCCTTCCCTTTTAAAGAGCGAACTATACCATTTACTTTTCGTTTGGTAGAGGTAAAAATTAAGATACTTTTATATTCTGGTTTATTATCAATAACACCTGTGATTAATGGCGTCTTCTGTGGTTCAAAAGCCATATAAGCAGTCTGTTCTACTCCCTCCGATGGTTTCGAAATCGCAATATTAACCTCAATTGGATCTTTAAGAAAACGTTTTGCCAAATCTCTTATTTTCTTTGGCATTGTAGCACTAAACATTAAGTTCTGCCTTTTTTCAGGTAAGAAGGAAACAACACGACAAATATCATCATAGAATCCCATATCTAACATACGATCTGCTTCATCAAAAATGAGGTTTTCAATTGTTGATACATGAATATTTTTCATAATTAGATGAGAAATCAACTTTCCAGGAGTTGCAATAATAATATCTACTCCATTCGCCATTGCTCTTTTCTGTTCATTAAAATCTCCTGCTTTTCCTCCCCCATATAATGTAATGGATGTAGCACCTGTAAAATAACCTAAGCCCTGAACTTGTTGGTCTATTTGTAATGCCAACTCTCGGGTAGGGACAATGATTAATGTACTTGTATTGGTATACTCTTTTGTCCTGATTTTATGTAAAATAGGAAGTATAAATGCTCCTGTTTTTCCTGTTCCTGTTTGTGCACATCCAATAACATCTCTTCCTTTTAAAGTTTCTGGAATTGTTTTCTCTTGAATTGGTGTTGCTTTTTCAAAGCCCATGCACGATAATCCTTCTAATAATTCGTCATGAAGCCCTATTTCGTCAAATGTCATGGGTACAAGGTCAAGTTATTTTTTGAATTTACCAAATACTTCCCTCATATTCATAGGGTTAATTTGTAAGTTTGTATCGCTTTTTTCGTCTTTACAACAAAACAGTACTTATGATCAAATATACTTTCACACTATTCTTTAGCTTTTTTTTATTGGTTCATCATGCTCAAATATGGGATGTACTAGAAATTGGACAATTACCAGAACCAGTAGCAAACAATGCTGTTTGTGAAGGTTTTGTAGGAACTACTCCTTATCTTTATTCTTTCGGAGGAATTGATACAACCAAAATTTATAGTGGTATTCATCTTCACGCTTATCGTGTCAATACCATTACGGGGGTATCTGAAGTATTACCTGACCTCCCTGACACTTTAGGTAAAGTTGCAGCTGGTGCATCAAGAGTGAATGATACGATATATATCATTGGAGGTTATCATGTTTTTAATAATGGGCATGAACTTTCTTCGAATAAAGTGCACCGTTTCAATGTTTCAACTAACAGTTATTTAACTGATGCCATAAATATTCCAACAGCTATAGACGATCATGTTCAAGCGGTATGGAGAGACAGTTTAATCTATGTTATAACAGGCTGGAGTAACAACACTAATGTTCCCCATGTACAAATCTATAACCCAACGACCAACACTTGGGCAACTGGAACAGCAACACCTAATAATAACAATTATAAATCTTTTGGGGCTTCAGGGACAATCATTGGAGATACCATATATTATTTTGGAGGCGCATCATTAGGGTTTAATTTTCCAGCACAAAACCAACTAAGAAAAGGTGTGATTAACCCCAATGATCCAACTGATATAAGTTGGGATTATGAAGTTATCGATCCACAAATAAAAGGTTATAGAATGGCCTGTACTAGTATTGGTAATCAAATTCATTGGCTGGGAGGAAGTGACGTAACATACAATTTTGACGGAATAGCATATAATGGTAGTGGCGGTGTTACTCCTAATAACAGGGATTTATACCTAGATACAGATCATAACTTAGGATGGGTTACCAACTATACACAAAACTACCCTATGGACTTGAGAGGTATTGCAAACGTTAGTACTACTGAAAAATATATCGCTGGTGGAATGTTAGCTCAACAAATAGTCACTGATAAAGTCTACCGATTAAGCTGGGAATACACACTTACAAATATTGCAGAAAAGGAAAAAATCATTGCATACAATGTATTTCCGAACCCTATTCAAAGTGAGGGAGAAATGACTATTGAAGCGACAGAACAGGCATCTCGCTCTATTAAACTCTACGATATCAGTGGTCAACTACTTTTGGAGCAACCATTTAATTCGCATAAGATGAATTTACTCCTTCCTTCTTTAAGTAGTGGGATATATTATCTACACATCAATTCAAAAAAAGGAAAAAGCATTCAAAAGATAAGTGTACTATAGTCACTATAAAGTAACAGTTTAACTATCTTTTTAACATTCCTAAAAAAAAGGTAAAAAAAGATAGTTATAACCAATTACAATTTTTATTTTTGGGAAGCATTTTAAAAAGCAAAATAAAATCTATTATGAACTTACACGAATATCAAGGGAAAGAAATCTTAAAAAGTTTTGGTGTTGCAATCCAAGAAGGTGTTGTAGTAAATAAACTAGAAAACGCTGTAGCTTCTGCTAAAGAGTTGTCTGAAAAAACAGGAACTGAGTGGTACGTAGTTAAAGCACAAATTCACGCTGGTGGTCGTGGTAAAGGAACTGTAGAAGAAACAGGTTCTCGCGGAGTAGTATTAGCAAAAGGTATTGACAAATTAGAAGATACAGTAAAAGGTATTTTGGGAGGTCATTTAGAAACTGCTCAAACTAACGGTGTTGGTAAAAAAGTAAATCAAGTTTTAATCGCTGAGGATGTATATTATCCTGGTGACTCTGAACCAGAAGAATTCTACATGTCTGTTTTATTAAACAGAGAAACAGGTAGAAATATCATAATGTATTCTCCAGAGGGAGGAATGAACATTGAGGAAGTGGCTGAAAAAACGCCTCATTTAATCTTTAAAGAAGAAATCGATCCAAAAGTTGGTATCCAAGGATTCCAATGTAGAAAGATTGCTTTTAATTTAGGATTAAGCGGTCAAGCTATGAAGCAAATGACGAAATTTGTTGCTGCTTTATATAGTGCTTACGTTGGGAGTGATTCTTCAATGTTTGAAATTAACCCAGTATTAAAAACTTCTGATGACAAAATTATTGCTGTAGATGCAAAAGTAACATTAGATGACAGTGCTTTATTCCGTCATAAAGATTATGCTGGATTAAGAGATTTAGCTGAAGAGGATCCTATTGATGTAGAAGCTACTGACGCAGGGCTTAACTATGTTAACTTAGATGGAAACGTTGGATGTATGGTAAATGGTGCTGGATTAGCAATGGCTACAATGGACATCATTAAGTTATCTGGTGGTGAGCCTGCTAACTTCTTAGATGTTGGTGGTACTGCTGATGCTGAACGTGTTGAGAAAGCTTTTAACATTATCTTAAAAGATAAAAACG
>JAUHZI010000022.1 GCA_030426105.1 Bacteroidia bacterium | reverse complement strand
ATCATTCATTAATAATTCAACAGCTTGTTTAGTTGTTGTACCAATGATTGGATCACCTCCAATTCCAATTGCAGTAGTTTGTCCTAATCCTGCTTTTGTAATTTGATCAACAGCCTCATAAGTTAAAGTTCCTGATTTACTTACAATACCAACAGTTCCTTTATTAAAAATGAAACCTGGCATAATTCCTACTTTAGCCTCCCCAGCAGTAATAATTCCTGGACAGTTAGGACCAATAAGTGTACAATCTTTATCAGTAAGGTATTCTTTAACCTTTACCATATCTGCCACAGGAATACCTTCAGTTATACAAACAATAACTTTAATCCCAGCTTCAGCAGCTTCCATAATTGCATCTGCAGCAAATGCAGGTGGAACAAAGATTATAGACACATTTGCACCAGCTTTTTCTACAGCTTCATCTACTGTGTTAAAAACAGGACGATCTAAGTGAGTTTGTCCTCCTTTACCTGGAGTAACTCCACCAACAACGTTAGTACCATACTCTATCATTTGACCAGCATGAAAAGTACCTTCACTTCCTGTGAACCCTTGTACTATTACTTTAGAATCTTTGTTTACTAATACACTCATTATGTTTTATTTTTATGAAATTCGTTTTTAACTCCCCCAAAGATAATAATAGATATTAAAATTACATATCTAATTCAGGTTTTAATCAAAAAAAGTTTTAAACGATTTAAATCCATTCTTTTCAAAAAAAAACGTCCCAAACTTAGAAAAGAATGGAACGTTTTATACAATATATTTATTGTTTATGATTATTTATTGTAAACTGAAGCTTTATCAAATTTTACACATAATAAATAATAGAAACAAGCTCTGTATTTATTTCTGTTAGATTTTCCTAACTGCTCAACAACCTCTGCAATTGCTTTGTCTAACTCTGGAGAATCTTTTAATCCTAATTTTTTAATTAAGTAGTTATTCTTAACTGTAGCTAACTCAGCCTCATCAGATCCAGAAACTGTAGAAGCATCTTTATTATAGATAGCAGGTCCACATCCAATCGTTACTTTTGTTAATAAATCCATATCAGCAGTAACACCAGCTTTTTCTTTTAACTCTTTTGCGTACAATGCGATTAAATCGTCTCTTTTACTCATTTTATTGTATTTAAATGTTGATTAATATTTTCTCCTACTAATGTAGGAATACATTTTCATTTATCTGTTAAATTTTACTTATTTTTTGTAAAAATATTTTTCTTATCTAAAAAACACCTTTATGATTATTTCTATCTACCTTTGCTAACATGAGTTTAGAAGAAGTTAAAAGCTATATTAATTCTATCAGAAGAGATTTTGCTGATCGTCCTTTATCAGAAACTGCAGTAAAAGAGAATCCATTTGAACAATACTCTGTATGGTTTGAAGAAGCTGTTAATTCTCAGATTCTAGACCCCTACGCCATGTGTTTATCTACTGCTACTAAAACAGGAATTCCCTCATCTAGGATTGTTTACATGCGTGATATTATTGATGAACAGTTTATATTTTATACCAATTATAACAGTCAAAAGGGTATAGAATTGGCTGAAAACCCCTTTGCTGCTTTGAATATTCATTGGGGAGAATTAGAGCGTCAAATTAGAATTGAAGGTACTGTTACAAAAGTTGACAAAGCTATTTCTGATAAATATTTTGCTGCTCGCCCAAAAGAAAGTAAAATTGGAGCATGGGCTTCTAAACAAAGTAATCAACTTATTGACCGAAAAGAATTAGAACAGAAAGTTCAACAACTTACTGAACAATATAAGGATCATGAAGACATTCCAAGACCCGATTTTTGGGGAGGATACCAACTTAACCCAACGAGAATTGAGTTTTGGCAAGGCAGACCAAGTAGATTACACGACCGCATTATTTTTGAAAAAATTGATCAACAATGGAAAATAGCGCGTTTATCTCCTTAACTCAAAAATATTTTTCTAGGTTTTCCTATCAAGATCAACAATTAAGTACACCTGTTAGAGCAACAACAAAACTCATTGTTGTTATTCCTTGCTATAATGAGACTAAATTGATTCGCTCTTTGGCTTCTCTAAAAGCTTGCATCATTCCTTCTGATATTTGTGTTGATGTGATAACAGTAATCAATCATAGTGAACGTGCTTCTGATACAATAAAACAACGTAATCAACAAACTTATGAAGATGCTGTAACATTTGGAGAACAACATTCAAATGAAAGCTTACAATTTTTAACCTTAAAGGCTTTTGATTTACCAAAAAAACATGCTGGAGTTGGTTTAGCAAGGAAAATAGGTATGGATGAGGCTTTATATCGTTTCCAAGAATTAAATGAAGACGGGGTTATTTGTTGTTTTGATGCTGATTCTTTATGTCAGAACAACTATCTTGAAGCCATCTACCAATCCTTTCAAGACAATACAATTAATGGAGCTTCTATCCATTTTGAACATCCTATTGAAGGAGATGAATATGCTTCTAATATTTATAAAGGAATCATTGACTATGAACTCCACCTTAGGTATTATAAAAACGCAATTAAATATACTGGGGTTCCTTATGCTTACCACACGATTGGTTCAAGTATGGCTGTTAGAGCGAGTGCTTATGCAAAGCAAGGAGGAATGAACAAGCGTAAAGCTGGTGAAGATTTTTATTTCCTATCTAAAATTATACAACTAGGTAATTTTGGTGAAATTTACTCGACCAAAGTCATCCCCTCTCCTAGAGTTTCTGATCGTGTTCCTTTTGGCACTGGAAAGGCTATTGGAGATATCATTGAGCAACAAATTGAAGATTACACGACATATAGCTTTGATGCATTTATTGATTTAAAATTGTTTTTTACTCAAATTGAAACGAGTTATCATAAAAATAACTATGAGCAACTTCCCGCTTCTATTCAAAAGTTTATCTCTTACTCTGAGTACACCAACAAAATTGAAGAAATTCAAAAAAACACCAAGACTCTAAAAAGTTATACGCAACGCTTTTACTTTGTTTTTGATGCTTTTTGGATTTTAAAATTTGTACATTTTTATAGGGATACTATTCAAGAGAATCAACTCCTTAATCATGAAGCTTTTCGTCTTATAGAAGCATTTGAAATACCTTTTCAAAAAGGGGCTAACAATAAAGAATTGCTCTCTATTTATAGAGCTTTTGACTGCTAACTATTGTTGATTCAACTTTTTGAACTCTTTTTCTATCTTGATAAGGTTCTTGTTTAAAAACCTGTAATACGGACCATCTAAATACTTTTGTTCAACACCCTTTTCCCACTGTTCCCATATTTCTATTTTTCCTTGGCTTATTGCATAAAAAGCTAATGTATAAAACAAAGTCCAACGTGTATGCTCATAATATTTATAATAAAATTTACCTTGTGAGACATTGGTAATATAAGCTCCCTTATGATGCATTAAATTGAGTACTTTTATCGGTTGAATATTAGATGAAACGAGCTGTAGTAATCCTGATTCTCCATGCAAATTGAAATGAGCTAATAATTCATTATTCCAATCAGTACTAGCACTAAGGTGAATTTCATATAATTCCAATACTGTTGCTATTTCATCTCGTATTTCTGGATACCTCATTCCAAAATCAATTATTTTAGCATAAGCTCTTGGTTTCTTTTTATTATACTTTGATATAGCTAAATTCCAGACTTCCAAAAACTCTTGGTTTTGATAATAATTGATCGCAACATCTTGAATATCTTCTCTATCAAACAATAAGAGTAGAACGGGAAAATATTGAGGCAACTGAGGTAATAACCCTTTAATTTGGTCTAAATAGCCACACTTAATTAACAGCCATAATAAATTTATATAACCTCCACCATAAGCTGCTCCTAACTTTTCTGGCTCAGCAACAGTTGTTATCTTTATATAGCCTTCTTTATAATTTGAAGGGTTTATTGGTTTAAAGTTAACCTTCTTTCTATATTTTTTCTCATAGTATAAAGGGCGGTCAACAGGAGAATAGGTTTCATCCTTGATTACCTCTCGAATATTGCAATTAAATAAACTGGGATTAATATTTGGAGTTGCAATTAATTGAAGTAACTCCAATAGATCAAAAGGCTTATTGAAAAGCATTTCTTTAATGCGTCCACTATAGTTATTCAACAATCTAAAATCTTCTACAGCATAATTATCTTGAAGGTACTTATTCCTATTTTCTATTGCTCCTTCATTTTCATTAAACACATTTACAAGTGCATAATGAGGCTTTGATTCTAATTGATAATGAAAATAAAATTCATAGACTTTTGCTCCTTTTTTTATTTTTTCCTTAGATAAAAAACATTTTGCAGAACTTATAGTAATCGCTTTTTCCTTGAACCATTTAAAAGGAGATTCTGCAATTTCATTGACATCAACTTTATCATGCTTTCTCAAAGCTCGAACATAGGCTTGTACTGTTTCATTAGTATACAAGACGTCTCTATATATTTGAGGTATTTTTTTATTCCAAACAAAATTATTTGTTACACTTTGCTTATCTAACAAGAAAAAGCGAATACCATTTTGATGAAAGGCTTTGTTTATTAATCCTCTAGCTTTTTCTAGCTGATTAGTTTTCAAATAAAACATGATCAGGTAATGATAAAAATCAACCTGAACTAATGTCATTTCATAAGGGCCTATTTCATTTACTAATTGTTCAGCTTCTTTCAGTTGCCTCTCTTCCAATAAACCTTTTAGCTCCTCTTTTTTATCTTCCCAAAACTCAACATATAACCACTGGTTTTCTGGCTTGTATTTATTGAGAATTTGATGATAATTTTCTTTGTTGAATAAAGGTTTTAAATCTTCATCTCGTTTGATTAACGATAACAATTTACTCCCTCCATAGTAGCCAGCTTGGTCAATACAGGTTAAAGCTAAATCTAACTGATTACTCTTACAAAACAAGCAGGCTGCATTATGGTATATATCTGGGTTACCACAGGCATATTCTTCGATAGATTGGTAAAACTGAATTCCTTTTCCATAGGCTTCAATTTTTAAACAACTTATCAAGTAGTTATTAATTAATCTTAAATTGTTAAGATCACTGTAATTTAGATTGTTTACTTTATTATAGTTCTCAAATTCTTCTATATACTTTTCATACTCAGAGTTGAGTGCCCAATTAAATAGTTGTCGAATTTCAGGTTTAACCATTTTAGCTTAATCTACTCAAAATATGTGTATTCGTATTTAAACTCAAACTCAGGTTCATCCAAATGATTATAATTGATTTCTCGCTCTAACAAACCTTTATCATTATACATTTTTACCTTTTTATGTTGTAATTTATTTTGGTGATTCAATGTCTTAGACTCAATTTCTAAACCTTTATCATTGTAAGTTGTTAAATCTGTTCCTCTCAAGCCCAACTCTCCTTCATATAACTTAAACGAGATTCTATTCCCTTTATCATCATATTTCGTAATTGATTGTCTCAAAATTTGATTTAAACCGTTGTATATTGTATTCTTTGTTTCTTGACCATTAGCATTGTATTCAAACGCATATTTTGCAAACAAACTATCATTCCCATCGTATTTTTCTATGAGCTGAATTTTATCATTCGCATCGTAATTTTTAATCAAAGTTTTTCCTAAAGCTATACCTGTACTATCATAATCTATTTCACTTATTTTTCGCCCTTCACTATCATAACCTATATCCTGTCTCAATAAAACAACACCAATATCATTCATTTCCTTTTTATTAATCACATCTCCTTTTGAATTATAGGCATAAGATGAAACACTTTTAATACTTCCATCATTGTAATAATCTGTTATTTTAATTAACTGATTATTATCATCGTATACTTTCTTTTGACTATACCTTAGAGTATCTCTTAAAAAAGATTTAAAACTTACCTCATCACCATTTGAATTCAATTCTCTTTCTAACAATGATACGAGCACTTCAGAACTGTCGTATAAAGCTCTTTTAACAATTTTATGATCCATGCCATATTCAAACACTTCTTTGGCTACTCTATAGTTATTTCTATACGTTATTGAATCTAACAAATATCCATCTTCGTTATAATCTGTTTGATAAATATACAATCTTTCATCACTTGGTTCTCCAAATTTATATTGAATAGCTACAGCCTTTTTTGATTTAACTTTTTGGGCTTTATATTTCTGTTGGTAAAAGTCACTTTTCTCTTCAGCTTTTGCCTTATTCGCAACTACAGACTCCTCTCCTTTTTCACCTTGTTCGCAACTCACAAAAAAGGCTGATGCTAATAGAAGCACTCCTCCTACAACTCTATTTATCATAATTTTATGCATAAAAAAACCAGAAAGAATACACAATCTGGTTCTATTCATTTTCTTTTTATATTTTATTCTTCCTCAACACTAACTGCTACTTTTGGTGTTTCTGTAACAGATGGAATAATTTTAATATTAGCTGGTCCTCCACTTCTATACACCTCTACTAATCTTTTCATCACTATTTTTTGAGCAGATTTTGTTTTAAAATTAGCTGCAATCTTCTTAGCTAATCGAACTCTACCTGGATCGTTTTTAAGAAAAAAAGTTCTTACTTCTTTATAAAATGACATAATGTTATTATTAAATTTATCGCTTAAAAATACAATTTTAATCGTATATTAATCGAATATTTTTTAGTTTTTTGTATGAAACACGAAAAAATTGCATTGGTCTTACAAGGAGGAGCTCTTAGAACTGTTTTCACAGCTGGTGTATTGGATGCTTTTGTTAGTCAAAACTTCTATCCTTTTAGTCATTATATTGGTGTTTCTGGGGGAGCTATGTGCTTGTCTTATTACTTAGGAAATCAATATCGAGTTACATTAGAAATTATTAAATCACTTTCAGAGGACAAGGAATTCATTAACGTACTAAATGCTTTTAAAGAAGAAGGTGTAGTGAATTTAAAGCATTTGAAACACTTTACAACGACTGAATACCCAATTGATTATTCACAGGCAATTGAAAAAACAAAAAATGCAATTGTTGAGTTTGTTGCAACGGATATTGACTCAGGAAAACCAGAATATTTGAGGCCTAACATGAATTCATGGAACGATTGTTTAATTGCTTCTTCTACCCTACCGTTATTCTCTAAAGGTATTCACGAATTAGGGGGTAAAAAACTGATGGATGGTGGTTGGAGTGATCCCATTCCTGTACAAAGAGCCATAGAATTAGGAGCAACAAAAATTATTGTTATCAGAACAAGCCCTAAAGAGAAAAAAGACAAATTATCATATATTAATTATTTGGGATCTTTTTGGAATAAAGAGAAAGAAGCTTGGAAAAAATGTATTCAAGAAGAACACCTTTATTACAATTCTGCTATTGATTTCATGAATCAACAACATGAAGGAGTTGAAATTATTCAAATTGCTCCACCTAAAAAACTAAAAACAAGTTCACATACAAGTTCTAGAAAAAAAGCTGAATACGATTATAGGTTAGGTTTAGATTTAGGATTACAGTTCATTCTAAAAAATAGAATTCACAATTTTTAGTAAGCTCCATTTACTTTACTAGCTTTATTACTCTAGAAGCCGTATTACTCTTTACATGAACAAAATAAATACCTTCTGACAGATCCATATTTGACAAACGTATTTTATCTGAACTTAGACGATAGATTCTAAGAAGCTGTCCGTTACAATTTAGTAACTCTACAGAGCCTTCACCACCATTTTGATTATGAATGACCCAGCTATCTTCATTTGTGTGAACAGTAACTTCGTATTTATCAGCATGAACTGTAGTATATGCTATCGTTTCTTCTTCTCCATTTTTTTCAACTGTTAACATATAGTAAGCTATAGCTTTAACTTCAGTAGGATCAGTTGTAGTATATGCCATATTCTCATTTCTTGAATCACTAACTGCTATACTACTTAGCATTTCATAATTTTTACCATCTATACTTTTGTATATATTATAACGATCTATTAAATCTTCACTTATTGTTTGCCACTGTAAAACTACCCCTTCGTTTTGTCTTTTAGCATTAAAGGCTATCACCTCAATAGAAAGAGGTTGAGCTAAACAAGCTCCTTCATTATTATAGGTAGGAGTTCCCAATGCATCGAAACTAACATAATCTCCATCAGACCCAGTATTGGCAGAAGAACTAAAGAAAGTTACACTTTGGTTACAGCTAGCCCAAGTCATTGTCGTTGTTCTGTTAGCACCACTTGAATTACCATACCTACCAGATCCACTAGTATTACTACAAAACAAAAGATAAACTAGCTCTCCATTACCACACATAGATGAGAAATCGTATACATAGGAAGGTGTCTGCCCTGTAAATAACATTACGGTAGCATTAGCTGGTATTGGATCGGCATAAGTAAACTTAGTACATCCAGCAGTTGTATTCAAAGCACTAATATATGCTGCATTATTGCCTATTGTATTTCCGCCACAAGCAGTATTACAATATGAGCCTCCAGAAGGAAAATCAACTTGGATATCATCTACATTTAAAGCTGATGAACCATTTTTAAACACGACATATTCATCGGTTCCTTCATCTGTACTATTACCACATGAGTTAACTAAAATACTCTTGATTTCTGGGCAGGTAGCACAAGCTGTTAGTGTAGCTTGTGCTCCAGAAAGCATAGTTGTTGTTAAATAATTTTCTGTACAATTTACTGTTGTTCCATTGTACTCATAAACACTTACAAAATAATTTGTATTTACAGTCAAACCAGAAACAGTAACTGAGTTTCCACTTCCATTATACACAACATATTCACCAGCATTTAAAGTATTTCCACTTCCATAAACAGGATTCGCTGTATATGCCGTTTGATCTGTTGGAGTTCCAGTAATAGTTGATGTTGAAACTACTACAATACGATTTGCACCATCTCCATTTGACCAATTAATAGTAAAGTTTTCGCAATCGACATCTGTAAAGTTTAAACCAGAACTAACTGTTGAAGGTTCAGTTGTAGGACCACAGGTAACCGTAAAACTAGAATAAGTTGTAGAACAAGGTTGTCCATCAATGATTGTTAAATCCCCTGACGTTGCACCTACAGGTACGGTACATACTATAGTCGTTGCATTACTAGAAGTTATTGTTGCCGATACACCATTAAACAAAACACTACCTCCTGTTAAATCTCCTGAAGATGCTGTAATGGTTACTGTAGTTCCCTCTGGCCCTGAAGTAGGAGAAACACTAGAAATTGTAGCAGGTGTGCATGTACTAGTTCCTTCTAAAACAACATTATCAAACCCTCCATAATCGCTTCCTCCATTTTGCTTTGCGCTTAAAATAACACTAACATTCGTTACGGTATTAGGTATACTTACTGTTTCTGTTATCCAACCTCCTGTAGAAGTATTACTTGATCCATTTACAACCACGACCTCTCCTTGGCTTACATTATCATAAAACAATTCATATTTTAAATCATCTCCATTGTCAAAACCTACAACATTATAATCAAAAGAAAAAGTGACACTTGTATATAATGAAACATCAACATTTGGCAAAGTAATGGTTTCGAACCCAGATCCTCCACAATTACCATTCAAATCAGCTATTCCCCAAAACTGTGTTAAGTGATTAGGTGATATACTCCCGATTGAAGTGCTATAATCCCAAACATCACCACTATTATTACAAGCAGGAGTAGACAATGTCATCGGTATCCATGTATCCCCACTCGGTTCAAAACTTTGTATAGCAATTGTAGTTTGCGCAGATAAGCTACCCATTCCTATAAAACAGGTAAGAATTAAAATAAGCGCTTGGGGTAGCCTCATTTTAATGGTCGTTTTCATCTCAGAAAAAATTGTGTTGCGTCTTTAATTACAACAGTTGCAAGTTAGTTATTTTTTTATGGTTTTTATTTATTTGTAAAATGAACATTTCAACAATTTGACTAACAGTTTTATTACAATGTTTGAATAATATTTTTAATCGATGAGATAATGTACTCTACTCCTATCGCAATTACGATAAAACCTATTATTCTTGACAAAGCATTAATTCCAGATGCTCCTAATAACTTTACAATTAAATGAGAAGATCTCAGAATAAGATAAATACTAGCAACTGTAAAAACAATAGCTCCTAGAATAATGAGCAGTTCCGATATTTCTTTATACTCTTGATTAAATGTAATTAATAACGATATTGTACCAGGTCCTGCTAACATCGGAATAGCCAGTGGTGTCAGAGTTATTTCACTTCTGGTTTTTATGTCCTTTTGAACCCTTTCTCTTTTCATCCCTTTATGTTCAGCAAATTTACCCGTTAAAAGAGCAAAACCTGAAGAAGCGATAATAAGTCCCCCAGCAATTTTTAGTGAATCTATACTAATTCCAAAAAAAGATAGCATGTATTTTCCTCCAAAAAAAGCTATAAACAAGATAATCATGACATTGAAAGAGGTCCAAAACGAAATTTGGCTCTTTTCTTTGACCGTATTTTCTTGAGTTAAACCAACAAAAACAGGCACTGTACCTAAAGGGTTCATCACCGAAAATAGTGCTCCAAAAATGACAACGAATAACTCCATCTGTTTTTTTTGCAAAGGTCATTATTCATTTTAATCAATTTATTAAAAAGAAATTATGGTTGTATTAAGAAATAGTAAACTCTTTTTATGTTATATGGCGCTTCAATTAATTGGTTCTCAAATGCCCCCTACACAAAAAGCTTTCAAACAACTCAAAATAAACACCTTACATAGTACTAAAGACACTTTAATACACTTTGATTTCAATTTCCCTGCTCTTATATTCGTAGTGGATGAATCATTATTTAAAATAAAACAATTGTACTGAAAACTTGAGTTTAATTTTAGTAAAGATTTACTTTATATTTAATACATTCACTATGACTAAAATACTTCTCTTATTTCTATTCATTCCTGCGTCTTTAGTAGCACAATGGACTCAAGTAAGTTCACTACCTAGTAGTTTTCAAACTGATCATTCTTTTGGTTTTGCAATTAACGGTACTGGCTACATTGTTGCTGGAAGTCGCTTAACTTCATTTGGTAGTTTTCCTTCAAATAGATTTTACAAATATTCTCCAGACATTGATAGTTGGACCCAACTTGATGGTTTTCCAGGAGGGGACAGAGGGTATGGAATAGGTGATGTTTGGAATAACAAGGCCTACTTTGGCTTTGGGTTACATTTTGACAATACAACTGGAGCGTCAATATATAAAAACGATTTATGGGAATTTAATCCATTGACATCAACTTGGATAGAACTAACATCTTGTCCTTGTAACGCAAGAATACACCCTGCTTTTGTTACACATCAAGGAAATATTTATATGGGATTGGGGAATAATGCTTCTGGAAATTTAAACGATTGGTGGCAGTATAATATTACCACCGATTCGTGGGTTCAAAAAGCAAACTTTCCTAGCCATAATCGTCACCATCCATATCAGTTCGCCATAGGAAATTACGTATATGTTGGTTTTGGTCATGGCACAGCTGGTGATGAGATATACGACACTTGGTATCGTTACAACCCGACAGATGATACGTGGATGGAAGTACAAAGTATTCCAGCAGAAGGGCGTGTAGCTGGCACACAATTTAGCCATAATGGTTTTGGTTATATTTTAAGCGGTGATGGTAGTGATCATCAATCTATGGAGGAGGGTGAATTTTGGAAATATGACCCTGCAGCTGATAGTTGGGAACAAATGCCTTCTCATCCAGGGAATTCTAGGTGGGCTCCAGCATCTTTTGTATTAGACAATCATGCTTATATCATTAATGGTTCTGCTTTTGATATTTATCAAAGTGAAGTTTATAAGTACAATATGGATAATATAACACATAACGGAATAAAAGTACCATCAATTGAACCTATTATTAGTCCCAATCCATTTTCAGATAATATTTCGATAAAAATAAATCATCTTGACTCTAAAAATTTAAGCACTAAAATTAAAAATATACTGGGACAAACAATTATCGAAACTTCTATTTCTGGTGATAGTAATATTCCTGTGGAAAAGCTTATAGCAGGGATATACTTTATAGAGATCTACAATAATGAAGGGTTAATTTCAAGTAAGAAAATCATTAAACAATAAACATTACTTCTTCATTAATCATAAAACTTGAGAAGGTGTTATGATTACATTGAATTTTTATTCCTTAATAACTTTCAATACTTGAGTTGTTCCTCCAGTTTTTACATTTACAAAATATAGTCCCTCAGGTAAATCCTCCATTGACAGCTTAACTTGTCCACTATTTTCATTATAATTCGTCATAATCTTCTGCCCTATATTATTCAATAACTCTATTTCATAATTTTCAACTGTACTTAAATCAATCGTAATATCATTCTTTGTAGGATTAGGAAAAGCTGTTAAGCTATAATTCCCAGTATTGTTCTCAATAACCTCAATATTTGAATAAGTATAATTAAGGTCAAAGTCTACTTGCTTTAATCGATAATACGAAGTTCCTTTTAATGGTTTTTCATCAACTAAACTATAGTATAAATTTTCTACGCTATTTCCAGCACCTTCAATTTCTCCAACATACTCCCAGTTTTCGGCATCAGTAGAACGTTCAACAATAAAATAATCGTTATTAATCTCTGTAACAGTCTCCCATAACAATTCTACCTTATCCTCTACTAAAACAGCATCAAAATACGTCAATTCAATTGGTAAAGCTGCACTTCCTACATCAACCGTTCCCAAAGTAAAGAAGAAACCTGTTGAAGAACTGAAATTATGAGAAAATTCGACTATTCCAGTAGTTTGATTGTAAGTTGTTGGTGCGATTGATGTTGCTCCAAAGGCAAATAAAGCATCGCTATCTACCAATAATCTCACTTTACTTAAGTCGTTAGTACCAATACCTCCAGCTCCATTACCTACTTTACTTAAATCAAACTTTAATGTTAGTTGATTTACAGTTCCTGTTTCTTGCCCTTTCCAAACTCTTTTCATTCTACCTTGCATTGTTTCTCCATTTACAGTAGTACCAAAATCAGTAACTTGGAATGAATCCTCTTCTTCATTATTATTTCCCCAAATAAAGAAAGAATCGTCGTTTGTGAAATTAGAAGTATTTGTGCTATTAAAATTCGTTAATGTTCCCAAACCTATTGTTAAAATATCTCCCTCTACAGAAGTTGCTTGTTTTTGATTGATTTTACCGCATTCATCATAACCTATACCAGCAACTTGATTATGGAAACCACTATTAGTAGAATAATCCCAAATTACAGTTCCAAAAGAAGAAATATAATCACCATCATTTAAAGAAGTTTCATCATTCGTTTCATCTAAAGAAATCCCATATTTTAATGCATATGACGATTCTACTATTTGTCTTTCTGCATCAGTTAAGGCTATATTGAAAACCGAAGTACCCAATATTAATCCATCAAAGAACTCATTAGTTCCCTCTGCTCCTCCTCCAATAATCATTTCAGAAAGGATAGAAAGCAATGCTGTACTATTTGAGCTTGCTCCTTTTTTTCCATCAGCATATAAAGTAATAGCTGTTCCATCATATACTCCTGAAATAACGTGATATAAATTAGTATTCGTGTTAATATTCCCTGTTATACTTGGAGCACTTCTAGTTCCTTGTACAAATCGATATCCCCCATTTTCTTTGATTAACCTTGGAGCTGTAGCTTCATTTGAAAATGACCAAATAGCTCTATTATTTTGTGTATTATCATCTTTAACAACAATCACAAAACTAAAGTTATTCGTCCCATTCAGTGGTGTAAGTGCTGCATTTGTTTTTAAATAATTTCCATTATTTCTATTGAAGTTTAATCCTGTTGCATAATTTTTATCTGAAAAATATTTGTTTCTCCCATACGCATTACCCTGCCCATTTGAAAGTGAATTAAATCCATTAGTAACTGTTGGTCCGTTTGAAGCTGTAGCATCATTTGCATGCTTTCCATTATCTACCCATGTTGAAACATTAAAACCATTTCCAGCACCATCAAAACTTGTTGCATCAAAAGAGGATTCTAAAGCACTAATACCTTGGTTTCCATAAGTACCAAAATGATCAACATTAACAGTAGTAGCAGCGATATCAAATGAACAATAGGTAGCTTTTACATAATAATTCCCTTTTGTACTTACAGTTAACGATGAATTTGTAGCTCCATTAATCGCCACTTCATCTTTATACCACTGGAAATCAGAGTAAATACCTGGGGTTTCAACACCTAAGTTTGCTGAATTCACTTCACATAAATCGACTTTAAGTTCACCTCCATTGTTCAATAAAATAGAAGCTGAATTATCAAACTCTACATCAGTTAATGAAAATGAGCTCATATACCCTGCTCCACCAGCAACTCCACTTGCACCAAAAAATCCTAAGGAAAACTTATCATCTCCATGAACAAAAACATCTGAAACACCAGAAGGAATAGAAAAAGATGTTGACAAATGAGTACCTAAACTTGATCCAGCAAAATTGTTACCAGCTGAACTCGGGATTGTTAGAAGATTGTTACCGTTTTCGTCTTCGATTTGTATGGTACTTCCTACTTTACTAATGATATTAATTTTAGAACTGTTTCCAAATTGTAACGCATTGGCAACATATATTGAATCAGATCCAATACAATCTGCAACTGGTGGTATAATATTTAAACTACTCGCGTTTCCTGCATTTGCACCAAAAGTTGTATGATATACCATAACAGGCTTATCACTTGTAAAAACCATGTTACTGTGAGCACTACCCACTGATGGTGAACTAACTGTATTCCAATACGCTCCGTTTAAAATTGTATAAGCTCCCAATCCATTGATTGTGACATTACCATTTGACGTAGAAAGTGTTGTTGTACCACTTTCTGTAGCTACTACAATTACTTTTTCTCTAGATGTATTTCCATTTCCTTTGATAACCCCATATTTTGTTCCTGCTAAGCGACTTGGAGCGATTTGATCCATCCCTATATCTCTACCATTTCCATCTTGAACAGCCAATAGACTTCCACTATTAACAGCTATTTTTTTATCTGCAATAATTCTAATTCCATTATAATTGTTGGTAGTAGAATAACTAGGCATTAGGTATTTTTCCTGTGCTTGTACAAACGACTCTCCTTGGTTCAAAAAAATTGTAGTATCAGTCGCTGTTACAGGAGAAGTGCTATTATCTATTCCTCTACCATAAAATGTGGTTCCTGGTTTAAAATTAGTAAATGTAATTGCTGTATTATCTTCTGTGGCCATTACTGAGAAAAAATGAGACTCATGTGTATTTACACTTGATGAAGAATTCTTCATATTTTGAAACCCAACAAAAAAGTCTGTCCCCAACCCTGAACTTCCTTTAGTCGTTAATGATCCTGCTTGTGAATTTGCTTGATGTCTGATATTTGCAAAAAATGGTTTTGATGCTTCAAAATATAATCCATCTGATGCTAATGTCGTGTTCAACGAAGAGCGAGAAACTATACCATGAACGTTTACTCCAGTTCCATTAAATTTAATTCTAGCTGGATTAGTTCTTGAGATTGTTAATACTCCTGGGGAAGCTTGTGTTCCCGATTGAACAGTATATCCAGTAAATAAAGCTCCTGAGCCATCTTTTAGCGTGACGTTAAAGCTGTTACTCTCTACAGTTGATAAAACTAGAAAGTGGTTTTTTATATTGCTTGCACTATTCTTTATTGCATTTGCTATATATATAGGTGGCAAATACTGGATTGTATCGTATTGCGCAAAAAAAGATTTGTTAAAAAACAGTACTAAGACTAAAATTGGGTAAGTGATAAAATTTTTCATGACGTAAACTTTTTAATATAACTTCCCATAAGCGATTTTTATACCAATCACTCAAACAGCCTTAAAACTGTGACAAATAGGTAAAAAAACCTATTTTTAAAGTTTCAATATGGGAACTGTTTTTCCCAGATTGAGTAAAAATAAAAAAGAGATAAAGAAGTTTACCACTTTATCTCTTTTTTAAGATTTATTTAACACAGTTACTTTTACTGTAACTTCTCAGGTTCTAAATAGAGTTCCCCACCTTTCGCTTTAAACTCATCCATTTTTTCTTTCATTCCTTCCTCCAATGCTTCTTGATCATTTAATCCATGTTCTTTTGCATAATCTCTCACATCTTGTGTGATTTTCATTGAACAGAAATGTGGCCCACACATTGAACAGAAATGAGCTACTTTTGCATTATCACTTGGCAATGTTTCATCATGATAAGCACGAGCAGTGTCAGGATCTAAGGATAAATTAAACTGATCCTCCCATCTAAACTCAAACCTCGCTAAGCTCATTGCATTATCTCTAATTTGAGATCCTGGAAATCCTTTAGCTAAATCAGCAGCGTGAGCAGCTATTTTATAGGTAATCACCCCTTCTTTTACATCATCTCTATTGGGTAAACCTAAATGTTCTTTTGGTGTTACATAACATAACATTGCTGTTCCATACCAACCAATATTCGCAGCACCAATCGCTGATGTAATATGGTCATATCCAGGAGCTATATCTTGTGTTAAAGGTCCTAATGTATAAAATGGAGCTTCAAAACAATCTCTTAGCTCTTTATCCATATTTTCTTTAATCATATGCAAAGGTACATGACCTGGCCCTTCAATCATTACCTGCACATCGTGTTCCCAAGCAATTTTAGTCAATTCTCCTAATGTTTCCAGTTCAGCAAATTGTGCTCTATCATTAGCATCAGCAATTGATCCTGGTCGTAAACCATCCCCTAAAGAAAAACCTACATCATACTGCTTCATGATTTCACAAATGTCTTCAAAATGCGTATATAGAAAGTTTTCTTTATGATGAGCCAAACACCATTTAGCCATTATTGAACCACCTCTAGATACAATTCCTGTTACTCTATTAGCTGTCATTGGAACATAACGTAACAATACTCCTGCATGAATTGTAAAATAATCTACACCTTGCTCAGCTTGTTCTATTAATGTATCTCTAAACAATTCCCACGTTAAATCTTCTGCTTTTCCATTTACTTTTTCTAACGCTTGATAAATTGGAACAGTTCCAATTGGAACTGGTGAATTACGGATTACCCACTCTCTTGTTTCGTGGATATTTTTACCTGTACTCAAATCCATTACCGTATCAGCTCCCCATCTTGTTGCCCACACTGTTTTTTCCACCTCTTCTTCTATCGAAGATGTCACTGCTGAATTACCAATATTAGCGTTAATTTTAACCAAGAAATTACGTCCAATAATCATTGGCTCAGTTTCAGGGTGATTAATATTATTTGGTAATACTGCTCTACCAGCTGCTATTTCAGAACGAACAAATTCTGGAGTGATTACCTCAGGAATATTTGCTCCAAATCCTTGTCCTGGATGTTGGTTAATAGTTCCTTTATATTCTTGTAATCGCTGATTTTCTCTTATTGCAACATACTCCATCTCTGGTGTAATGATCCCCTTTTTTGCATAATGCATTTGAGTAACATTTGCCCCATCTTTAGCTCTTAATGGTTTTTGCAAATGTTGAAAACGCAGGTGATTTAATTCACTATTTTCCAACCGCTCTTTTCCATATTCTGAACTTATTCCATCTAATTCCTCTACATCTCCTCGATCCAAAATCCATTGCTTACGAATGGCAGGAATTCCTTTACGTACATCAATTTCAATTGATGGATCAGTGTATGGACCTGAGGTATCGTAAACCGTTACAGGTGCGTTTGCCTTTTTCTTAAACTCACCATCAGTAAACATTGGTTTAGAATCTGTCAATGTGATTTCACGCATAGCAACTCTAATGTCTTTGTGTAACTCACCTTCTACATATATTTTTTTAGAACCTGGAAACTCATCTCTCGTTATCTTTGAGGCTGAATTTGGAATATTATCTTTTTTTGCCATAGTTTTAAGTCTTATATTAACCGCCTTGAGTCGCAGTTATAATTATAATTTCGTCATTGTTTTTTAATTCTTTTTCTTCCCAATCTTTTTGAGCTACTACACTTTGGTTTAATGCCACAGCCACACCTCCATTATTTGCTAAATTATTTTGGTTTAAAAAGACTTTAAGTGTTACACCTTGAGGTAACTGAATTTTTTGTCCATTTAATTGAATAGTTATCATAGTTTAATCCATTAAACGACTATAGCGAGCGCTAATTTTCAACTTTTCCTTCCGCTAGCATTATCTAGTTCAAGTAATAAGAGTATTTCTCAGCTTTATTTGGAATACCATAACTGGCTTCAAAGCACCTCTAAAGTCGCATGTAAAGATAATCAACTTTTTTTGAAGTTAATCCGTCTTACTTAAAGTTGTTGAAAGATGTGCAAAATCGTTAAAATCTAAGCACTTTTCATTTACAGTGACATTTGATTCTTTAAAAACAGATTCTATTTGACCTTTATCCAAAAAATAATTTTTAGCTTTGTCTAAATTTTATTTTTAACAAATCAAAATGGGGACAAAATCAGAAGAGGATCAAATAAAGGCTATTTATAGTTTAAGCGAAACAACAAATGGTGCGCCCATATCTACTAATGCTTTGGCTGAGCATTTGCAGATAAAAGCTGCAAGTGTTTCAGATATGTTAAAAAAACTTGCTCAAAAAGGTTGGGTGAATTACATCAAATATAATGGTAGTACATTAACTGAAGAAGGAGAAAAACTAGCATTATCTATCATCAGAAAGCATAGGCTTTGGGAAACGTTTTTAGTTAAAAACTTACATTTCAAGTGGGATGAAGTTCATGAGATTGCTGAACAATTAGAGCATATTAAATCTGAACAATTAATTGATAAGTTAGCCAATTACTTAGGAAATCCTGATTACGATCCTCATGGTGATCCTATTCCCACAAAAGATGGTATCATCAATGACCATAGAAAGTCCATTTTATTGGCTGAATTAAAACAAAGTGAACAAGGGGTTATTGTCGGAGTTAATGATTCTTCCTCTGCTTTACTTCAATACCTTACTAAAGAAAACTTAGTACTAGGCACTCCTGTCAAAGTACTTGAAATCTTTGATTTTGACAATAGTTTTAAAATCGAAAGTAAAGGAAAAACATACAATATTTCTGAACAGATTACACAAAATATATTTATTCAAAAACACTAATTCAAACTATGTGGTGGACAAATTTAATTCATTGGTTTTCTGAACTACATCCTGTATTAGCAGCTTTAATTGCTACAACTTTTACTTGGTTAGTTACAGCATCTGGAGCAGCTTTAGTTTTTTTCTTTAAATCATTAAATCGTGGAGTTTTAGATTCTATGCTTGGTTTTACAGGAGGTGTAATGGTTGCTGCTAGTTGTTTTGGATTACTAGGTCCCTCTATTGACATGACAGGCGGTGAAGGTTTTGCTAAAGCAATGCCAGCTGTGATTGGTTTTATAATTGGTGCTATATTTCTTTATGGTCTTGATAAAATTATGCCCCATTTACATATTAACTTTAAGGAGGATGAAAAAGAAGGTGTTAAATCAGATTTGCATCGTACTACGCTATTAATTCTTGCTATTACTTTACACAATATTCCTGAAGGATTGGCGGTAGGAGTTATTTTTGGAGCTGCTATGGGTGAGTTTGAAATGGTTAATACAGCTGTTATTTTAGCCATTGGAATTGGTATACAAAATTTCCCTGAAGGATTTGCTGTTGCAATGCCACTTAGAAGAGAGGGAGTTAGCAGAAGAAAGAGTTTTTGGTACGGCCAACTTTCAGCAATAGTTGAACCTATTTTTGGAGTTATTGGAGCTGCAGCTGTTTTATATTTCGAACCTATACTTCCTTATGCTTTAGCTTTTGCTGCTGGTGCAATGATATATGTTGTTGTTGAAGAGGTTATTCCTGAAACACAACGAGATAAATATACAGATGTAGCTACTCTAGGATTTATGATTGGTTTTGTATTGATGATGGCTCTTGATGTGGGGTTAGGTTAAAAATTTCCTTTTATCGAAATAAAGACACATCTCCTTTGTAACTTCTAATTTCGTTATCAACTGACACTGTTAAATACCAAAAATAAACTCCTTCGATAGCTTTTTGTCCATTAATCATCCCATCCCATCCTATATTTTGATTCGTAGAAAAGAACACTTCTTTACCCCATCTATCAAATACATTAAAAGAAATAGCCTCAGTATATCCTCTTACATAAAGTACATCATTCTCTCCATCATTATTAGGTGAAAATGCACTAGGGATGAAAATATTATTGATTGGTTCAATGATTAATTCCTTAGAAAGAGTATCTGAACAACCAACTGAATCAAATACAATCAATTCTACTTCATAAGTTCCTAAATCTGAATATTGATATTCAGGACTGTAATTAATACTATCGATAACTCCGTTGTCAAAATTCCATATCCAGTTTAGAGCATTTGTACTACTGTTAGAAAAAGTTATTAGTGCATTATTTATAGTTGTTTCATCAGGGCTTATATCAAAATTAGCTATGGGTTTAGGTAGTACATGAATCAGTGAAGTTTTATTCACTGTGTCGAAGCACCCATATGTATTCTCTGCTACCAATACTACATCGTATGTCCCAGAGTTTTCGAAACAATATCCTTGAAAATTATTCGTTGTTTGCTCTACTCCGTTTCCAAAATTCCAATAAAGATTAGTGATACCAATTGAATCATAGGATTCACTTTTAAAGGTTACACAGACTCCAGGACATCCAGCTGTTTTGTCTTCTGAAAAGAGTGCTTGCGGTTTTGGAAATATGGAGATAACCTGTGTAATACTGTCAGCACATCCATCGGTTGATATAGCTGATAATTCAACAACATATTCTCCTTCGGTAGTATAATTATATACTGGATTAGCAATAGAAGAACTTCCGCCTGCTCCATCATTAAATTGCCATAAATACGATAAATTTCCACCTCCTTGAATCGTTGTTAAATTTTCAAACAACATCCCTTGTTCATTGATACAACTATGATTGTTTAAGAAGTTTACTTCTGGTTTTGGAGCCACATTTAATGTTGCTTCCATTGTATCTGTACATCCATTGCTCGACATTCCAATTAATGTTACAATATAATTTCCTGAATTCTGGTAAATATGTGCTAATTCGGTATTCGGTGTATTTAAATTAACTACAGTACCATCTCCAAAATCCCAGTGAATTTCTTCTATAGAATTAGGAATACCTACAGCTATACTATCTACAACAAATAAAGAATCATTTTGACAAATATCATTTAATGTAAAATTGACTTGTGGTGATTCAACTATTGATAACTGTTTTGTAATTGAATCTGTACAATTATGATTAGAAGTTACAACTAAAGACACCTGATAATTCCCTGTATCTGAATAATAATGCACCTCTGAAGCTTGATTACTAGTAACTCCATCTCCAAAATCCCAGTGGTAATCTGTTATCATATCTGGTGCATCAATTAATGAATGGTTTTCAAAAACTGTACCTTGAGATAGACAATAAATTGAATCTTCAAATAATGCTTGAGGTATACCATGAACTACTATATTGTTACTTACTGTATCTGTACACCCATTAGTTCCATTAACAACAAAATGAACAGTATAATTTCCAATACTATCAAAGATATGCGCAGTTTGATTTAGAGTATCAATTAAATAAGTATCTGTAGTCCACAATACATCACTTATTGTTGATGGTGAAGCTATCACTCCAGTTCCTACAAGGGCTATAGAGTCTGACAAACATATTTCATTACCTATGGTCGCTGTTGCACTCGGCTTAGGTAATACAGTCAATTGTTGTTCTTGACTAATGCAACCTGACAATGTATCTATCAAACTTATTGATGTCGTCCCTTGACTTATACCAAGTAAATCAGTATTAGTTATATTGATAATACTACTATTGACTACCAGCCATGAAGTAGAATCCACTATTGGTAAATTTATAACACTTCCTTCACACAGAGTATTTGGAGAAATTGTTGGCATTATAGGTGATTCATTAACAACAATATTTTGTACAGAAGAATCACTCATACACCCTGTTATAGTATCAAGAATATAAATGTTTGCTGTTCCTTCAGCTATTCCAACCAAACTATTGTTCAGAACATTAAGCGTATTGCTATATATTAGTTGATGATTAGCTAGTGGTATTGATATGGTATCACCTTCACAAATTTGCCAACTTGAATTTGGAAGTACTGGACTCTCTCCTACCAAAATGTTGAGTTCTTCTGGAATAGAATAGCCACAAATATTTTTTCCTACAACACTCAAAACACTTGATGAATCTGGCGAGAAGAATAAAGAATCATTGCTTCCTATAGAATCACTAACCCCAGCATAAGACCATATAAAGTAGTCAATATCAGAACTCCCTTGAATAGTATATAGTATGGAATCAAGGTCACAAACCACAGAATCTCCAACAATATTAGTAGTTAGCACGGGTCTACTAGCGGAGTCTGCAAAAACATTAATAGAATCTTGTACAATACAATTTTGTCCATAATCAACAATAATACTGTAAACCCCATAATCAGTAACAAATAACGTATCATCAGTTGATCCATCATTCCAAAGAAATGTTGTATTTGGTGTTGAAAAGAAATCGTTAGTGTAAATTGTATGTCCTAAGCTTGGAAATGGGCATGCTACCTCTACATCAGCACCTAAACCTATCATTCCATTATTCGTATTAGGAGCAAAAGTAAAACCAACATTATTTCCTGCATCAATACTATTTAACTCCACATCAACAACAGTATAAGAGCCTGTTGCATCCAATCCTCTAAAATTAACATAATCTACTCTAACACTTCCACCTAAAATATCAATATTAGCCCTTATTGTTGTTGAAGAAGACCGAATAAAAAGAATATAACATGGATTTCCACTAAAATAGAACTTGTTGTTTATTGTTTGGGTTGTATTAGCTTGTAAAGTATAGTTATTGCCAGCTGTAAATAATAATGTATCAAAAACATTATCTCCTCTCAATTCTCCTGAAGTCATAAACACCATTTTTTCAGCTAAGAAAGGGCCTTCTACTTCAGCTTCAGCAGGAGTTGGATCTGAAAACAAAACATGATGATACTGGTGTTGATTGTCTCCTTTAAAGTCTCTAAAACTATTGTGAAGAGGATTAATGAAGTCTATTATACTTGTACCAGCATTTAATTGTGAATTATTTCCATAATATTCCCATCCTGAATAATGAGCTTCTATATCAATAGCTGAGCTCCCCAGCACTAGATTTCTATTCGAACTTCCATATGACCTAAACTGAAACAGTGTAATATCTTGATTATTGGTATTTAAACTACCTTCCAAAAACATTAATATTCTACAATCAAAAGCATCTTGAAACGTCCATTCTCCTGAACTACTAAATTCAAAATCTTTCAATACCTCAACACCATTTGAAGTGATAAATTCACCTGTATTTATTGACTTAAATCTAGTTTTAGAAATGTCATAAATCATATCAGCTTGCATTGTCCATGATCCATAAACATCTAAAAAATTAGTATTCGAACTAATGATTGTTGGTGTATTTAAAGCTCCTACAAATGTAATATTACGACAATATTGTGTTATACCATCTAAAGTCACAACATTATTCCCAACGGTAAAACCACTATTATTGTTAAAGACAACATCGTCTAATGGGGTGGGAACACAACCTCCATTTGAAGCTGGATATATACCATTGTTAACTGTGGACCAATGTGTATTATCATTCCAATTACCAGTTCCCCCAACCCAATATAATGTTGTCCCTGTTGCTGGAGGAAAAGTAATGTTGGTATTGTTTCCTATATCAAAGGAACTATTGGCCAACAAAGGAATATTACCAGTTGCTTGTATATCTTTTATAGATAGATTATCTAACGAAGTACTTCCGCCAATATTAAGTATTGCTTGATTTCCAGCACTAGTAGATTCTACATTGATTAAACCTTGACATGGTGGAGCTGAAGCAGAAAAATGGGCTGTAACGGTTTGAGTATTATTAGCTTGTAATACGTAGTTACAGCCTGCTGAAAAAATTAATGTATCATACGTATTATTATCACTTAATTTACCTGAACTCATAAACACCATTTTCTCAACTTGAAAAGGCCCATCAACTTCAGCAATTCCAGGATTAGGATCAGAAAAAAGAATACGATAGTATTGGTGATTATTATCTCCTCTAAAATCATTAAAACTATTGTTCAGTGTATTAATGAAATCAATTGTACTTGTTCCAGCATTCAAAGTTGTATTTGCTCCTTGATATTGCCATCCAGAATTTGTCCCTTCAATTATAACTGATGAACTTCCCAATATTAAATCCCTATTTAATGCCCCACTTGATCTAAACTGCATTAATGTCAAGGTTGGATTATTAGCTATTAAATTTCCCTCAAGAAAAGTTAGTATACGTGCATCAAAATCATCTTGAAATGTCCACTCCCCAGAACTGCTAAACTCAAAATCTTTCAGCACTTCTACTCCATTTGAAGTAATTGTTTCACCTGTATTTGTTGATTTAAAAATAGTTTTTGAAATATCATACACCATATTAGTTTGCATAGTCCACGAACCATAGACATCTAAATAATTGGTGTTTGCACCTGTTATTGTAGGCGTATTTAATGCTCCTACAAATGTTATATCACGACAATATTGTGTAATTGCATCTAATGTCACTGTATTATTGGCTGTAAAGCCACTATTATTATTAAATACTACATCATCTAATGGTGTCGGAACACACCCTCCACTTGAAGCAGGATATATTCCATCATTAACAGTTGACCAATGCGTATTATCATTCCAATTTCCTGTTCCTCCTACCCAATACAAAGTAGTTCCAGTAGCTGGAGGAAATGTAATGTTTGTTGTATTCCCTATATCAAAAGAGCTATTCGCAATTAAAGGTATATTTCCTAACGCTTGAATATCTTTTATTGATAGATTATCTAACGCTACCGTTCCTTGAATATTAATATCTGCCTGATAGCCTGCACTGGAAGACTCTAGATTAATTAGCCCTTGACACGGAGGTGCTGAAGCAGAAAAGTGAATAAGAACTGTTTGAGTATTGTTGGCTTGCAGAACATAATTGTTTCCTGCCGAAAAAATAAGTGTATCAAAACTATTGTTTCCTTTAATTTCACCAGAACTCATAAACACCATTTTTTCGACTTGAAAAGGTCCTTCTACTTCTGCTTCTCCAGGATTAGGGTTACTGAATAAAACGCTATGATACTGTTGATTATTATCTCCTTCAAAATCTTTAAAACTTGTGCTTAACTGGTTTATAAAATCAATTGTGCTGGTACCTGCGTTAATTGTAGCATTAGCTCCTTGATATTCCCAACCCGATGAAGTCCCCTCAATTATAACTGACGAACTTCCCAATATTAAATCCCTATTTAATGATCCATAAGATCTAAATTGTAAAAGTGTTAATGTCTGATTATTCGTATTTAAATTTCCTTCCAGAAACATTAACCTTCTACAATCAAAATCATCTTGAAAAATCCACCCTCCAGCACTACTAAATTCAACATCATTTAACACTTCTACCCCATTGGAAGTAATTGTTTCTCCTGTATTTGTTGATTTAAAAACAGTTTTTGAAAGGTCATATACCATATTTGCTTGCATCGCCCATGATCCATAAACCTCCAGAAAATTAGTATTAGATTCTGTTATTATTGGAGTATTTAAAGCTCCTACAAAAGTGATGTCATGACATGTTGCAGAAACATTAACTGTAACTGTATTATTGCCTATTGTAAAACCACTGTTTACATCAAAAATTACATTATCATTTGGAGAAGGTACTACTGTCTGAATGATATTTCCTCCGGAAGTTGTAGCCCAGTGGTTAATATCGCTCCAGTTTCCACTTCCATTAACCCAATAATAGTCTAAGGCTACAACTCTAAGAAATGAGAAGCATAATATAAATCCAAGAATTATTCCTGTTTTCATAAAAAAACGTTGTTATCAAAGATAATAATCTACATTATTTTTATTTTCAACTAAACTGTAAAAAACAACAAAAATTATTTAACGCATAATTTTATTATTTTTAGGCTATGAAATACCTGTTATTACTTACGCTTTTATACACACAAGTATCATTTTCTCAAACTGACAGTACTTTTAGAAAGGTATCCTCTAGCTTCCCAGTAAAGGGACATTATAATGCTTATATCTATTCTTCACCAGATGCATTATATAAGACCAAAGATAGGATTAGCAAGTATTCTCTAGCAGTTATCGAAGAGAGCAAAGAATGGCTTGTTGTAAAATATCATCTTGACGAGACTACATTAGCATATGGATATATCAAAAGGGCTGATGCTTTTATCGAACAATACTATTTAAATGATGGAACTATATTAGCTATTTCTCCTCAAAAATGGGATGGTAGTGATAATACTTTTGTATTGAGTGTAACCGACTATAAAACTGGAAAAATTATTGACACGACTTCAGTAACAAATACGCACCATGGTTTTCGGTTTCTTGCCTTACCTGCACAATCAGGGCTAAAAGGGGTAAAAAAGATGATCCGTTTTCAAACATACCGAGAAGCTTGTCCAGGCCTTACTCAAAATGACTATATTATTGTGACCGCAGATAATCAAGTAAAAGTTCTACTTTCTGATGTCTCGACTGGCGAAATTGGTTGGGAGGCTGAAGTCACTTATTTTCCTGTAAAATTCGGCAATGGAAAGATTAAGAATCTCTACTACGATTACGAAGGCAAGATTATTGATTATGAATCTGGTGAATTGACAGAGTTAAAACCAAATAAATCATACAACATTCCTGTAGATGAATTAATTATTAAACAAATTGAAATTGGAGATCCTGTAATCGAGAATGATGATTATGTTGTTGATGAAAACGATGAATATGTGATGAATATAGTTTATAAAACTGAGGTTTATCGCTGGGATGGAAAGCAATTAATAAGAATAAAATAATACTGATGTAACTTTTTTAAGACTTGATTGTTTTACGATAAAAACAATGGTCTATTATGAGATACATCTATTTAATATTTATTTTTCAAGCATATAGTTCCTTTTCTCAATTTTCAAGCATTAGAAATTATGACACATTCGATAAATTATCATTCTTAAATGCTTCAATTCATAGAGATAGTTCCTATACAGCTGCTCATTTTTCTTCAAGTCCGTACCTCAACGTATTAGTCACTAATGTTAGTATAAGACGAAGTGAATATGGGGTTAATTTTATACATTATACAGCGAAACTAAAACAAGCAAATGAGCTGAACCATCAAACAAGTTAGTTGAAAACCAAAAGGGCAAACTAACTTTTGGAGCTGAGATTTCAAGATACAACTACCCTTCTATTTACCAAACAATAGAATTCAATCGAACCATTTTTGGTGCTGGTGTCGGAGCAACATTTTCTACTCAAAACTTTTTCATCGGAGCCACTTATAAAAACACTTTTTGGTATCTACCTCACTTGTATTCTTTTCAATCTGGAACTATTATCAAGCTTCACCCACAATTATCTCTTACTCCCTCTATTGTATGGGTTCACCATAAAACGTTCACTGAGTTTATTTCTAACCTTTCAATAAGAAGGAAAAGCATCCTTGCTAATATTGGATATAATTTTGCTCATAATGAATTTTTAGTGGGAATAGCTACACATTTGAAGAATTCTTTCGAAGTAGGATACAACCTTTCGAATAATTTTAACAAGGCAAACGCTGGACTATATATCAACCACAATGTTTCTTTGCTCTATAAAATAAATTGAAGGTCTAAAATTACAGCTTGATATGACGCTCTCTAATTTTTATAGCTGGAATCCCTTGGTAAATCGTATACGCTTCTAAATCTGAGGAAGCTACAGATTTTACTGATAAAACAGCATGAGAATAGCAAGTTACACTTGGCCCTACAATTGCATGCGCTCCGATCCATACACCATCTTCTAAAGTAATCTCTCCAACTATAAGATCAAATGCTACTTTTTTATAATCATGATTTCCACACAACAGCATAGCACCTTGTGAAAGACAAACATTGGCTCCGATATTTATAAACGCTAGATTATCTATCCACACTTGCTCTCCAATCCATGAATTATCTCCAATTGACAATAACCATGGATATTTGATATTTACATTGGGTTTTATAACAACATTATTTCCCACTTTAGCACCAAATAACCTTAAAAAGAAGACTTTACTCCCACTCCAACCATTTAATCGGTTTTGAAACACCAAAACATTGACTATAAACCACATTAAGCGCTTCAATTTCCCACCTGGATTATACCAACTATTATTAAATTTGGATAAATCTGTTTGCTGCATTTTCACTACTCTTTATCGTTGAATCGCAAATTTAATTAATAGCGGATTAAAAGGATCTGTGACATCAATAGCTAGCCATCCAAACTTTTCATTGAACTTAAATCCAATATAATTAATTCCTTCTGCATCTATCCAACATCCTGCCATTGAACCATTAATGGTTCTCCACATATTTAAATCTGAACTAATACTACTCCACTGTAAATCATCCCCAATTTCTTGACCTTGTTGAATTGTGTCACACCAATATACCGTCGATAAATTTCCGTTAACCTGAATTGTTTCACTAGTCATAGCCAGAGCTATATTCGTTCCTCCCTCAATTAAACAATTGGGTTGAGGGTTAGGAGTTGTACCATTTAACAGATGTAAACTATCAGGATTTAAAAGATCCATTGCAATGTTTAAATCTGCGATACCATTAAAATCAAAATCTAACTCGGTAGCACCATACCCATACAAATTCATTGAATCATAATTTACAGTAATAGAAACGGGGTTTGAGAAGGTATAACTAAACATTGAAGTATCGACTTCTCCTGCATATACAGGCCCAAGTTCTGTTTCAACCACGATATCATCCATGGGTTGTTCCTTTTTACAAGCAACCACTAATAACAAAAGTCCCAATAGTATATTTAACCATTTCATGATACAAGCAAAATTAATGCTATTTTCTTCCTTTTTCAAAAGAATATGAAAACAAAGTACATCAAATAACAATAATTTACAACCTTTTAACGTATAATACCTCCAAACATTAGTAGAATCATTACATTTGTTGGAGATTAAAACTATAAAATGAAGAAAATACTATTTTTTGTCACTTCACTTTTTGCTTTAACGCAATATGCGCAAGTTACAATTTTAAATACTGATTTTAACAATGGAATTCCTACAGGTTGGCAATTAATCGACAATGACCAGCTAGTTCCATATAATGATATTAGTGTAAATTTTATGACAGCTGCTTGGAATGTTATAGAAGATTATGATTCAACTGGCAGCGGAGACTCAATACTAGTGGCTACTTCTTGGTTTGAAACTTCTGGTGAAGCTGACGATTATCTTATCTCACCAGCCATTACTCTTGGTAATTATGGAAACTTTATTTCTTTTGATTTAAGATCTATAGATGCCTCTCACCCTGATGGTTTTCAAGTATTGTATTCAACTGGAGGCACTGCATTAGGTGACTTTACTAGCAATCCTTTACTATATGACTCAATTGCTATTTCTCCATATTGGACACGTTATTCAGTAAATTTAGACGAATTTGCATTAAATAATCAAACAGTTCATTTTGCTTTCAGACATTATGCCACTGATCAATATATCTTAGCGTTGGATAATATTTCTATTGTAATAAATGATCCTGTATCGGTTGAGGAAGCTCAAACAGAATCATTTCACTTCTACCCTAACCCAGCTACTAATAATATAACCTTTGATAAGGTAGCACATGGTGAATTAATTACAATTACTGATTTAAGTGGAAAATTACTCAATACATCAATACTCCAAAGTAATAGTTTAACAGTTGATTTACCACAAGGTATTTATTTAATAAAAATTAAAAACACTGTACAAAAACTAATCATCAAATAAATGCTTTTTAAGTAAGCACATTTC
>JAUHZI010000021.1 GCA_030426105.1 Bacteroidia bacterium | reverse complement strand
CTTTTAACGTTTTAGTTGCCCAAGAAGAAGTAAAAGAAATCGATTCTAAAATCAAAGAGGTTACCGTCTTTTTAAATGGCGCTGAAATTAAACGAACGACAAATATAGCTGTCAATAAAGGTACTAATGAAATAAAACTTACAGGTTTATCTCCTTATATTCAAGCCAACAGTATTCAGGTAAAAGCTAATAATAATGCGATTACAATTGTCTCTGTGAACCATGAAATTAACTACTTAGAAAGAGCTAATGTAGCTAAATCTCCTAAAGTTCAGGCTATTAATGACAGTATAGAAGATTTAGAATTTAAGCTGCAAATAAGACAATCTTATGAACGTGTTTACAATGAAGAAAAAAGCTTATTGCTTTCTAATAAAAAAATGGGAGGAGCTAATACAGGTGTTGATATTGAAGATTTAATGGATGCAGCTGATTTCTATAGAGAGCGACTTGCAAATATTGAAACAAAGTTATTGGATATTAAACGTAACAAAAAAGACTTAAATGCTACAATTGCTCGTCTAAAAAAGCAACGCTCATTATACTACAACAATGTTAAGAACACAGGGGAAGTAATGATTAACTTAACAGCCTCACAAAAAGCAAATGCCCAATTGGAATTAACTTTTGTCGTAAATAATGCTGGTTGGGTTCCTTTCTACGATATTCGCTCTAATAATCTTGAAGAACCAGTTGACCTTACCTATAAAGGGAAAGTTTATCAAAAAACTGGTAATGATTGGAATAATGTTAAGGTGAGACTTTCTACAGGAAATCCTTCTACAGACAATACTCAACCTCAATTTTCTAAATGGTACTTACAATATTACATGGCATATGCAAAAAATAACCGTTATGGAGGAAAACGTAAAAAAGTTGCAGCGTATGCTCCTGTTCAACAAAATATACAGGATGACTACGACGAAGTAGAACTTGTTGAAGAAGATGGTTTCGTGGGGGGAAGCATGGAGCGTGTAAGTTCATCTTTATCAAGCCACACATCTGTTACTGAAAGTACAGTTAACACTACATTCGATATAGCCTTACCATACACTATAAAGAGCAATGGCAAATCAAATTTAATAGAAATTCAAGAATATGAACTTCCAGTTAGTTACCAATATTACACACTACCTAAAAAGGATCGTGATGCCTTCCTTTTATCTAATATTGTTGGTTGGGGTGATTATAATTTACTACCAGGGAATGCTAATATTTATTTTGAAAACACTTTCGTTGGTGAATCTTATTTAGAAACGGCTATTACTAATGATACATTAAGTGTTTCTATGGGACGTGATAAAAGTATTATTGTAACTCGAGAAAAGATCAAAGATTTTTGTAAGAACAATACATTAGGAGGAAATAGAAAATCAACCAGAGGATACGAATTAAAGATACGCAACAATAAATCTCAAGCTGTTGAAATTGAAGTTGTTGACCAAGTTCCTTTATCTAAGATAAAAGAAATCGAAGTTGAATTGATTGAAAGTAAAAAAGCCACTTACGATGAAAAAACTGGTAAGTTAACTTGGAGATTAAAAATACCTGCTAACTCAACTGAAACTGTCAGCTTTAAGTTCTCGGTTAAATATCCTAAAGACAAAACGATAAAC
The DNA here is from genome assembly GCA_030426105.1 of Bacteroidia bacterium. Classification (GTDB taxonomy): domain Bacteria; phylum Bacteroidota; class Bacteroidia; order Flavobacteriales_D; family Parvicellaceae; genus S010-51. The sequence continues at coordinate 28,599 of JAUHZI010000021.1, read as the reverse complement.
AACTTATAAAATAATGCTTAAACTTTTATTTTCAATCATCTCCATAGCAATAGTTTTCACATCTATTGCTCAAAATTGTAATACTGATGCTATCACTATACTAGACCAAAATGTTAAAGAAACAAGTGGTTTAATCTTTTTTGATGGAAAATTGGTAACGCACAATGACTCTGGAGACAGTCCAACTTTATACGAAATTGACACTATTACTGGTGCTGTAACAAGAACTGTCAGTATTTCTAATGCTACCAATGTTGATTGGGAAGACATTACACAAGATGACGACTATATTTATGTTGGTGATTTTGGGAATAATAATGGTAATCGAACTAATTTAATTATATATAAAATTGCTAAAACAGACTTCAATACACAAACAAGTGTTATTGCTGATAGTATTTTAATTCAATATGCTGATCAAACTAATTTTTCGTCACAACCAAATGATAATGATTATGATTGTGAAGCAATGATAGCTTTTCAAGATAGTCTAATGCTATTTTCTAAGAACTGGGTAAATGAGATGACTTATTTATATACACTTCCAAAAACTCCTGGTAACTATAATTTGGTTAAACGAGACAGTTTTGATACTCAAGGAACTATTACTGGTGCTACTTATAATCCTGGTACAAATGTGATTTTATTGGTAGGTTACAAAAGTTCAGCATTTTCTAAATACTTATGGGAATTGGCTCAGTTCACAGGCTATGATGTTCTACAAGGAAATAACACAAAATGTAATTTAAATGTTACAGGAAGTATTCAAGTTGAGGCAATAGCTGTAAAAGATGACTTCAATTATTTTATCTCTTCTGAAGAAATCACTCAACTGGGGATAACATTAGACACTTACTTATCTACTTATAGTTATGGAGGTGTTTCAATTGAGGAAAAGAAAAAATTCTCGTTCGAAATATTTCCTAACCCTGTAGATGATTATTTGAATATTATTATTCGTAACATCTCAAATACAATCAAAATTAAAATCACCAATACATTAGGAGAAACAATTTTTGAGAACAATGACGCAACGGTGGCACAAAACGTGGTTGATACATCTAGTTTTCCAAAAGGAGTTTATTTCATTTCAGTAATCTCTCAAAAAACTACGATTACCCAATCATTTATTAAAAGTTAAACGTTTATATATCATTCAATAATAAAGTCTTCCCTCCAAGATTTCTTTATACTTTAGACCTCGATGAATTTTCTAAAAAAATATTTACCATATCTAAAAAACAAATATCTTATTTCGATAATTGTTTTGCTAATGGTATTATTGGTTATAGAAGACACCAATATTTTTAGTTTAGTGGAGTTAAAATCTGATTTAAAAAAACTAAAAGAAGATAATATTCAAAAAGAAAAAGATATTGAGAACATTAAACAAAAAACATTAGAGTTAACCACTAACCCTGAAGCTTTAGAAAAGTTTGCTAGGGAAAACTATAAGATGAAGAAAAAAGATGAAGTCATCTATCTTTTTGTTGACAAAGACTCTACAGAATTAGAATAAGGAATGTACGGTAAAGAAGAAGCTATAGCACTTCGTAAACTTTTTTGGACAAGTTTTGGGAAATATATTGGTCACAATAGAACTGCTAGTGGCCAGAAGGGAAAATGGCTCAATTACAAAACTGGTGTAAAAGACATCTATTTTAGAATGGATGTTGACAAAAGAACGGCCAAAGTATGCATTGACATTCAGCAGAATGATCCAGGAATTCGAGCGCTTTTTTTTGAACAGTTTAAAGAAGTTAAAACTGTTTTTGAAGATATCACCAATACGAATGAATGGATTTGGTTAGATAATTACACCAATGCTTTTAACAAAGAAATTAGTCGTATTTATGTCGAGATTGAGGAAGTAAACCTCTATAATAAAGACACTTGGAATATTATCTTTCCTTTTTTATCAAAACACCTAATAGCCTTAGATGAATTCTGGGAAGAGTTCAAGGATTTATTCAAACAATTAGAAAAATAAGTCAGTTGTAAATCAAACAAAAAATATTTTTCATTTTTAAGATCTAATTTGAATTTAAATTAAAAAAATCATTATATTTGCAAACTCAAATTTGAAGGCGAGGTAGCTCAGTTGGTTAGAGCGCTGGATTCATAACCCAGAGGTCAGGAGTTCAAATCTCCTTCTCGCTACTATAGAAAATTCAACTAATTTGAATAAAAAAGCCTTTCGGAAAGAAAGGCTTTTTTTGTTAGGAGTAACGTATTGGGGTAACGTTTATAACATTTGTACTATCATTTATTGGTTATTAAATACTGAAAAATCATTCGTTGCTTGCATTAATTGTTGGTCATTTATATAATGTTTTTTCAATACATCTATTCCTGAATGAGAACTAATCAAAGTCGCCTTTTCTCCAAATTTTTGTACTAAAGAAGTTAAATAAGTTTTCCTTAAATGTTTTAGTAAAGCTTTCTTTTCAAAGCCTATTTGTTGCCAATAATGAGAAAAAGCCTTTGAAACAATATCTATCCTTGTTTTTAAAGTTGTTTTCTCCTCTTTCCCAACAATGTAATCATCCCCTCCTTTATTTTCTTGATAACCTAATTCGTTTAATAAATTCATCAAACCTTTTGTAACAGGAATATGCTTCATAATTGCATTTTCTGTTCCTGAAACATCATTTCTCCTATTAACTTTAAAATTTTCTACTTGAATAAATAAAGGAACACCTTTTTTATCTACAATTATATCACTAAATTTTATAGACATAAATTCCTCTCTTCTTAAACCTGTTTCTAATGCCAATCTAAAAGCATGTTTTAACCAAGAACGATATAAGTTTTTTCTTTCTCCTGTAGACAATACTTTAATCCCTTTTTCAGGAACAACAGATAATAATAAAGTATTAAATTCTGATTTAGTAACAATAGTTTTGTCAATCACTTCAGTTCTTCTAGTTATACCAATAAAAGGATTTTCTAATTCATAACCCTTCTTAACAATTAACCAGTTCATAAATTGTCTCATAGCACCAATAAAGCTATTATAGGTTTTATTTTTATACTGTAACTCATCTAAGATATAGTTATGTAGTATTGCTACTGTTTTGTCATTTACATTATCTATTTTTAGTAAAGTGTGGTCTATACCATTTGATTTTAAACTTAAACAGAAATATTTAAAAAAACGTTCAATATCTTTTATATGCCCTTGGCTTCTCTTTTTGACCTTATGGGCAACTACACCTTCATTATTTAAATAACCTATGTACATTGCCATGCATTCTATTAATAAAGTTGGTTTTACTTCTATTGAATCAACAATTACATCTACACTTTGATAGTCTTTTTGCTCTAATTCTTCAACAAATTCGTTTTTCAATTTAATTGCTTCATGTAAATCACGAGTATTAAAAACTCTAGTTTTTCTTTTCTTCCCTGTTGTACCAGGAACACAAACAACAGCTTTAAATACATGTTTATCAGTATTTTTACAAGAACTCAAACGCTTGCCTGTGTTTTTACACTTTCGATTTTCTATCATCGATTTACATTTCTGACAATATACAAAGAGTCCTTTTACTTTATCTCTTTTATTAATTACTAATGGCTTCATCTTACTCATAATTTTTTCATTTTAGATAGAAATAATTTTTCTTCACGACTTTTTGACACATATTTTTTAACCTTTAATTGCTTTCCTGATTTTTCTGAAGTATCAACTAAATGATTTAAGTTACCTTTTAAGTATGCGATAAAAATCTTTTTCCAATTCTTGTGTTTAGCTTTTAAATGCTCTATAAACTGTTTATGAAATGACAAGATAAACTCCCATTTATTGACATAAGATTTATTGCCTTGCTTGATAATGAAAACATTATGCTTTCTACACCAATTTCTAACAGCTCTCAAATCCTTATAATTCAAAATAGTTTTAACGTGTATCAATCCCATTAAGCCTACAAACATTTTGTCTCCAGCTAACCCAATCATTGATTGTTCAAATTCATTCTCTATGTTGTTTAACTTATTCATTACAATTAGCGCACCAAAAAAAACATAAACACTTAATAATCAGGTGTTAACATTCTTTTCATAGTGTTTTTATATATACTTTTTAGTCATTTCTTCTCCGAATTTTATTCTCCTTTCAATTAATTCTTTATTTGCAACCAAAGAATTTCCTAAATTCATATTTGCATCAGGTTGAATCACAATGGCATCATAGGCTTTGATAATTTTATTAGATTCAGTTCTTAGCACATTATCATTACCCCAACTCTTGGTTTGCTTTACAACTTTATTTAGATCCAGAAAATGCTTAATGTCATTATGAAAGATTTCACTCATAGCAATTTCATAAAGAGAGCGAACAGCAATACCAACGAGTGATTGATTTGAAAAATCTTTGTGTTTTAAGATTCCACTTCTTGTATTAATGATGATGATTTTGTATTCACAATCCTCCTGATCTTCATTAATGAGTTGAATCACATCTCCTAATGGAGAAACATTACGAATCCCGCCATCAACATTATTATAACTAGTAGTTATTCTATATTGATTGTAAAAACTAATTTTTTCAACTGGATTCCAAACCGTAGGAATTGAAGTTGAAGCCAGGACACCATTAACAAAATCTTGTTCACTTTGAAATTGGTCATGTATTACGCCATGGTAATTCCCTGTATCTAATGATACAAAACCACATAAGAACTTTGTACCTTTAATTTGATTACGGTCTAAATATTTTTCTAGCTTTTTTCTTAAAGAACTATTATCAGCAATGCTTTTATACTTAGGAAGATTGATTTTAATGTTTTGTTCAACTTCTTTTAAAATACTTTCTAGTAATTGTTTTCTTTTACGTTTTGAAAATGCAACCCCCAGCTTTCTGAAAAAATCCAGTTTTACATTAATTTGGGGTGTCAATTTTTTTAGTAGTTGCTTGATATCTAATTTTAGTTTTATAGTATTCCCTTGACTTGTTGTATCTATGATTTCAGAGGTATAAATTTCTGACACTCCTTTTCTTCCGATTCGATGTATCCATAAATCATTGAGTAATGGTAATTGATTCATGGCAACTAAAACGCCATTTAATGCTCCACCACTAACCCCTGCTACAATGTCAAATTTCATAGGAGTTGTTAAACCAGTGAGTTGTTTCCAATGCTTCTGAATGGAATTTAATGCTCCGAGTTGAAAGGCACAATTAAACCCTCCACCACTGAGTACCAATGCGATTTTTTTCTTTTTCATAATTTGGGGTATTTATTGGTTATTAAAAATTTGGAGTTCTCCACCTTGATTAAACCTTCCATATTGAACGGCTCTACCTTTTTCGGGCACTTCAATCACAATATCTACATCATGTTGAAAAGCGTTTCCTCCTCTAAAGTTACCTTGCTTAGTAGTTTGGTAAACCTCAATAAATGAAGTTGGAAAATTGTTTTGTGTTAAAACATCTAAACTCTCTGGCTCTAAACCAAGTTTATTGACACTATCTAAAAACACAAAGTCAAATTTGGATAAATCATCAGGTAAATAATCACTGATAAATAAATCAGGGTGCGCAACATCTTTATCTTTTAACTTCTTTTGTAAAGTATCATCGATTCCTTCTTCTTTAGCTACATACAATACCATTCCATGATGGCGTGCTAAATATCCTGCAAATTCTACTGCTAAATAAGATTTACCCATCTTTGGTTTACCAAATATCATAGCTCTAAATCCTTCGGAAGGATCTCCTATGAGTTGTTTCCATTTTCCTGTAAAACCTATCTTATTAAAATTTAAGTTCACAATATCAGTACTACTCATAATGGTATTTTTGGGAACTGCTTGAACGCCATGAATAGCCTCACACGCACACTCAGAGAGAATACCATTGAGTCCATTCAGTTCCTTACTCGATACCAATAACTTTCCATAGGTTTCATTTTTTTCTACAAATGATTTTAATAAAGAAAGTATATGCTCTATTTCATTCCAATATCTATCTTTTTTAGTGAGTTTAGTTTGATTAATAGCCTTTGCAATTCTATTGTATAAACGCTTTGCTTTTGAGTTTTCTATTAACTTGCCTTGAAGACTAATAAAACTTTTGATAAACTTTACAGAATATAATTCAGCTTGCCTTCCAATTAATGCTAGATATTTTGCTCTTTCTCGTTCTCCAAATCTAATTTGGATGCTTTCTTTTTCTGTTTTAAATCTTCCATAAAGTTTAATTAACTGCTCCTGAATATTTTGAATTTCCTTAGCAAATTCAGAATTCTTTGTTATTCTCTTTTCGATAATAGCACGTTGCAGATAATTAATAAACAGACGAATTTGATGTTGTGTTTTTGTTTTCTCATGCATCAATACATAACGCTTGATGATTTTTAATTCATCGCTGATTCTTTCTACTTTATTTGCCTTTTCATAAGCAACTTGACTCGCTGATTTCTTTTTTATAGATTTTTTGGGTGTATGTTTCTCCTTTGTTATACTAACTCTATTCAATAACTCATCTAAAGCTTTTTTATATTGTGAAGAAGTTTTATCTAAAATCATTAATGGATGCGTTTCTTCAAATAAAGCGTACTCAAAATTATCTTCTGATTGGTTCATTGTTTTTTCTCCTCTTTTTGAAGAGATTGTATTATAACGAAAAGGATTTTTACTCTTTGCTACTTTTGATTGAACTAAATGATAAAAGCCATCCTTTGAGATTAGCAAGTCTCCTTTTTTGAATCTAGGTTTATTACTTGCTTTAGTTTTAATAGCACTTTCCCATTCCAACTCCAACGCTTGAAAATACAAATCAAAAGTTTCTTTCACAGTTGAGTTATTCTCATAAGCTGTCCAGTCTGTTCCTTTGTTGGTAATGTTATCGACTTGAACTTTCATTTCGTTCATGTCTTCATCTAACTTGGAAAAGTCAAGCTCTTTTATTTTGTTGTAATAATTATCTTTTGTGATCATGACGCTCGTTTTAATTTGATTTTTAATTTTAACTTGAGTTGCAACAAAGCCAACTCATTAAAGTTGATCGCTGTTGGTTCTTCCTTTGGTGGTGGGTCAATTGCTTTTATGGTTTGTGATGCGGTAATGGCTTCTTTTTGCAAGGCTTCGTATTCGTATTGCTTTAAAACAATATTCACAGAAAGTTGATCCAACCGTTTTAGCAAGAGAACCATTTGACTCCCCTCAATATCTCCGCGCATAATAGAACCTACTTTTTCAAATTGCTGTTCTTTAGTGAGTTTGATTAATGCATCATCCATGAAGAACTTCCCACCTTTTTTGTTGGTTGCTGGAATAAAAAGTGTGTAATACCCACCTCTATTTAAAATACTGAGTTCATTGCTTAATACTGATGATTTTCCAATAGGTCGAGATAAGATATATTTGTGCGCTCTATTTAAAGGAATCGTCACTCCTTGAGTATTAAACTCACTTAACTCTGTTTTTTCAGGCAGTAATATTCCTTTTTCAACTTTTCCGTCTTTGGTGGTATAAGTGACTAACTTCCCATCAATGGCTCCTTGTAATAAATTTCCTGTTCGCATATAGCGTATCACTCTATCTTGCAATTGATTTTGAATATGCTTTTCCCATTCTTCCAATAGTTGTGTTTGATTCATTTCAGCTAAATCTTGACTTGCGCCTTTGATGCTATTGATTTCAAGACTATAACTTGCAGGATATACCATGTATTTTTGAGAGGATGCTATCGCAAACTTTAATTTTACTGCTGATGGTGCATAAGGATTTTGATTATTGGAATTAATATCAAAACCTAAGAAAGTGGCAAAAGCTGGCTCTAAATAAGTCGATAATTGATATTTTAATGGTCTACCGATTTGAAAGAATTTTACAAGACCTTTAAACCATTGTTTGTTTCCTCTGTATTTAGATTCAATTCCTTTCAGCTTTCTATCTCTTTCAATGATCAATTTTTCTTCTGCTTCATTGTAGGCTTCTTCATAAGCAGATTCTCCATGTTTTTCATGTATGTTCCATAGTGATGGTTTTACTTTCAACTCTTCGAGTAATCGCTTATACTTTTGTTCTATTTTTAGTTTATCTCGCTGATAAATTGGTGTAGTGTGTGCTTCAAAGTCATTGATTAAATCGTTTGTATATTGCTCTTGTGTTTTTCCTTGAAGCGTTGATGTTAGTACTTGCTTTAACTCATCTACTTTAAATGGTTTTCTTAAGGCATTGACTTCTAACTTTTCTAAAAAAGTATCTGAACCAAAACGACTGAATCCACCTCTTCCAAGTACTGCTATTTTCTTGGATAAGGTCACAGCTTCTAAAGGCATATTTTCTAATTCTAAATCATAGTCTCCTGTTTGTTTCAAAATGTCAATGTATTCAGTATAGCGTTTGACGATTTCTCCATAGAATTTTTCTTGATCCGAAGTTGACAGTATTGCTACTCTTCCTGCAACTCTGTTGGCAACTTCTCCACTTGAACCTTCCATATTGGGGTCTCCCAATGCTTGACGCATTTGGCTATTTTCAAAAAGGTAATCTCTTACGACTCTGTCGCCATACTTATTGATAAAATCTGGAAAGTTCATCATTTCTTTATCTCTGTTTTGATTCGATGATGTATTGGCATTTAAACTCTTCAATTTTATCATCATCATAGACATTAATCGAGATTGTGCAGGGATGGCTGACATGGCAAATTGAAACGAGGGTAAATGAATTTGTCCTGTTCTGTGGATTCTGCCTAATAGCTGCACAACCTTATTGATGTCTAGTTCAGGTTGTGCATTTATCATAATTCTAGGCTTGACTTCACTTGCAGGAACTTTACTGGTTGGAATGGCATGTCCTGATGCTCCTGTTCCTCCTGATTGATTAATCACTAAAACATCTATTTCATTATTATTAAATGCTGAATAAGCATCATTGACAGTAATCTTTTTACGCCTTACAATTGTTCCTATTTTTTGGTCTTTAGCATAGTTTACTCGTAGGGTTCTTCCTGTAACTTCATAGATACTATATCCTGCTGCTTCTATTTTATCCAAAATAGTATCAATTGGAGACAATTGTAATCCTGTTGCCGCATCTTCTATGTGTCCTAAAATTCGATAGTATTCTGCTTGTGCTTGAACTGGTAGTTCATTCACATCGTATTCATTATAATGCTTTTCTTCATATTCATCTACTTCGGTATAACGTAATACACCATCTAAACCGTTTCTTAATATCAAGGCAAAATCTGTACTGATAGGAGTTCCATCGTTGGGTTTGATTTCTAAATCTTCTAACAATTGATTTAAAAAACTTTCCATTGTGGATGCTAGTGTGATAATTGGTTTCTTTCCTTCTTTTAATGCTTTGATGGCTAAATCTGCTACTGCTTTAGAATTGATAGCGAGTAACATTTGATTGATGACATTAAAGATTTTAGAAAAATAAGGTTGATTACTAATTCCAAGATTAGAAGTTCCTCCTCTTTCTTTAACTGCTTTGTTGTATTTAGCAAGTTCTGCATCTCGCTCATCAATTAATGGCTTGATATGGTCATTTTGAAAAGCGATGATGTCACGCATAATAGCGGTAATATTATCAGCCATTGCAAAATGTTCGGCTTTTTGTTCTTCAAATATTTTGTATTCAATATTGATGCCTTCATACGAACGCTCTCTTCTTAACATTTGTCCTTCTGCTACTAATTGACTGGCTATAATTTCCTGTAGGGCAATTCCTCCACTTTCTATTGCATAGGTTAATTCTTCAGGAGTCATATTCGCATCAGAGATAGCCGTTTTAATGGCATACAAAGGCATGTTTGCTGGTTGTTTAGCAAACGTGGCTGATAAATAGATGGTGGATTTAGTACTTGCAACCACATCTTGAAAATAAAATCCTGTATTCGAATTTTTACCACTTGCATTGTGACTTTCATCCATTACAATTATTTGGTCTTTTGCTATTGCTTTTAAAAAGTTCTTTTTATCATTTTCAACACGAGCATTAAACTGTGAATAGGTCGCTAATACTACATCATAATCTTTTAGTTCTTGTGATTGAAAAACTCCTTGTTGTACAGACTTTGTTGGTGCTTGATGAATAATTTTTCCATTAGGATTTTTAATGTTGGTTTTTGTACTTTTTGCATTGACAATAAAAGGCTTATAATGCCCTGCTCCAATAGCAATTAAATCACGATATAAATCAGAGAAAAGGTTTGGCTTTTCAGTTAGAAAAATTGGTTTATATCCTTGCTCTATGGCGTAGCGAATAATAGATGCAGCAATTCGTCCTTTCCCTATTCCTGTTTGATCTCCAATGATACAACCTTGACTTTTTGCTTCTATGTTATAGATGGCCATAGCTACCGCATCTGTTTGTTCTGCTGATAATGCATTACAGAGTTCTTTTTTTGAATAAAATCCTAAACGGTGCCTGACAAAGTTGTCAATATCTCCACCTACTTTTTCTTTAATATTGGCTAAGGCATCGTGTGTTTCAAAAGCCATGTTATCGGGAACTTCTGTATTTAACACAATGCACCCTTCTGATGTTGGCTCATACGGAGCGCCTAAATCTGGATTAATTTTTAATTGTAAGCGTTTCGCTAGTTGAGTGAGGTTATCATAATTTGTTTTCATATTCCAATATTTAGCAATTCGAGAATAAAGGGTTTGATGGTCTGTAATAATTGTGGAGTCAAATTCCATTTTTGTTGGTGCATAGCCTTGTGGTATCTTTTTTCTACCATCAACAAGGATTAACATCGTATCGAGTCCTGTTCCTTGTCGTGCATAAAGGGCATTGCCATCTATTGGAATCATATCAACTACATTATACTGTGAATACAACAAAGAGAAAAAAGCCCTCCCATGTTTTGCGGTTATGCGTCCTTTTGTATCAAATTTTAAATGTGCTCCTGTTACAAAAGCAGCTCTGCCATTATCTTTCATGGCATCCAAAGCACGGAGTATCATCACATGATCCATATAATAAATAGGTGCTCCTTGCCAGAGATAATCATTTTTTAACTTTCCAAATGGAGGATTTGCAATTACTCCATCGTATGCTCTTAACGTTCCTTTAATTTGCTCAAAAGCATCTTCGTTAGTAACTTTGTAGTATTCCCCTTTTAATAATGACTTGACTCTTAAAATATCGTATTCATTAACGTGGGTTTGCTTTGGGGGCAGTCCAATAGTTAAGAGTCCATTTCCTGCTGAGGGTTCTAAGTATCGAGAATCGTTTTGGTTAGTGTTTACAAACTGTCCTAATAAATAAGAAATTGGTAGCGGTGTGGAATATTGTCTTAGCTTAGCTACAGTTGAAGAACGATAAGAGGAATTGGGTTGCTCTTGATAGACTTTGATTAAGGTTTGATAGGCTTCTTGGGGTGTTAGTCCTTTGATTTTTTCTCTAGCAGATAATAAGACGGATAATTCTGTAATTTCTTTTACTGTTCGTTTATCTGTTATCCCTAATTCACGTCCTTTTTTCTCTAATTGCATACGCGTCATTTTATGACCTTGCATTAGATTTTCAAGGATGAAATCAATTAAGGTATCAATTGCTGTTTTTCTATGTTGTTCATTCTTTTTCATTTTGACATTCGTTCACGATTCGGGTTAGGGTATTCACTTGTGATTTTAAGTTTTCATTTTCTTGTTGGATTTGTTTGATTTCATTGGCTTGGGGTTTAGCATATACTTGTCGTAATACACCAAAGTAAAAGCCTAGACTTCCTATAAACCCAATGACAGAAAGGATGAAGGTTAATTTGCTGTAGGTAATCTTTTTTGGCTTAGATTTTTTTCTCTGTTTTCTTTTGAAATATGCTTTTTTACTTCTGCAAGAAGTCATAGAACAATTTTTCTTTGAAGGTTTCTCTTCAAAGCTAATACGCTGTATTTTATTCCTTTTTTTCATTTTGAGTTAAGTTTTAATAGTTTTTCGTATAATCTGTAGGCTATCTTTTCTAATTGATTTTCCTTAAATCCATTCAAGGATGAATTGAAAAGTGGTAAAAGTTGTTTTCCTATTTTCTTCATAATTAGGCTGGTGATTGCATTGCCTAATAACTTGCAACGCTGTCCATCTGAAATTTCCTTTTTCTGATTATCATAGATGCCAAACTTTGTCCAATTGTCTGGTAAGCCTTGTAAACGTTCACACTCAACAGGAGTTAATCTTCTTAGTTTTTTATCAACCATCAGTAAACCGTTACTTGTAACATCGGTCATTAATGTTGGTGCCATTCCTTCAGGAGAAAATATTCTTCCTGACATTCCGTTTCCAGACTTGGCTACTAGTTTTACTTTCGCTTCTCTTTTTTTCTTTTTTTGATAACCTGATATGAGTGGAAATACTTTTGGTGGACTGTATCCTCTAAGAGATCCAACAAGGAATAACCGCTCTCTATTTTGGGGTAAAAACCATCCTGTATGAACAAGTTGCCATTGGCACTCATATAACCCAAGGTTGGCAATTTCTCTAAGTATGATTTCAAAGTTTTTTTCTTGGTTATTAAAGAGAAGCCCTTTGACATTTTCAAAGACAAAAACTTGGGGGCGCAACCTGTTAATGAGGTCAACTGCTCTAAAAAAGAGCTGACTTCTTTGTCCGTGGATACCTTTCCTTTTCCCAGCATGTGAAATATCTTGGCAAGGAGATCCGAATGTAATAATATCTGGTCGCTGTAGTTTTTTTGTTTTGATTTTTGTGACATCTCCTAAGTTTTTAGCGTGTTTAAAATTGTATGAGTAATTTGCAATAGCATGCCTATCTACTTCACTGAAATAGTGTTTAGAAAATCTAAACCCTGCATCTAACAAACCTTTTGCAAATGCTCCTGTTCCTGCGAACAAATCGAGATATGTTATATTTACTTTACTCATTTTAATCGAATTAATATTCCTTTTATTTTTGATTCATATAATGCTCTTACATTTCTTTTACCGAACGCAACAAGTACACTTGGAGCACCTGCTGAATCACCTTGAACTCCATTATTATGATAAAACTTTATTCTACCTTTAATAAATAATATTGCATCCGCTTGCTCCCAGATATACTTGAAAAACATTTTTGTTTCTGTTCTAGCGAATATCAAGACAATTGCATTTTTATGTAGAGAACATTTGGATAACCATTTCGCTGTTTGGTTTCCATAAGGAGGGTTACACCAAACTCTACCTTTCCAAACCTTTGACAAACCATCATCTTTTTTAGTATAATGTTTCTTGGCTATCTTCCATGGTCTTTTGATTGGTGCGCATGGATCTAAATCAAATTTTCCAAGAGCTTTCAAAATATATGGAGGTGTTAACCACTCATCTTTTCTTTGATATGTTTCAAAACTTGTGTTCATACTCAATCCCCACTGACATAATATGCTCCACCTAAGAATAATCCTACTAGTACAGAGCCAATGGTAATTTGTTTTAATGCTCTTCGGTGCTCCATTCGTTTATCTACTAGTGTATAAGAAAACTTATTCCCATAAAGTGAGCGATGGAGTTCACAGAGTTGCATAAAAAAGTCGAAGTCTTTTACATTTTTAAATACTTGACATCCCGCAGAGTGTCTATCAACGGTATAAGTAGTTCCGACTTTTCTTGCTCTATGGATATTAATTCCAAACATTCCAGTAGCTTCTTTTCCATTGTAGAAATCAAGGATTGCATCACGATTGTAATCTCTGATAACTGTTACTTTTTTTAAGCGTTGACAAAGTGCATAGTACTTGCCTAAATGTCTGTCGATTCTGTAAGTATCAATGTACTGTCCTGCTTTAAGTATGGCAGTACCTTGAGGGTTCATAGGATTTTTCAACCAATATGTTCCTGGGTCTGTGGTTATCTTAAATACGAAATAAGCCCACTTGGCGATTTTAGTTTGTGAGATATTGGTAAATACATGCAACTCATCATCAAAAACATTGGGTGTTTCTTTATTAGCTCTAAAACCCCAAATATTCAATTGGAATGGTAAGTTGTATAATTTGTATCCTTTCTCTTTTGCTATGGTTTTTATCTTCTGAATCATATTACTGATTTTATGGTTGTTGTTTTGACAAATATTCTATTCCCATCCATGGTTTCAATTTCTGTTACTCCATTGTGAGCATCTACATAAGTTCCGAGTGTTGTTCCAACTGGAACTTGCAAAGTCGCTCCATTTTGGTCCCATACTTTTGTAGGAACAATGGTGGTCAATTGATATTCCAAGCCATCTAGTCCTGATAATGACCATTGAGAACCATTGTATTTTAATCCAATGCGATAAAAGGCTTGTGTTAATTGTTGTCGTTCATGATTGGACCTAAATACACTGAGTAGAGCCGTAACTAAAGTCATACTAACTAAGCCTACTTTCTTCTTTTTAAAATGAGTATTTACTAAAATGTAATCGTTCACTGATTGAATTTGACCTAATACATTCATGGCTTTACTAAAGTTTCGACCTAGAATTGCTGAATGAATGGTATTTGCTAGACTACTTTTTGATTGACTGTGTGAAGTTGTAAAGGAACTAGCCCCACTACTTCCAGAACTTAAAAGTATTTGTGTATAGGTATTACTATCCACACTTGATGGAAAACCTTTGGTTTTTAAGGCATTTAACGTTTCATTTCCAAAACTTCCATCTGCTCCATATTTGGGTAGTATTTGCGATCCATACTTTTTGATTAAAGCATTTTGAAGGTTGGTAACTAAACTGCCTTTGCTTCCTTTTTTCAGAGGAAACCCCTCTTTTGGGCTAGTCGAAGTCGTCGGGGCATTCGGAATATTCGCTTGTTGAGTTGTAAGTGGTAAATCAGGAAATGAAGCTGAACCGTCTGTTAATGCATTGATTAAACTCTGGTTATTACTCGCTTTCTGTTTCTTTTGATTTTCTATGTACAGATAGGCTCCTGTTCCAACAGCTACGACTCCTAATCCTAACAGTATATATTTTGTTTTCTTTTCCATGATTCTTGATTTTTATCGTTATACTTTAAGTAATCGGTTTCTCTGCCACTAATGCTCTCCAGTCAATTGTATATTTTAAGTCTCCATCTAAATCTACTTCTAATGATGCACCGTATAGGTTTTGATAAGCTTGCTTTGTGACTGAAAATGCTTGTTGCGTTGGTATTTCATTAAAAACAGCTCGAACGGCATTTTCATCTGTTCCCGGTATAAATCCCATATAGTAGATACTTAGTGCATTATAGAGTCGTATTGCCCAAGATTTTGATAAATGGGCTATGTCTAATTGCTGATGACCTTCCTTATTTGGTTTTGCCTGAAGAATAGCAAGCATTTCATTGTACTCTGTCGATTTGAGTTCGCCTGTCATATCTTCTATCAAGTTACTACCTTTATATAGTTTTCGATATTGGTTTTGAGTCGCTATAAAATCTTCTTTTGAAGGCATAGCAAGTAAGACATGTCTTAATGCAGGTTCATCTGTTCCTGGCCATCCATTGTTATCAAAAGCCATTTTAATTTGCTTTGCCCAAGTGGTATGTCTATTTGCTCCAAAACTGTTATTCTCTGCATTATTAGCAATAGTATTTTTGATTTTATTACTAACTAGTTTAATGGCTAACAAACTAACTACTGATACACCTAAAGCAATTGAAAGAGAGTTAACCAAACTACGTTGCCGAGGTGTAAGGGTTGACGGGGTAGTCAAGGGGGTCAAATTTGAATTTGAAACTGAACTTTCCGCTTTCTTCGATTTGGTTAACTCTTTTTTCATTGCTTTTATGTTTTTAGGTAATGCCTAAATAGTGTTTTGCTGCTTCTACTTGAGCTGGATTGGTTTTGACTAATTTTGCTAATGCAGTTATGGTTTCTGCTGATAGTTTGCTAGCTAATACTGCTAGTCCGTTAATTTTTGCGGTAGCTTCTTTTTTACTACCCGAAATGCTGATTGAAAATTTATGCTTTTCCATGATCTTGTAATTTTTGATTGATTAAACTTTTTACTTCTGTTGCTATGTTGGGTTTAGCCAATAGCGTATGAACTATTTTTAAGGCTTGTTCAACATCACTTTCGTGATAATTATTTTTGAGTGCTTGATATAATTCATCACTTTTCGAGACCTCTTCTTGTTCTACTTCAATTTCAACTTCGGAGTCATTCTCTGTGGTTGTGATTCCTTGTATTGGTATTGGGTCAATATTGAACTGGTTTTTCATGTAGGCAGAAAAACCTTGAAACAACATATTTTGAATTGGTGAATTCAATTGACGTTTTCGTTCTTGTTCTTCAAACTTTTCAATCTTTAACTTATAGCTTCTTAGCTTGATTTTTGAACGTTTTAGTTTCTTTTCTAAAAAAGAGTTTCGTTGTTCTAAATACTGTTTCTTGTACTTTTCTTCAACTAATTTTTCTATTCCTTCTAAGGAGGTAGACTGATTTTGTACAACAGGTAAATTTTGAGTAGGCTCAACTTGCTTGTGCTTAAAAATGTGACGATTGAAATTAGGAGATTTACCAAAATACATTCTAATTTCAAGTGTGCTTGATCCAGCAATAATAAAAGGTTGGTAACGGTCAAAGTTCTCAATATCTGTGTTGACAGGAACAACGACCTCACCATCTACTAAAATACTGTATCGCTTAACTTTCCCTTGATTTCCAAGCTCTTCTATGATACTCTTCATTCGTTCAATATTGGCTGTCTCATAGGTTTTTATATAAGTACTTCCTGAAGCATTCTTTTTGGGTTCTTGATGATTTTCTTCCATGATATTTTATTTTTAGGGTTATTGTTTTAATGGGATAACTTGTAAAAATTTAACTTGTAAATAGCTCCTGCTACTTTCGTTTATGATTACTGTTCTTCCTCTGTGTATATATTGTTGCTCATTGATTAAGCGGTCTCTTCGATTGAGTATTCCTGTTTTTGAAAAGGCTTTTAGGTAGTAAGAAGGCTGAATCAAAATGATTACTTCATTACTGGCTTTTAACTCTACTTTTCTAAAGGGAGGAATTTGAACTTGACGATACCGCAATGTATAGTTTTCACAAACTCCCAACTCTTTCATCGTAATGCGAGCAAACTCTATGGCTGTTCCTTCATTCATGTTGCTAGTTTTAAGTAGATTCGTAATTGATACTTACTATTTTGTGAACGATGTCTATCAATGTAGTATCCTTCTATAATGTTGGTATTGAGCTGAGCTGTTATTTGTTTGAACGCTTCTTTTTTACCATGATTCCAAAACTTATTTTTAAGAGCTGACACCTCTTTCAACTTTGGCAATGTCAAATCATAATTGTCTTTATAGGTGCTGATTTTCTCAGCGAAAAAGACGTCTCGTTTTTCTGGTAATCGAAACCACAACCATCCGATTTCTGATTCAAATTCACTTTCCCATGTTCTATCAAATGGATTAGCAGTAACTTTCATCGCTTCTATTCGAGTGATATTATGAGGTAATCTGATTTGAAATTGATGCTTGGCTCCGTTTTGCTCAATGTTTTCGATATGTACAATTAACTTACTCATCGCTAACAATACTAAAAGTGTAAATGGATACACGATAAGGAGTAAACTCTGCATTTAAGTGGTCTTTATCTGTATAGCTCACTTCTAATCGTCCATTTCCTGACTCAATATCTCCTAGAGTAATTGCTCTATTGTCAGGCGCTACATTTAATCCTGCCATAAGTAAGCGTGATTCAAAGTTTTCGGGAAATAACTCCTGATCATTTAACTGAATCTTTTGACTCCCTCTGTAAAACAAGAGTTCATCTCTATCAGAAGTAATCAGAATGCCTTTGACAATTTGAGCGTTCTTATCCAGCTCAAATGTTTCTTTTACTGTGCTATTGGGTTCTTCAACTTTTAAATCGAAACGCTCTTTTATAATATTATGCTTGTAACTATTCATAGTATTTAAATTTAGGTATTGGGGTTAATAATTGGCTTATCAAGGACATCTTGTAAGGTTATTAGATGTCCTCATAAACCTCTGGGGTAGTCAGAGGGTAGTCAAATTGGGATAGCCAAAGGAGGGTAAACTGGTTTACTATAGGCGAGTCAAATAATTGACTCCCCCTTATTTGACACCCCAACATTGACTGCCCCTATGGAGTGGTTCCTGTTCCGTCTAATCCTACATAGAGGTATTGATTTTCGGGGATGTTTAACTGTGTTCCTAATTCCACAGTAAACTCGATTAATTCTTCATCTCTAATCAATCTTGGGTTGTCTAATTTGTAATAACCAATTTGTACAGTATGGTCATTGTCAGTAGCAAATCGACGGATAGACTGATTTTCTGGAACAATCTGCTTACGATTAGCCTTTAGACTAAATTCTCCGTTACAGATTGCAGGTACTGATGAGACACTTTTAAAGTTGATTGCTTTAACTCCTTCTGGACTTGCTGCATCTGGGCTTGTTCCTGTTAATAGGATGATTCCACTTACTAAGAATACCATGTTTTTAGGAAGTTTTGCATTAGAGATATTTCTTACTCCCACTTCTTTATCGTCTTGTGGCTCGAACATCTTAATGGTTTTACTGGTGATTAACTTGGTTGAGTAAATGGTATAGTCCGCTAATCGTACACCACCTCTTAGTAGTTCTACTCTTACATGCTTGGGAACTTGTTTAAAAAACTTCTCCATTTCTGCTCTGGATCTTCTTGAACTATGCACTTGTCCTGCAATCTTTTTAATAAACATTGCTTTTTTTACAGGCGTCATACCTTGTGTTGCGTGTTCTAATTCTCCAATACCGAATAATTCTCCGATATTGTTGTATTCGCTATTCATTATTTCATCTGTCATAACTTTGGGTTTTAATTCCACAAATGTGGAGGGGTTTATGTTTTATTATTGAATTGGTTTTTAGATGTGTGTTAAGTCTTCTTCTAACAATTCGAAGTCATCATCACTGGGGTTAAGATAACCTGCTGGAAAAGCAGACATTTCATCGGTAGTATTGCTTAAGCTTTGATGAAAATCTGTTCCCGATTGCCTTAATTGTTGCATGATTACTTCGGTATTATCTTGAACATGTACTGCTCCTACTTCGGAGTTCGTATCATTAGACTTTGATGGATTTTTCATCTTATCCACAACTTCTGATAAGTACAAGGCTTCAAATAAATCATCTTTAAAATCAACTACTCTAGTTTTTACTGTTGAGGGTTCTTGTAACATTCTATCAGTTGAAGTTCCTTTATTGATTTTCGCTTTGGCTATTCCATAAGCAAAACTTCCTGCTCCTGCTAGCCTTAAAACTCCTGTTTCTTCTCCCATGTAGTGGCTTCCTGCGATTAACAAGGCTCCTAATGGTAGCGCAAACTTTCCTGATGCCGCTCCTAATCCTGCTCCTAGTGTTGCTCCAACAACTACATCAACGATTGATTTAATGGCTGTTCCCTTGATATTTTTTTTGGCTTTTACGCCTTTAAATTGTTCAATGGGATTCTTCTTTTTATTCTTTTTCATAACTCTGAGTTTTTGGGGTTCACGTTAGGTACTCTATATGCTTTATTGTCTTGGCTCTAGTACCTGTTGGTTTCTTTTTTCGTTTGGGTTTAGCCTTCTTTTTGGAAGCGGTTGACTTCTTTTTTTTGGCAGTTGCCCGCTTCTTTTTAGTCGGTCCTGCAAGTGCTGGTGTAGTAACTCCATTAACTGATTTGCTCTTCTTTTTTGCTGCTTTACTGTTTTTAACCACCTTAGCGATTCCGAATCCTGCTCCAATTATTCCAAGTATGATTCCTCCTGTTGCAACAGGATTCTTTTTTACCCATGCTTTCATGCCCTTTTCTTCATTTTTATCTGAACTATTAGGTTCATTTCCATCTCTTGCTACAATAGGTGTATCAATATTTACAGGTAAATTACTTTGACTATCCCCCTGTGGAAGAATTGGAGGTGCTATAGTTACCGCTTGAGGAGGAGCATACTTAGTGACTAAATTTTGCATACTAAATTCACGAGTGGCTTCCTCAGCATCTACAGATTGATCTATCTGTTCTTCCATTTTTGCTTGTGGAGTGCCTTTTGAAAAGAGTACACCTATTTGTTTAAGTAATGCTGCTATTGATGCTATTACTCCTGTGGCTGCCGCTATTGCTGGTCCTGTAGCAATCGCTCCTAGACCATTCACTCCAAAATCTACTTCTGTGATTTCATCATCGTAAAGGTCTTGTCCTATTACATTGATTAAGTTATTATCATCATAAAGGTTGGTAGCTATAGCTCCTAATCCGTTTAATACAACTCTTCGGTCTCTGTTTCCTTTACCTTCGAGTATTGCTTTTTTAAGGTTTTCAACTTTTCCTCCTGCTCCATGGAATATTTTTTCCATTTTTTGTAGGACGTGTTTTAATTGACGGTATTTGCTAGAGGGCATATTGTTGTTGCGAGCTTGTCCTTCTGACCAATAAGCGTAGCGTAATTTACTGGCTACTTTCATCATATTCAATTTCATACTGGCAAGGATACCTGCTCTTAATAATCCTGTTACTGGATTAAAGCGATTCACTTTATGTAAAGCGTTTTTTGCTCCTTCCTTAATGTTTTTAACATTGATTTTCTTTACAGTATTTTGTACTTTACTTTTGGTCTTTTTAAACCATTTTTTAATACCATCTAAATCGTGTATTTATGGGCAAGTCGTTGTCGAGAAAATCATCGACCCCGTTGAGATATTCTAATTCCATAGCGATGTCTTTTTTTGAGGAATACGGTACTTCATAATTGAAATTATGGACTACTGCATCCAAGATTAATGTTCCGTTTTTTGTGTGTGCGATTGGGTAAACGTGTTCGTAGTTATTGGACTTGTATTTAGTCAATCGAAATGAGTAAGGGATATTCAGATTGGTAAGTATTGAACCGATGAATACACTAAAACAGTCACAGTCTACTCCTGATTTTCGATCTTGCCATGTTCTGGATGGTCTTCTAACTTGTTCTTTGCCTGTCTCATCTTTTTCATACTGAATAAATGAATAGCAAAAGTTCCAGATATTCTGACAAGTTTTAGCCTCAGTTGTAGATTGCAAGTATTGAGCAAGTGCATACGTATCTTCCAAAGTTTCTTGAACGACTTGTCGCATTAATGCTAACGTATCGTCTAAGTGAGCCACTTTTTTAATCACTTTCGTTTTTCCTTTTGGAATTGGAAAGAGAGCATTAAATTGACTTCCATTTTTGATATGTCTTTTACTTGAAATCATGCTTATAACTGTATTGCTGTTTTTTGCTCATGTGGAAAGTTCCCAACACTCGTGTAAACTTGGGTCAACGTTTCTATGGTGAGTTCCACCTTTTGGTTTTCATTTCCATTTTTAAGTTTGGATACTATGGTTGGGCTGATTGTTAGTAAGCTTAGCCATGGTATCATAATTGTTGTTGGAATTTCCCCTGTTTGGCTGAAAGCATTAATACTGATTCGGTCATTCGTATCTTTAATGGATGCTGGTATTACTATCTCTTTCATTTTACTACTGGCAACTAGTTGTCCGTCGATGCCTATTTTTATAAAGGGTGGTGTGATCTTTAAATTCGCTCTGGTTGGGTTTTTAATGTTGTAGTTTAAGCTGACATTAATTCCCTGAGCCGATATTAGACCTCTTTGACCACTGATATCTACGACAATCGTGTTGCTCGCTCTTGAAAGTGATAAAATATATCGACCTCCTATAAATGCGCCTACGCCGAATGCTATGTATTTGAGTGCTTTCATCTGTTTTGATTGAGTTTATCCAATGAATCGTTTAAATTTCTTTTTAACCGATTTTACGTGTCTGTTTAACTTAGCCGAAATGGTTTGTACCTTTTCATTTAGCTTGGTTACTTTGGTTGCTGTCTCTTTAAAGTCTCCATGGAAATCTTTAATGAAGTACAAACAAATTGCAACCAGAATTGAGTTGATAATGAGTAATGGTTCCATAGTTTTTGTGTTTTGGTTTATTCAAATTTGAGCAAGTTATTTTGCTTTCATTTTATAATCTTCCACCTTCTACAACCATTAGCAACCTTAGGCTATATTTAGAAACAACTTGCAATAATCTTCCATTATTTGCCACTTTTTCCATTTTCTTAGTTCAAGAAAACACGGTTAAAATCTGACTCTATTCGCATGGAGTTTCTCTTATCAAGCATCTGATTGATGCGTCTAAGTTGAAGGGCGATATCTTTATTCATTACTCTTTCTATTTTAAATAGAACTGCCTCGAATATTTTTCGGATTTGCTGTTCTGGAACTTGGTAATGCTGGGCCATTTGGCTAAAAGTCCATTCCTTTACGATACGTTGAAGTAGTAATTTAATTTGAATATCTCTTAATTCGCCCCATAGCTCTGGATCATTTTTAATCCATAATGCCAGAAAGATGTTGATGTCTTTTTTGTTGATTTGCATAATTCTTTGGTTTTAGCGATACTTATTGATATAGGCGACAATTTCTTCTAAATTGAACTCATAGTATTTACAATATTCTACTACTGTCAATCGTTTGGTTGACTTTTTACCCAATGCATCTCGAACTGCTTTATGCTCTTTTTGAGCTGAGTTCAAAGTGCATCCCGTAATCAATTGAATGTCTTTTGGTGTGATTAACACACCGCCTTTTACCTCTTCCATATCTGATTGTTTGATACAAATTTCCAACACCGAAAATTCGTACACGACAACCTAAGGGGGGGACTAGGGGGGGACACGTACTTGCTATTTTTCTGACCGTTCATACAAAAAACAAACACATTCCTATGAAAAACTGAACTTTTTGACCACTATAAACGTATAAGTATCATGTATTTAGTGCGTGTCATCAAATTTCTAAAACCTTATGCCCAGTAAATTATTTTCTCCATCTGAATTGGTTGAGCTCTATCCGAAAGTCAAAAGCTATGGATGGACTCCTACGAAGATTGGTATATTTTTTAGAGCGGGGCTACTCAATGGTTTTATTAGTGGTAAAGAAAATAAAGCATTGATTTTAGAAGAAAGCTTTATTGATTTGATGAATTATTTTAACATTACCAGCGAAAAAAGAAGACTATAATCTTACATCATTACTTCCTGATACTATGAACTATAACATAGAGAATTCTAAAAAAAGCTTAACTTTATATAAAACCCGCAAAACCAACACTATGAAATTAATCCCGCTTGATTTAATTTTAGTCGACTTCCCTTTTGTTAGTACTGAAATGAAATGGTCTAAAGAAGATATACGTTTCTTTTATGATAACCATCTATTACTAGGAGTAATAGACAGTAATGATAATTTATCTATTGATAAAGATAGCTTTGAAAGCTTGATAAAGTATCACAGAGATGTTGCTAAAAAACAAAAAAACATCAAATTTTAGAATAAAAAAGCGAACTTGTAGCAAGTTCGCTTTTTTATTCTAAATACTAGTATTTTCGCATCTCACCCCATGTAACCTCATCTCATTTTTTAGTTTTAAAATATTATTGTGTAAAATACAAAAGTATAATTTTATAAAATTGAATTAAAAATAGATTGATACTTTATTTTAAATAAAACTCAACCCAACTATTTACTTGATCAATTGAATGCGGCCTTAATAATATTTTATTATTATTATCCAATAAGAAAAGTGATGGAGTTGAAAACACATAATAGTCTTGAGCGGCTCTTGTGTCCCATTGTTTATATTCACAAGTTGACAGCCAAGGAAAATCATTAACAAAATTTAGAAACTCTTCTTCGTTGTTGTCTAATGAGACAAATACTACTTCAAGTCCTTTTTGTTGCCATTTACTATATAATGATTTTACTTTTGGTAATTCATTTACACACTTCGGACACCAACTTGCTCCAAACATTACCAGTTTATAATCTGCTTGAAGATCATTAAGTGTTAAATCATTTTGCAACTCAATTCCATTTTTAATTGTATGACCTGAAAATAGAATATTACTAGCTTCGTTTCCTACTTTCATGGCTCGATAGGTTTCTAATTGTTTTGCTAAATCCTCTTTTAAAGTACAACTATTCAAAGTTAAAACTCTTAATGCTAAATATTCTGAAGCTTTAAACAAGCTATGCTTCTCTAATAAATCAAACAAATAATCAGTAACCTCGTTTAAAATTTCCTCATCATTTTGTAAACTCTCTAATAAAAAATCTGTTGACTTATTCATTTCTATAAAAACACTATCTAGGGGCTTTCCACTATTTTCTATTAACCAATAGTGCGATTGTATTACATCATCAAGTAAACCGCTGTTATATAATCTTAAATCCGAATAATCAAGTTCTCTAAACTCTTTAATATTATGAGGAATTCGAGAGGTTAGATACTTAGCCGATACGGGAACATCTCTAATTAATTTTTCTAAAGGTAAAACATACTTAACAAACAGAGAATCTTCTAATGAATTAATAAAATTCGCATCTTCACTTTCTATTTCTTCAATATTTCTTCTTATGAGAGAAGTTTCCTCTTCATCATTACTGAACAGTTTACTAACATTATATTCATTTAGCAAATATCTCCAACCAGCTAATACATTATCACGTTGTTTATGTTCTATTATATATTTATTGTAAATTTTATTTTCTTCATCTTTAAACAAAAAACTTTCTTTATTACTTAAATGTTCGTTCTCGATAAAAATATCGTTGACGCCCAACACTAAAGAGATGGTAATATTATTTCCTATTTTTAAATAGCCCATTCCTTTGAGTTTAATTGAACTATTCTCAAGATAAAAATGACCATTTGAATCTATAATTGTGCTGTCTACTAATTTAGTGATAACCCCTATACATTTATATAAATAAACAGTTTGGTTTTTATATTCAATAAATTTTCCCTCTATTTTTTGAGATAAAAAAACATTTGGAAAAATAGAAATTAATAAGACCGTAAATAAAATTTTCATATAAATATAAATTAGAAAGAGCCTGTTACACAATATATAACAGACTCTTTTTTATTTTTATGCATTAATCTTTGATACAACGAATAGAAAACCCACTAGCTCTTGTCAAATTTCCTACAGTAGCATTAGCTGCTAATATGTTCAAATTTTTAGCCTCAGTTATATTACCTATATTCCCAGACCAATAATAACCACGAAGCCCAACAACAGACATACCCCCAGCAATATCTGTTCTTCTCCCCCCAAGAGTTAATTTCAAAGGGGACCCAAATGCTCCTACCGCATCATTACTACCCCAACTTAAACGCTCACTATCCAATTCGGTATTTGTTGGTAATCGATAGCCTGAAGGACATGGGTTATTCACTCCATTTACTCCTTGCCATAAGTTATCATTTTGTGGTACTCTCCAATCATAAGGAGATGATGTTTCTGTAATAAAATCTCCATGCCCAGGTGTATCTGTAGTAGAATTTGTCGCAGTTGTACTACTAGTTCTACACTGATGTCCATCAGCTGCTCTTCCCCATTGATATAAATCTCCATAAGCAGCTGCATCTGTGCTACTTGTTGCTACTTGAGACGCTCCTAAGTTACGATCCATCCACGTTTTTCCTGTGGTTGGGTTTAAGACATCTACTATAGCTGTTGGTGTGCCTGTACAATGAACTGTACCTGCTGGATAAGTTGGAGCACTTGTACTACCTCCCCCACTCAAGCCATAATCTCTTATCAAAATACTAGCTAGTGAATCTAATGATATATTGTGTAAGTTACCTGTATTATCTGCTATTACCAACAAGGTATCGGTAGATTGATTATACTGTGGTAGGTTTTCGACACGCGTATGTCCATCGTTTTGAATTAATACTCCTACACTCCCCCCATTTCCTACTAATTTACTACTTGCCAAATCTACATTCTGTGTTGCAGTATGGTTCCCCATATTATCTGCTCCACTCGGTAAAGTAACATTATTACCTCCACTTATAGATAATGTTTGACCTGACAAAGATAATGTCTGACTATCTGTTCCTGTTCCATCTTGTAGAGAAGACAAATCTACTGTTTCACTTGTTCCACCTTCTATTCCAATTGTTAAGGTAGTACCACTTAAACCACTTCCACTTATATTTTGATCATCCGTACCTACTACAGCTCCAGAAACTATTCGTTGCCATATTGTACCATCATAATAATAAAACCCTGGTGTGACATCACTTATTGTAGCTGTATTATACACCAACAAACTTGTTGCTGGTGATGTTACCGTTGCTGCATCATTAGTTCCAGTTAAAGCTACACGTGGTATAAGCACTCCTTTGTCATTCGAACTAACATCCAAAACCGCCGAGGCATCTGGATTAGCTCCTGTGGCATTAATACCTACATTTTGAGCAAAACCACTATTTGCGACCCCGTAAAATAATGCTCCAACCAATATAGTTTTTACATTAAAATATACTTTTTTCATCTTTGTAATTTTTTAAATCAATTTTAAGTTTTCTCTTTAAAACTTTGTAGAAAACCAAACCTGATGTTGATACTTTGTTATTTTAATTCTGGCAAAATTATTATTTCAACATAAACAACTAATTACACAACAAAAGTCCTACTTATTTGCGTTTTCTTTTGAGGGGAAAACCCCTCAAAAGAAAAAACTTAAAAAAACATGTTTTAAACAAGAGGGTTTATATATTATGATGAGTATGAGATTCTTTTTATATTTATACTTAGTAAATTCGATTGACTATGTATAAATATCTTATCTCACTTATTGTATTATATATTTCTTTAAATATTAGAGGTAATAAAAATGATTCTAGTTACTTAAATTACCTAGAAAACTATAGTAAAAGTTTATTAGTAAAAAATACTGATTCCGCCAACATAGTCCTTAACGAGGGAATAAAACTTGCTAAAAAATTAAATAATAGACATATAGAAGCTTCAATGCTATATAAAAAGGCTGTGATATATAAATTTGAGAAAAGAAGTCTCAATGCTTTAGACTTTATGAATCAATCATTAAAAATATTTGAGGAAATAAAAGAAGATAGAGGAGTCGCAATGGTTAACCTAGGTATAGGAACTATTTATAGTGAAATTAATGAGTATGACAAAGCTATATCAAAATATCAAACTGCACTGAATTACTACCTTAAACACAACAAAAAACAGAATATTTCTGTATGCTATAATAATATAGCATACATATACCAAAGACAACAAATGTTTAATAAAGCTTTAATTTATTATACAAAAATACAGGAATTGGATACGAACAATAAAGAAGTTACAGCAAGTTCCAATATTTCTATTGCAAAAACATATACTAGCCTTTATAAAAACTCAATTCATAGAGAGTACACATATAAAAGTAAAATTCTAGATTCAGCAATGTATCATTATAATCAAGGTATCGAAATGCTAAAGCTTTTAAATAATTCATATAAATTACATCAAGCATATGTTCACAAGGCAAGCTTTTTGAACTTCAACCAAAAATATCATCAAGCCATTGATTTACTCTATAAAGCTAAAACTGGTTATGATATTTCTGATAAAAATGATATTGAATTATTATACAGAATTAATCACGAATTAAGTAATTCATACCATAACCTCCTACAATACGACTCTGCTTGTAAATACATGGTCCTATCAAGAGAACTAAAAGATGAAATAGATATAAAACAGAATAAAATTGAATTGACAAAAAAAGTATATCAACAACAATATAATTTAGAAAAAAAAATTATTGAGGCTCAACATAGAGTCGAAAAGACTAAATTAAATGCTCAACATAAAATAAGCTTAATATTATTTAGCTCCATTATTTTTATCTTTATCTTAATTGGTATAATTAGTTACCAAAAATTAAAAAGTAAAGAAAAAGAATCTTTTATTAAAGGTAATTATTCAGGGGAAGAGAAAGAAAGAAAAAGAATAGCTATGGAACTTCATGATAATTTGGGACAACAACTATCTGTTATAAAGAAAAATAAAATTATTACTAATGATGTCAACCTAAACAACCTATTATCTCAATCCATATCAACAGTAAAAAGATTATCAAAAAAAATATATCCCACGCAAATAGACTTTATTGGACTTGAATCTTCAATAAAACAATTGTGCATTGATACTGAAAAGAATTGTGATATTGATGTTAGTTATGACTTCAATTTAGACACCGAACAAAAAAAATTGAACCATGAAGAAAAAATACATTTATATAGAGTAATTCAAGAAAGTTTTAACAACTCTATAAAACATAGTCAATGTAGCAATATTCGTATTACCTGTAATACCTACAATAATAATATTAAGATTTCATATTATGATAATGGTATTGGACTAGATAAAAATAACCAATTAGGTCTTGGTTTAAAAAATATTAAAAATAGAATTGATATTTTAAAAGGAAAGTGGATTGTAAAACAACAAAAAAAAGGAATAAATTATACCTTTATAATTCCATATTAATGTTAAATGAGTTTTGAAAAAATTTTAATAGCAGATGATCATAATATATCTAGAAAGGGTTTAATAGAAACTATAAAAGATATTTTCAGCAATTCCTTATTATTTATTGAAGCTGAAAATGGAAAAGATGCTATAGAAAAATATAACAAATATCTACCCGACCTTGTTTTTCTTGATATTGAAATGCCTCTAATAAATGGGATTGATGTGTGTAAATACATTAAAAATAAAAACTTAACTACTAAAGTTATTTTTGTTTCAATGCATACT
>JAUHZI010000173.1 GCA_030426105.1 Bacteroidia bacterium | reverse complement strand
TGAAAAGACGTGCAACTAGATATCCTGCATCATTTACTCTGTTGTATTTAAAAGAATCATTGAGGAAGTTATAGATATTAATAACACCTGTATAACCTCTATTTTCATCAGCTTTTAAATAACTGGTATTCCATAAACTGTTTCCTTGATCAAATTTAAAAACATTGGTGTGCATATTGAAAATGAGAATGTCACCAGCAATTCTTAAATGAACCTCATGCTCATCAACATCTCTATATTCAACAATGACTCTATCATCTATAGTCTTGATACGATGACTTAAATCATCTCCAACTTCTTTTAATACTTGCTTCAATACTCTAAAATTGAGTAAAGTATTATTAAATAAATCTTGTTTTAAAATACTTTTTTCTTTTACAATTTTAAAGATTAAATCTTGACTGTCTTTAGAGTCCATCATGGTTCTTTTTGTTTATTATGTTTATCCAATATTAGATAAATAAAATGGATAATAGGTTTAGTTATAAAAAAGTAAACACCAAAAGTATACCATTTTATTTATTTGGTTCAATAAATAAAGAATTATTCATTAAAGAAAAAAATCCTAACCATGAATGTACATAATTAGGATTGTGTAGTTAGTTTGTTAAAAGCGTTTAATAAGCTTTTGCAAATAATACTTTTTTAGCAGATTTTTTGCCAGTATAAATACATGTTCCTTCTTCTTCAACTGAATCGTAAGGAATACATCTTATAGTGGCTTTTGTCTCTTGTTTTATTTTTTCTTCAGTTTCAGCAGTTCCATCCCAGTGTGCTAAAATAAAGCCTCCTTTATTTTCAAGAACTTGTTTGAACTCTTCAAAACTTTCTACCTCAGTAGTATTGTCTGTTCTGAATTTCATAGCACGCTCTAAAAGGTTAGCTTGAATTTCATCTAGCAACTCTTTTATCTTTGGAGCAATTCCTTCTTGTGAGTATCCTGTTTTACTTAAGTTATCTCTTCTTGCAACCTCAACAGTTCCGTTTTCTAAGTCTTTAGGTCCAATAGCTATTCTTACAGGAACTCCTTTCATTTCGTATTCAGCAAATTTCCATCCTGGTTTACGTTTAGTATCATCATCAAATTTTACAATGATTCCTAATTCTTGAAGTTCAGCTTTTATTTTATGAGCAACCTCCGAAATTTGGGCAAGTTGTTCCTCTCCCTTATATATAGGTACTATTGCAACATGAATTGGAGCTAATTTTGGAGGTAATACCAAACCAAAATCGTCACTATGTGTTAAAATCAATGCTCCCATTAATCGTGTTGAAACTCCCCATGATGTTGCCCAGACATGTTCTTGCTTTCCATTTGCATCCGAAAATTTAACATCAAAAGCTTTAGCAAAATTTTGCCCTAAGAAATGAGAGGTTCCTGCTTGTAATGCTTTACCATCTTGCATTAGAGCTTCAATACAATAGGTTTCATTTGCTCCAGCAAATCTTTCGCTTTCAGTCTTCCAGCCTTTTACAACAGGCATTGCCATGTACTGTTCAGCAAAGTCAGCATAGACCTCAAGCATTTTTTCAGATTCTGCTATTGCTTCTTCTTTTGTTGCATGAGCAGTATGTCCCTCTTGCCATAAAAATTCAGCTGTTCTAAGGAATAAACGCGTTCTCATTTCCCAACGTACAACATTAGCCCATTGATTAATCAATAAAGGTAAATCTCTGTAGGATTGGATCCAGTTTTTAAAAGAGTTCCATATTATAGTTTCAGAAGTAGGTCGAACAATCAACTCTTCTTCAAGTTTAGCTTCTGGATCAACCACAACACTTTTTCCATCTTCTCCTGTCTTTAGTCGGTAATGTGTTACTACAGCGCACTCTTTTGCAAAGCCTTCAACATGTGCTGCTTCTTTGCTTAAGTATGATTTTGGTATAAATAAAGGAAAGTATGCGTTTTGATGTCCTGTTGCTTTAAATTGAGCATCTAATATTGACTTCATGTTCTCCCATATCGCATATCCGTATGGTTTTATAACCATGCTACCTCTTACATCAGAATGTTCTGCAAGGTCTGCTTTTGTTACTAATTCATTGTACCAACCCGAAAAATCTTCGGCTCTTTTTGGTAAGCCTTTTGCCATAATATTTTGGTATGATTATTGTTAATTATCTGTTAACGATAACAAAGTTAAAAATTAAAAAGTTTTTAGGTTAAAATAGTCGTTAAAGTTTTATTATATTTATATACTGAGAGTAATTTTACCACTATGAAAGCAAGTTATATATCCATTCCAATAATCGCTTTACTGTTGAGTTCTTGTGCTTCTTCTCTAAACTTAGCTTACGAGGATGACCTTTATGCAGATGAAGAAAATATCTATATCGCAAAAGTTGAAGAGGAAAATGTAGAAGGACAAGATGATTATTATGATCCCAATTATTCTGATGTTTATAAATCAGATTATTATTCTACAGAAGAAGAACAAATTATAGATGATAATGCACGTTATTTTGGTTCTCCAAATGCAGCTTTTTATAACAATAGTTTTAACCCTTATTTTGGATATGGGTTTAATAATTCATTTTATTCCAATAATGCTTGGGGAACACCATATAATAACTATGGTTATGGATACGGTTATAATCCCTATTGTATAACTTGTGGAGGTTTTGGATATAACCCATATGGGAATTCATACAATGCATGGGGTACTCCATATAACAATTATGGGTATGGTTACTATAACAATAACTTTGGATATAACCCTTATTACGGAACATATAACCCATATTATGGAGGATACTATGGAGGAAATAATAATAACTTCGCAAATAATGATGCCCCTCAATCAACAGGTGGCCATAGAGGTGGAGGAGTAAGTTCTAGTTCTAGATATGGCTCTTCTTATCGATTCTCTAATTCACACTCCAATAATGGCGGAACTAATACAACTACCAATAGTGGGAATAATGGTTATAATCATGTAATTCCAACTGGGATGAAAGTTGCAAACCCTAGTGTTGTTCAAACTGAAGAACCAATAAAAACAGAATATAAACCAAATTATACAAATTCTATTTCTTCTATAAGCAATTCGGCAGAAAAATACAGAGGGAATACAAGGCCAACTCAAGCAACGAGCAAGCCTGCAACTGTGAATACAAACTCTAGTTCTGCATGGAATAGCTCAAGAAGACCTTCTAGAGCTAGTGCAGGTTCATCTTCCTATCAACAATCGGCATCAAGTAGGCCTTCTAGTAGCTCGTCAGCTACATATAGAGGTAGCTCAAGAGGTTCTTCTACATATAGAGGTAATAGCAGCTCAGGTTCTTCAAGAACATATTCATCTCCTTCAAGAAGTAGCTCTCGTTATTCTGGAAGTACTAGAAGTTCTTCGAGTTATTCTAGATCAAGTGGAGGGAGTTCTTCAGGGAGTTCATCTAGAAGTTCAGGTTCTTCATCAAGAGCGAGCGGAAGAAGGTAATATTAAGCTTTAATATATTTTATTATGACAATGAAATTTAATTATACATTGCTAGGAGTTTTGTGCCTTGTTTCAGCTTCTTTTTGGGGGCAAAATGAGGAAGATGCTCTTCGGTTTTCAAATACTGATTTACAAGGAACAGCACGATATGCAAGTATGGGTGGAGCCTTTGGGTCTTTGGGGGCTGATATATCGGTTTTGAGTGTTAACCCCGCTGGAATGGGAAGGTATAAATCAGATGTATTATCAGGGACACTTAATTTAGGTGTTGGAAATACAGCGGCTACTTTGAATGGAGAGGAGACAATTACTAATTCAGAAAACTTTGATTTGAATAACCTTGGAATTATTGGGGTCTCTAATACCAGAGTTGACAATCCAAGTCCATGGCGTAAAGTTCAGTTCGGTTTTGCCTATAATCGTTTAGCAGAGTTTAACGATAAATACACTATTAATGGTAATAATGATGCCTCATTCTCTTATGTCTTAGCTGATAGAGGTTATGGAAGAACTCCTGATGAAATTTATGGAAATGATAGGCATTACTCAAGTTTGGCATATGAGAATTATTTAATTGACCATGTAGTAGACTCGAGTCAACAATGGTATGTCACTCAAATGCATAATGATTATGGCGGTGGAATTACTCATGAACATACGGTTGAAACTTCTGGTAGAATAGGAGAAAGTGCATTTTCGATAGCAGGCAATTATTCTGATAAATTGTATCTTGGAGCAACAGTTGGAGTTGATAAAATTCGATTTGATCGTACAAAAACACATTTTGAAGCAGCTAACTCTGATTCATTAGAAATTGACAATTATACATTTATAGAAAACTTATCTACTAGAGGGAATGGTGTGAATTTGAAAGTAGGTGCTATTGTGCTTCCTCAGCCATGGTTAAGACTAGGTTTAGCATTACATACTCCAACTAATTATTATTATATGAGAGATACATGGAATTCGGAAATAAGAACGAATTTTAAAAATGGGGATAATTATGGTGAAAAGTCAAATTCATCAAGTTATGTTTATAAGATGAGGACTCCTGGTAGAGTGATTGGAAGCTTGGCATTTGTCGCAAAGAAATTTGGATTGTTAAGTGTAGACTGTGAGTATGTAAATTATGGGAATGCTTTATTAAGAAATCATCAAAACTCTGGGGATTCATATGATTTTAATTATGAGAATTCGATTTCTGGACAAATTTATCAA
Organism: Bacteroidia bacterium; assembly: GCA_030426105.1. Classification (GTDB taxonomy): domain Bacteria; phylum Bacteroidota; class Bacteroidia; order Flavobacteriales_D; family Parvicellaceae; genus S010-51. The sequence goes on along the minus strand of JAUHZI010000173.1, from coordinate 1,856 downwards.
CCAACTTTGAATATTAGGGTAGGAGGTGAATATAAAATTACCAATTATCTAATGGCTAGGGCTGGTTATGCTCTGAATGGACAGCCTTTTAAAGGTGAATATAAGGATCAGGCAACTCCAAAAACAAAGTATTCACTAGGGCTAGGATTTAGAAGTGAGCAATTTTATATAGACTTGGCAGTTGTGCATTCTCAACAAAAAGAAAATTACTTTTTATATGATCCTATTTTAATTGAAAATACAGTCCAAACTAAGAAATGGACAAACGGATTAGTAACACTTGGGTTTAAAATTTAAAAAAATGTTAGCTTTGTCTTCCAAAATCATATATTCACACACATGAAATCAATATTTATTACACTTTTTGTTTCAATCTCTACACTTTCAGTTATTGGACAATTAAAAGGGTTGACTTTAGAAGATGCAGTTTTAGGATACTATAAGGGGTTATACCCAGAGTCATTAAGGAATTTGCAATGGGTTGAAAATACTGATAATTATGCTTTTGTGACTGCTGAAGGTTTAGCAATTAAATCCGCTAAAAATCAAAAAACGGTACAGACGATTACTTTGAGTGAATTAAAAAATCAGGTAGCCAGTTTAGAGTATTTTCCATATATTGAATACATCAATAGTGAGTTGCTAGTTTTTAGAACACCTCAAACAATTGTATACTATAACTATAAGAGTAAAAAAGCTGAAGAGATTGCCTATGATACTCAAGGTGAAAATATAGATATTGATTACACTACTCGTAACGTTGCTTATACACTAGCGAATAATCTTTCTGTAATCACAAAAGGAGGAAATAAAACTGTTACAGAAAATACGGATAAGAATATCGTTTCCGGTCAAGCAATTCATCGCTTTGAGTTTGGGATTGCTAAAGGAACTTTTTGGTCCCCTATGGGAAATCAACTGGCTTTTTCTCAAAAGGACGAAACAAATGTTGCTGATTATCCCTTATTAGATATTAATACTACTCCTGGTCAATTAAAGTCTATTAAATACCCTATGGCTGGACAGAAAAGTGAGCATGGAAAGACTGGTGTTTATAATGTAGAAAAAGGTAAGATAACTTATTTGAAAACAGGAGAACCTTTAGATCATTTCTTAACCAATACAACTTGGGGGCCTGAAGGGAAGTATATCTACCTAGCAGAAGTCAATAGAGATCAAAATCACATGTGGCTGAATCAGTATGATGTGATTACAGGTAAAAAAGTTAAGACTTTATTCGAAGAGAAAAATGAGAAATGGGTAGAGCCAGAACATGGACTGTACTTCTTCCCTAATAACCCTAAGGAGTTCTTGTGGTTGAGTGAAAGAGATGGGTATATGAATATCTATCATTATTCTACAGATGGTAAGTTGTTGGGACAGGTCACAAATGTAAAATGGGTTATTGATGATATCTTAGGGTTTGATAATAAAGGAGAAAATATTGTCTTTGAAGGAACAGGAGAGGATCCTAGAGAACTACATGCTTTTAAAGTCAATTTGAAATCAAAAGAAATAGAGCGTTTAACTAAAGAGCCTGGCGTTCATCATGTCCAATTTAATGCCAAATTTGATTTAATTATCGATAGTTACAGTAACCTTTCAACACCAAAACAGATCAATGTTGTTCCAGTAAACAAAGGAGAAAAAATAGAGTTGTTATCTGCAGATAATCCACTGAAAGATTATAAATATGGAACAACTGAGTTTGTAACATTAAAGTCTTCAAGTAGAGAAAAGTTATACGGTAGATTAATTAAACCACATGATTTTGATGCTAGCAAAAAATATCCTGTATTGGTGTATGTTTACGGTGGTCCACATGCTCAGTTAGTAACAAACGATTGGCTAGGTGG
>JAUHZI010000172.1 GCA_030426105.1 Bacteroidia bacterium | reverse complement strand
AACGATACTCTAAACAATACTACTAGTATTTGGGATGGAACCAATTGGATTTCTATAGATAACAACCCAAGAAAAGGTAACGGAAGTCCTAATGCTAGCACAGCTCCTAACCCAACACCTGGAGATGTTTATGTAGATACAACTACTGGTATAATTTATGCCTACGACGGTACAACATGGGTAACATCAAACTCTACAGCATCTGCTAATAATGGGCTTTTGATAAACGCAAGTAACACTATTCAATTAGGTGGCGTATTAATTCAACCTACTACTATTGAAACCAATACTACAAACACGCTAGCTATTAGAGGTTTAGAAAATGGGAACACTACATCTGACGATATAGTTACTGTGGATAGAACCACTGGGGTTTTAAAAAGAACCGCTGCCTCTAACTTACTAAGAGAAGAAGTTACAGAAATTACAGCTACAGATGGACAATTAACCTTTACTGGCCTTACACTATACACAACTGATAAAATTAACGTATACAGAAACGGAGTACGAATAGATTTTACAGTTAATAATGCAACAACAATTACTATAGAACCTGATGCTATATGCTATGCAGGTGATGAAATACGAATAGTTCAACTTTATTAATTATAATCCTCAATTTAAAAATCTTAAAAACAATTTAACTATCAATTTATGAAAACAATTACAAACAAATTTAAAATCGCATTAGCTGCTATTGGTCTCTTATCCTTAGGTACTGTTAGTGCACAAACAACAACAGGAGATATAAATAAGCAAGCAAATGCTACATTAAACTCTACAGGTACAGCAGTAAAAGTTGTAGACAATAAAGGTACTATCAAATATTTACAAGCTGTTAACGGTTTAACTTCTTTTACTAACACTACGCCTTCAGGTGGGGTTGTTACTACTTGGCAGTTAGGAGGTACCTTAGAAACAAACACTTCAATTGGTTTAGGTACAAACGAATTCACGATAGATGGTGTAAACTACAAAATTGAAAATATTGCGCAAACAACTGGTACTGCTGCATCAGCTACAACAACAGCTTCTGACGCTACTAATGCAAATGAATGGACTGTGTTAGTTAGAAATGAGCAAACTGGAAATGTTGAAAAAATATTAGCTACAGACTTATTAAAAGTAGAAGGTATTAGAGTTGAGCATACTCAAGGGGCTGATGCTTCTGCTGATGTTGATATTACAGTAAATGGTTTACCTACTTTAACAGCAGCTACTACTGCAGCAAAATTATTTGTTTATAGAAACGGTGTAAAATTACGTTTTGGTACTGACTTTTCTGTTACTGCTGATACCGTAACCATTAATTATGATGCTGCTGAGTTACCAATGTACTCAGGTGACATCGTAGAAATTCAATATATTAAATAATTTTAATGTCTAAAAACATTAAACATATAAAAATATTTATACTAACTTTTGCATTGGTACTATTTACTTTTAGTATCAATGCACAAGAAGTTAGGGTTATTGATAACAAAGGAACTATACAAACAGTTAATAACAATACTGTAACTACCTCTACAACTGCACCTACACTACCAGTTGAAAATGATGTTTGGTTCGATACAACCAACAATCAAATAAAAATATATGATACTGTAGACGGCTGGAAATTAATCACCTCTACATTAGCTTCTCAAAACATTTATACTGCTGATGGTAATCTCACTGCAAATCGTACTTTAAGTGGTGTAAATAATTTTGGTTTAACATTAGAAAACCTAAATTATCTTCAACTATTTAGCAACAATAGTGTTCAAATAAATGGTACTAACAGTACACAAATAAGTAGTGGAGATACTATGCAGGTATCTGCAGGTACTTCAATGCAATTAACTGCCCCCAATAATATTATTTTACAGAGTCCTACAGAATTTAACAGCACCTTATTAGATGTTAACGACTCTGCCGGAACTTCTGGTCAAATACTAAGCTCTACTGGTACAGGTGTCGATTGGATAAATAACCCTGCTCTTGATAACTGGTTAATTACAGGAAATACAGGAACAAACTCTAGTACTAATTTTTTAGGAACAATTGATGATGTAAGAATGCAAATTCGCTCGAACAATACTCCTATCCTTGAGTTTGGAAGAAGAGCTACACTTAATTTAGTACAAAGTTATCCAGATTATGACGATCCTGACCAACCTTTAATGTACTTAAGAGGTAACAATAGTATTTCTGCTCTACAATTTGCAGCTTCTGGCGCTTCTTTTTACAAACCAATGTTTTATACCACTACTAATGGTAGCTTTAGATTAAAAGGAAGTTCTGGAAACACAGATTTATTTGAAATAGGATCAGCAGGTCCTGCAAATGAAGGCCGTTTAGAGTTTATTGTTGGCGATGACGGTAATGAACCTATGATATTTAAACGTTATTACTATTCTCCTCAAATATATAAAGAGTTCTTTAGAGTTCAAGGTAGTACGACTGGAAGATATGCTAAAACAAGATTTGGAATAAACATCAACCAACAAGAAATACCTATTTCTGGTGATATAAACGCAAATTATAATACTGGAAGTTTTAATATTGCAAACTCTACTTTACAAGTTCAAGGCTCTATTTCAAAATCTACTTTAACTACAACAAATAATTTAACACTTACTGAAGATCATTATTCTATAATCATTAATGGTAATCATACTATTACATTACCTAATGCTTCTACCTGTGAAGGGAGAGAGTATATTCTTAAAAATATAACTAGCAATAGTATTAATATTTCTAGTTATCGTGATTTATCAAATCTAAATACAAATTTAATAGAAGCCAATACAGTTTTAAAAATTCAAAGCACAGGATCTGATTGGCATCAAATAAACAATTCAGCTACTACAACTAGTGGAGGTGGGTCTACAACGTTAACATATATAGATAAATACAACAATGTAAACTCTACAATAAGAGTAAATGATTTCAATACAAACGGAACTTTAATACCGTTGAATTCTGTTAGGCTTTATAGCGGGCCAATTAATAATAGAAATAATAGTCAAGTACAAATTACTGAAACAGGTTTATATGAAATTACATATACTGTTTCATTGAGAAAAGAAAACGGAAATGACTTCAATAATAGAACTAATAACTCTTTTGAAATAGTTGTATGTCAAAATAATAACCCTATACCTAATACTGGTAGTATAGTAACTCTTATAGGAAACACAAACCAAAGATATGTAAGCGCTTCTAGAACTGTTTTATTAAACCTCACCGCCTATCAAAGCTATGGAATAAAAATTAGAGAAAAAGACATAAATAATTCTGGTGATGTTGTTATTGATGCTAATGCTACAGGTATGACAATTAAAAAGATTAACTAAACATAATAAATTACTTTATTGTAAGAGCTTTTATAATATATAACTATAAATACTGAAGTATTATGAAACTTTTTTTAACTTCATTATTCCTGTTCTTTACTTCTTTTTTTATAAAAGCCCAAACAGCCTTTCATAATTCGGGGAATGTACAGTTACACGATGGTGCTCAAATTGGTTTTCATACAAACTTGATAAATAACGGTACTTTAAACAATAATACTGGATTTGCTGGTTTTTATGCTGATAACGAAACCAGAACTATTTCTGGCACTAACAAAATTACCTTTTTTAATGTAGAAATTGATGCGCTACAAAACCTAGAACTTTACAATTCTTTAGGTGTACGCAATCAGTTAAGCTTTATCAATGGACAAGTAATTACATCAAGGAATAATACGGATATTTCATTCGATTTCATTGATTATGATTTCTACGCAGGTGAAGATAATGAACGACATATAGACGGCTACGCCTCTTTAAAGCAAGGAAATAAAAACACATCAAACTTTACATTTCCTATAGGAGATGGAGCAATGTTACGTCCTATGAGTTTACCTCACACCAATAAATACTACTTTTTTAAAGGAGCTTATTTTTATGAGGATCCGAATTTCCCTACTAATTTTACTGCTAATTTTTTAACAGACCAAAAGCAAGCTATAATTGAAAATATTAGCAATATTGAATTTTGGGATTTAGACGGAAAAAATGAAACCCAAATTACATTAACATGGAATAGTCGTAGTGATATAGCTTCATTAGCTAATCAAATTTCACAATTAATTATAGTAGGTTGGAGTAAAACTGAAAATCAATGGGTAAATTTAGATGTATTAGAAGTTACTGGAGACTTGTTTGAAGGAACAATTACATCTGCCTCATTTGTCCCTAACGAGTACGAAGTAATTACAATTGGCTCACTATTAGATGATGAGATTAACACAAATAATAACAATATTTTAATCTCTCCAAATGGAGATAACCTTAACGACTTCTTAGTTTTTGATGAAGTAAATGAATACGCTCACAATAAACTGGTAATTTATAATCGCTGGGGAAATATTGTTTATCAAACTGAAGATTACAAAAACAACTGGGATGGTACTTCTAACGGAAGATCAACTATTAACAGAGAAGACAAACTTCCTGCAGCTACTTACTTTTACTACCTAGAATTAGGTGACGAACCAAACGCGTATCAGAAACTAAAAAAAGGTTGGGTATACATAAACCGATAATTATTTTACTAGCTCTTTTTTTGGGGTAGTAGGATTGTAACCAAAATCTGCATCTGGTAATTCTATCCCTAATTGATTTATGATAAAACCTATACTAGCAAAATGATGTATTGCATGACTATGTGCTTGTATTAAGGCACTACCCAAGGTATAATTTGCTGTTACTTTTCCTGTCCCTAAATCATCTGTAACAGAAATAATTGTATCAAAATCTTCTGCTTCTAAACAATATAATTGCTCAATAACTTCATTAAAATATGCTATTCCTGACTCAGTTTTTTGCTCTGCTAATTGATTACGCTCTCTATCAGAAAAGTCAACGCACTTTTTATTCAGTCCATTAAATATACAGGCAAAAACATCTAGAATATGCCTCATATTTGCTCCTATACTCGAATAATAAGGTGGAATTGATGTATCACTGTATTGTTCATCACTAATCGCTTCTAATAGTTTAATTCCTCTTTGTAAATTTTTATCAATAGCTGCTATCATTCGTAAGTGTAAGTTTTCAAGTAAGTCGTATAAATATAGAACTTTTTACTTGGAGAAATAAATTATTTTTTAAAACCAAATTAAAACACTGAAAACCAAAAACATAAACTAAAACAAAGAATTAAAGTTCAACTTAAAATTAATATTAAAATATTTTTTGGCACGCTCTTTGAAAATTATACATCAACTGCGGAAGCCGAAAAGCATATAGAGTAAGCATAACCCTAAAATTAGCAATTATGAGAACAGGGATACTATTATTATTAGCAATGATGTCATTAACAACTGTAAATGCCGACAACATTGAAAAATCAACTAGCAAAATTGGGGTTACAAACCGTTATAATGACGCTGTTACCTTTGTGGAAAGAGGAATTCAATTTCACGTATTTTTAAACGGAGATTTCGACTTCAATACCCACTATGATAGATACTCAGATTATGGTGTTCGTATTAAACGTGATAGAAGAGGTCGTGTTAGAAGTGTAGGAAACGTTTACATAAACTACGATGCTAGAGGAAATGTAAAAAGAATTGGTAGTGTATTTATGAGGTATAAGTTTGGAAACTTATTTAAAGTAGGAAACTTACATATTCAATACGATAGATGGGGTAATCCAAGATTCAGAGGATTTGTAAAACCAGGACACCGCCATCACCATGACGATGATCATTATTATTACGATGATGGATTTGATGTAAATATCGATATAAACATAGGTGATATTTTTGATTATGATGACGTTTATTTTTACAGAAAAGATTTTGGAAGAAAATATCGTCAGTTTAGAGAAGATAATAATTTTTACTACTACAGAGCGTTACCAAATGCAAAAATTGGAAAGCGTAGTAAAATTATAAAAAGACGTAAACACAAAGCTTTCAAAAACAAAAAATATAAAAATAAATACAGAAAAGGAAAGCCTGAACAAAAAGGTAAATCAAGAAGAAACCATGATTAAACAAAAAATCCCTCATCAAATTTGATGAGGGATTTTTTTATTATATTATTTTAATAATTATTTCGCTACGTTTACTGCTCTTGTCTCTCTAATTACAGTAACTTTTACCTGTCCCGGATAGGTCATATCATTCTGAATTTTTTGAGAAATATTAAATGATAATTCGGCTGCTTTAGTATCGTTTACTTTAGCACTTTCTACCATAACTCTTAATTCACGTCCTGCCTGAATAGCGTAAGCCTTTTGTACTCCATTAAATCCAAAAGCAATATCTTCTAAATCTTTTAAACGTTGAATATAAGAATCTAATACTTGACGACGTGCACCTGGTCTTGCTCCTGAAATCGCATCACAAACTTGTACAATAGGAGCTAACATCGTTTTCATTTCTATTTCATCGTGGTGCGCACCGATGGCATTACACACATCTGGTTTTTCTCCATACTTTTCAGCCCATTGCATTCCTAATAATGCGTGTGGTAATTCACTTTCTGTTTCAGGTACTTTACCTATATCAT
>JAUHZI010000171.1 GCA_030426105.1 Bacteroidia bacterium | reverse complement strand
TACACCGTATCTTACAGTACTCTGCAGAGCTAGGACATTATGTTGGTGATGCACATGTTCCTTTACATACGACTGAAAATTATAACGGTCAACTTACCGGTCAAAAGGGTATTCATGGGTTTTGGGAATCGAGAATCCCTGAAATTTCTGCTAATGATTATGATTACCTCATTGGGCGTTGTTCATACATTGCAGATCCTCTTGATAAAGCGTGGGAAATTGTAAAAGAAAGTAGCCGAGCAGTTGATTCTGTTCTAACATTTGAAAAAGAACTTACTGAGAAATGGCCTGCTGATCAAAAGTATAGCTATGAACATCGTGGACAAGTTATGATGAAAGTATACAGTAAAGAATTTTCTATGGAATATCAAAGAATGTTAGGGGATATGCAAGAACGAAGAATGAGAGGTTCTATCTATGTTACTGCATCTTTTTGGTACACTGCATGGGTCAATGCTGGGCAGCCTGATTTAAGTGATTTAAATGGCGACATTTCTGACGATATGAAAAAAGAAATGGAGAAAAATGATAAGTTCTTTCAACAAGGAAAAGCCGTTGGAAGAGATTTTGAAAATTAATTTTATTTCCCCAAATAAATGACAAGACAAGAATATATAGACTATTGTATATCCTGCTCTAAAAAATCTTTCAATCGAGACAAAGGTTTGGTTTGTTCTCTTACTAATGACATCCCTTCTTTTAATAAAAATTGTTCTGATTTTAAAAAAGATGAAAATTATGATGACAAACAAAAACATAATCAATCAAATATAAACTTAACTCTACCTCTGTTATTGGGGATATTTGCTATAATTGGTATTTCAGTTATTATATACTATACAAGCGATTCCTCTTCGATAAATATTATTGCTGAAACTACTGAACATGCTGAAAAAAAAGAGGATGATTTTTATACCTACTTCAATGAAGATGACTGTCTTGATTTTGCTTACGCAATAGAATATTCAGCCATCAATAATGATCCTCTTTTCATAAATAAAGTTATTGATTACGATTACCTAGTTGATTACATGACGCTTAATAAAAAAATCAATGATTTAAGCAAAACTAACCTCAAACAAATCCTGAAAAGTACTTCTAAACCTGGAAGTCAACTAATAAAACAAATCATCCCTGGAGGTCATTTTTCTTTTCAAAAGTACTATAGAAAAAATAACACGCCTCATCTCATATTTAGAGCTTTTAGAAAAGGAGTTATAATCATTCTTGATTTAGAATTAGGTATTCTAAGAAACCAAATTGGTATCAAAAATGCATATAATTATAGTTTAGGAGAAACTTGGGGGGATTTGTATTTTACAAGGCTCAGTGTGATTAGTAAATACAAAAAGAAACCATATGCACTTCAAGAAGCAGTAAATAATATGAATCAAATTACTTCATTAATTAACGAACAAAATTATGAAGAAGCTGATAGTATATACCAACTCTTACCTCAAGACTTTACAAAACTCAAGCAAGCTGAAATGCTAGCACTTCAAATAACTGCTAAAACAAATCCAGAAAGTTATAGCAAAACCATCGAGCACATAATTAACATTAAAAAAAAGAATAAAAGACATGTTGCTCTCTTAAAAATGAACAAATACTCCTCAGAATTTAACTACCAAGAAACCCTAAAAGCTGTTAATGAACTAAATGAATATCTAAACTCTGATGATATATTAATCTATTTTCTTGCTAAATCATGTCTTGACACTAACAACATTGAATTAGCACAAAAATATACAACAGAATTTACTGAAATATATTCAAATTTAATTGACGGACATCTAATCCAATTAGAAATTTATTTGACACAAAATAATGTTAAAGAAGCAATAGGTACTCTTCGCTATATCTTTTATAATTTCGATGTTTCAAAAGAAGATTTAGACTCCTTTCTTAATTCTTATGAAAATTTTAAAAAATCAAATGAATACCAACAGTTTATTAATAAGCTCTAGCTACTCTTCCTCATCTTTAGAAAAAGCAGAAGGGAATAAATTCACCCCTCTTTTTTCCGCAATTTTCATTAGAAAAGGAATCAATAATGATGAACCTGGAATTAAAAAAAATGGGACTCCAATCCCTACCATTTTTAATAAATCATAGACCTGCTGTTTTAGTTCATCCTCTTCTTCTTGTTCTACTTTCCCCTCTCTTAGAAATTTGACTAATATTTTGGATGCCTCTTTGGTCTCTTTAGCCTCTGTTCCCATATTGTGTAAGAACAAACGCATAGCTTTAGATGCTTTCTTACTGTTTTCTCCTAATTTTCGAGCAAACTCCTTCGCTCCCCTCCTCTCCAGTAGGTTTAATTCTTCTTCCGATAAGTCTACTTTCTCTTTCATCAGACCACTTTATTTAATAAGTCCTAAGCATATTTTTAATCGAATAATTTTCATCACCGAATTATAAACCTGTTGACGATATGCCTCGTTAACCTGCATCTCAGCAAGAATTTCATGTACATCTTGCTCCTCTTCTACTGGCATTAATAACATATCACAACCTGCTAAGGTTGCCTTAACCCCTGAATGTTCTATATTACTAACTCCCCCCATATTCATCGCATCAGTAATAACTAGACCTTTAAAACCTAGCTCTCCTTTTAATAAATCTGTTACTATTGGTTTAGAACAGGTAGAAGGAAGATCATTCGTATTGTATTTTGCATTGTTTTTAACAGCGATATGTGCCACCATTATCGACAATACTCCATTTTCTATAATAGGCTTATAATTGTCTACCTCTTTCATCTCACCATCAATATAAACCAACTTTTTATGCGTATCCCCAATAACATAACCATGACCAGGGAAATGTTTAGCCGTAGCTACAATCCCATTTTGTTGAGTGGTAGTGATGAATTGATTTGAAAATAGCGTCACAGTATCTCTATTCAGTCCGAAGCTACGATTACTTACTGTTTGATTCGGTGAAGCATCAATCACTGGGGCAAAATTTTGGGTAATACCAATTTGCTTTAAGTCTTTAGCTATTGTATTGGTAACTTCCTCAACTTTTTCCAGTGTTTTAATTTGATTTGTTTTGGGAACAGGTGTCGATTCTTTGATTTTGTACCGAATCAATGTCGGTTCAGCATCAGCACTATATATTGGTAATAAAATATTATGTGCTTTACATATACTATCAAATTGCTTTCTATAATTGGTAAAGCTTGTTACCGTTCCATTCAGTAACAGAATTCCTCCAACATAACCTTTTTTGGCTAGCTCCACAACATGATCAGTAGGTTTCCCATGTTTTCCTAGTGATGGGACAATCATTTGACCAACTCTAAGCGTATCAGATAACGTATTAAAGACTGATTCTGTTCTGGTTCTTAATTCCTGATTATCTGAGTAAAAATCCTTCAAAGTAAAGTTTTGTGCATTACTTCCAACTGCACTAAACACAATAAATATAACTGCTATTAATCTCATAATTTTCATTTGGGCAAGCCGCTAACGAGGCCAGGCTATCCACTATATCTTTTAATCAGTCCACGATACGGTTCTATTTTCACAAAATAAAACCACTTGAACTGACCAAAAGGATGTCGCTTCTATCCTTCTTGCAATCAAATAAACGACTTTTAATCACACAAAAACAATTGAATTAAAATAGTATGCAACATTCAAATGTTAACAGTCCTTAAAGGTATCGTTAATAACTTTGTGAATAAGCTCTAAAACGAATTTGTAAAAAAACTCGTTCAACAGTTATTTTTGTAGTTACAAAATGCGAGAGATATGCTATCAACATTATTTGGGAGGAAAAAACTGACAGAAGATAAGATTGCAAATATATTTGTCAATACATTATTGAATACGGTCGATAATAGTTTTTCAGATATAGCGACTTCAATCATGGTTGATCCTGAATTTGTTCGTCAACCTCAGATAGACCCTAACGATTCTGATAAGTTCTTAATGATTGTCGTTGCAGGTAATTTTAATTATCTTTCTCGTTATTTTTCTGCATTAGAAGAGAACGTATTAAAATCTAAAATAACTGAAAAATTTGCCACTGTTTTTGGATTGACATTTGATGAAATGAAGAAAATCATTAGTGATTACCAGGATTTTATCTACCGTGTAAATCACCCTTCTAAAAACACGTTATATGGGATGTCAAAGGCTGTATTTTTTAAATATAAATTAGGTCAGTATCAAGATGAATACTTTGCACAACTGAATGCTCCTAACCCTCTTTTCTTAAAAAGGATGGATGGAATAATGGAACATTACATTTGGAATTGGAGTACCTTTATTGATAAATATAAATACCAATTTCAATCAATTTAATGGTATGGACAGCATTGTTTCTGTAGAATGGTTAGTGGAACATTTTGAAAGCCCAGAGTTAATCATTTTAGATGCAAGTCAAGCTCATAATAAAACCAAGCTAAAACCGCAATATCCAGAGTTAAAGATTAAAGGTGCTATTCCTTTTTCTTTGAAAACTTTTAGTGATGCAGCGAGTCAATACCCCAATACGTTACCTTCTCCCAACGCTTTTGAAACAGCGGCTCGGAAATTAGGGATTAACAAGGATAGTCTAATTATAGTATATGACAACTTAGGTATCTATACTTCTCCTAGAGTTTGGTGGTTATTTAATGTTATGGGACATAAAAATATAGCTATTCTAAATGGAGGTTTAGATGCTTGGGTCTCTAAAGGAATGCCTACAGAAAATGCGCAATTGGACCTCAACATCAATTTGGGAAACTTTAAAGCGATTTACGACTCTGATATCGTTCGAAATTTTGAACAAATAAAAGAGAATTTAGACCATCAAAATGAATTGGTTATTGACGCTAGATCATCTGACCGCTTTCACTCTTTAGTACCAGAACCTAGACAAGGTTTAAGGAGTGGAAATATTCCTAATTCCATTAATTTGCCCTATACCCAATTGTTAGAGAATGGATACTTAGTTTCCAAAGCAAAACTGCTACAAATCTTCACATCACTAGAAATTCCAGCAAAACAATCGATCGTTTTTTCTTGCGGCTCTGGTATTACTGCCTGTATTTTAAATTTGGCCTATCAACAAATAGGAAATAATCCAACTGCTGTATACGATGGTTCCTGGACCGAATGGGGACAGCGCTATCCAGCTTAAGGTTATTTTCAAATAAATTCTTAGCATTGATAAACTAGCAATAGCTAAAATTGCATAAATTAAATTGTATGAAATACGTATTATTTTTATTGATCACAACTTCATCTTTAAAGTTTCTATACTCACAAGATAATTGCAACTCGACTAAAGTTTACGCTAATAAAAAACAAACTGAATTTGATACGCGTTTTAATAGTATTGATAAGATTAAGTCTTCTCCCAAGTTTAAAGGAGGAGAAAAAAAGCTAACTAAACTAATTAGAGAAAATTTAAAATTATCTGATGTTGCCAAAAGCCAAGTCTTCAATCTAAATTTTCAATTTACTATTACATGTGATGGAGAAATAGTTGATGTGAAGCAAATTGGAGATCAAAAAATGGATAATTGGACCAATATCAGTGAGGTCATCCAAACAACAAAAGGACTTTGGACTCCTGCAAAAGAAAACGGAGAAAACGTAAACTGCATTTATTTTCAAAAAATATTCATCAACGGAAGCAATTATTTTTGATATTTTACTTCCACTATTGGAATGACAGCTCAATTCTAAAGCTCAGTTATACCCATTAGAGTTAACTTCCAAACTTAGTCCCTACAGCAAGATTCTTTATATTTATATAAGCTTAACCCCACTTATAAATATGACTGAATTCAATTTACTGTTTAAAGCATTAGGCATTGTTGAAAAAGATTTAAAGACAAAAATTCTTAATGTTGCTGTTCTTCAAACTATTCCTAAAAACAAATTAATTGTTGAACAAGGAAAATACATTAAATGGCTAGCAATTGTGATTTCTGGAAAAGTAAGAGTATGGCAAGCCAATGACGAACGTCAAATTTTACTTCATTATGTGAATCCTATTCAAACATGTGCTCTATCACTTTCTGCTACATTTAAAGACTGTTTGAGCTGTATTAATGCCAAAACAGTAGAAGAAACAACCATTATTAAGATTCCTGTTCGCTATATCAAGTCATGGAGTTTTCAATACCAGTCATGGCACAATTTTACAACCCAATCCTTTATCAATAGTTATGATGAGCTATTACAAGCCTATAGTAGTCTAGCCTTTTATAAAATTGACAAACGCTTATTGAGCTATTTACAAAGTCTGGCTCAAAAAAACAACTCTCCATATATTCTCCTATCACATAGTGAACTAGCTAAAGAATTAGGCACTACAAGAGAAGTTATTTCAAAAATTTTAAAACAATTCGAACGTGCTGATATTGTAAAACTCAGTTTTAAACAAATTGAATTAAACAAATTTTAAACCTGTACCTTTTGATACAAGTTTTCTTTTTACCCCCTATTTAGATTTGTAGTATATATAAATAATACACTATGAATAAAGAAACTTATGTACTTGTACACGCCGCATGGCTTGGTGGCTGGCAATGGGAAGAGGTTGCC
>JAUHZI010000170.1 GCA_030426105.1 Bacteroidia bacterium | reverse complement strand
AAAAGTATAAAAACATGAAAAAAACAATAACAGTTCATATTGCTAATTTTATCTTTAATATAGAAGAAGAAGCTTACCAAACGTTACAGGTATACCTTCAATCGATTAGTGCTCAATTTTCAATAGAAGAGGAACGCATTGAAATAATGCATGACATTGAAAGTAGAATAGCAGAATTATTTAAGGAAAAATTAAGTGCTCAAAAGGAAGTTATCGTAGAAGGAGACGTTGTGGCGATGATTGAAATTATGGGAGCTCCTGAAGAGTATGTCGTTGAGGAAGAAAGTTATACGGAATATCAAAATGAAAGTTCTCAAAAGCAAGGGAGGTCTAATCAAAGAGAGCGTCAAATATACAGAGATACCGAGCATGCAATTTTAGGAGGAGTATGTAGTGGTTTGGCAGCTTATTTTGGGATTGATCCGATAGCTTTTAGAATCTTATTTATCGTATTTACATTAATGGGAGGATCTGGGATATTGATATACCTCATTTTATATTTTGCTATTCCAGAAGCTAAGACCATAGCAGAGAAACTGAGAATGAAGGGGGAAAAGATAGATGTTTCATCAATTAAAAATCAATTTGATAAGGTCAAAAATGAATTAGGTGATGAAACCAATCAAAAAAAGGTGAAACAAGGTTTTAATAAGCTAACACAAGGCTTAGTTACCTTATTTACAGGGTTTATAAAAGTCTTTTCGAAATTTACAGGGTTTATCTTTTTGATAGGTGGTATAGTAGGTTTAATTGTAGTCGTAATATTGTTTAATGAAGACTTGTTAAGTTTAATTTCAGAGCAAAGCATTTCCCTTTCTGATTTACTAAGGTTGTTATTTGAATCAGAGACGCATCATATATTAGCATATTATAGTCTAATAGTTTTACTATTGATGCCGATTAGTTATTTTGTGATTCGAGGGGTACAATTATTATTTGGATTAAAAAATAAGTTTGGTTCAGTAAAAATAGCAGCACTAACACTATGGATTATATCTATTTGTATGTTATTTTTAGTTGGAGTTTACCTCGCTAAGAATTTTGATGAGTCTTCAGGGAATATTGTAGATAGCCGCTATTTAATGGTCGAAGAAGGAGCTTTGTTTGTAGAACTTGAATCAAATGATTTGTTTCCAAATTTAATACGAAATGATGGAGATGTGATTTTGAATGAAATGGTTAGATTAACCGATTCGGCAACATTACTCGCTTTTCCAAGGTTAGTAGTAGAACCATCTGAAACTGATTCGATTGAGCTAAAAATTATAAAAAGAGCTAGGGGGAGTAAAGAACAGTTTGCAGTAGAAAATGCAAATGAAATTGGATATAATTATCATATAGATGGCAATAAAATCTATTTATCGAATTACTTTACAATACCTCAAGATACTAAGTTTAGAGGGCAAAATATTAAAGTTGTATTAAAAATCCCAGAAGGTATGGAGTTGGATTTTGGAGATAATATTGAAGACTTAATGTGTTCTGTTAGAGGAGAGCATGATTTAAACCATACAACATGGGTAAATAGAAAAGGAAGAATGATTAATATAATCGAATAATTATGAGAAGTACTATTATTTTTTTTATCGCATTACTATTATTGAATAGTTGTAAAGTTGAATCCCTAAGAGGGTCAAAAAAGTTAATTGAAAAAGAGTTAGAGCATAAAGATTTTAACGCAATTGCTGTACACAATCTTTTTAAAATTAATCTTGTTCAGTCAGATGAATACAAGGTTGTTTTGAAGTGTAATGAGAATGTAGAAGAGTTTGTAGAAGTCAAGCAGAAAGGAGAAGAGCTTTCTTTTTCTCTTATAGGAAATAGGGTGTATAAAAACCTAACATGCACGGCAACGATATATATGCCAGACATAGAAAGTATAGAGAGTTCTGGTGCAGCAAAGATTAATATCTCGGATTTTAAAACAAATGAATTAACAATAGAGTCATCAGGGGCAACACACTTATTGGGGAATATAGAAGTAGAGCGTCTAACGATTGAATCCTCAGGAGCAACCGAGTTGGATTTAACAGGTTATGTAGCTCAGGGAGAAATTATCGTAAGTGGGGCTTCAAAAATGAATTGCGAAGATTTAACCTTTGATATTTTAAGTTTAGAAAGTTCAGGGGCTGCTAAGGCTGTTATGCATGTAGAGAAAGAATTGTCGATAGATCTAAGTGGTGCAAGTAAGGTGAGTTATTATGGACATCCAGAAGTTGTAAAAGAAGAAATTTCAGGTGCAGGAAAGTTGAATCACTTGAAATAGCAGCGGTTTAAAACTCCCAACCGTAGTTGAATAGGTTCTGAGACCCATTAGGGCCAGATTTAGGTTTATGTTTATAATAGCTTTTGCCAGCGGCAATTTTACAGTCTTTAGCTGAGCCAAGTAGCGCCCATTGGTTAATAATTCCCTCAGCAATAAAAGCGCCAGGGTATAATAAATGATTGGTATTAACTAAAGGATAGCTATTGGTGTATTCATAGTACTCTTTAAAATACGTTCCCGAGACACAAGCGATGGCTGCCGCATCTTTTGGAGTATGATTTTTTTTGGGTAAAATAGTTGGGGTATCGTCCATAAGACCGTTATGCCCATTAAAAATGGAAAGGTCAGCATCTTTTCCTATGGATATTGTATGATTGTCAATGATAACTGAATCGGAGCGATTACCTGATAAAGCATTAAAAAAATCTTCAAGGCAGTGCTTCATTTTATCCCCTCGGTATGCATCAGCAATCAAATAGACTACAGTATTGTTTTTAAAGGTTTTCTTGTAGATAACACGTTCAAGAACAACAGCATTAATGTTGAGTTCACTGTTGACTAATTTCCAGTCAGGAAGTTCTTTAAAATAGCGTTTAACCCCTTTACTAGTTGCCCAATAGAGATTGCGTTTTAAATCCAAACCATTTCCTAAACTTGCAGAAGTGGGAACAATTCCTTGGTTTTCATTGTCGCAAAGTGGTACATAGAGTTGAACAATTAAGGGTTCTTGATTATTAACCTTTTTAGCCAAACGTTTTAAAATAAATGTTCTATCTTTTGTTGATTCTTTTGGAAGAGGTTTATTGTTGATTGGAGCGATGGAGTCGTTTTCAGTTGTTGTGGATTCAACAATTTCAGATGTATTGGTATCGTTTTGTGAGCTTTGTGAGCGGGCACATTGAACAAAAAATAGGGAAGCAATGAATAAAATGGAAACTCTCATATTATTTACAATTCAAATAGTGAAGAATGGTACACTACTTTTTAGGTAAGAGTTTTATTCTATTTTCGCTTTCTAATTTTTTTAATGTTTCAGTAGTTGATGCTACAGTAGAAATAGGCAGGGTAAGCATTATTCCTATTAAAGGAATAAAGAGCATAATGGAAAATAAAAAACCATTACCTACAGCTGTCCCACGATGCCTTCTTACAAATTGAATACTATCACTATAACCAAAATAGCGTTCCATGGTATAATCCATGTTTCCAAAACCAGCATAGTAAGATTGAATATAAAAAATTAGAATAGTAGAAAACAGGTTTAGTACAGGGATGAGGCTTAATAACATTAATGGTAAAGTATAGAGTAATTCAAAAAATAGGTTTCGAATATTAACTCTCAGGCCTCTAACCAATAACTCCATAAATTCAGGCCAAGTATCAGAAAAATCTATTTCTTTTCCCGTAAGATAAACTTCAACTTTCTCAGATACAGGACTCATAAAAGGAGCAGAAAGTGCCATTACAATATGTTTGTAAACCGTAATACCAATTATTAAAACCAATAGACCTCCAATCCAATGACTGATTTCCGTGACAACAGATTTTCCCCATTCCCAAGTCCAGTAACTCGCTATTTTATCTCCAATATTATCTGCTACAGAATAAGATATTAGCAAGATAATTCCGCCTGTTAGCAAACCAATCAGAGCTGGAATAAAAAAGTATTTCCAAAGGTTCAGTTTATTAATTAATCCAATAGCAGAACCATAAGCTTTTATTCCGTCAATAATGTCTTTCATGATTAAATTTTGATTCCAAGAATTGTAATATCGTCCAATTGCTCATTATCTCCTCTCCATTTGTTGAGATAGTTTTCAAATAATTCTTTTTGTTTGTCCATAGGTTTGGAGTGATGTTTAGCTAATAATGCTTTGAAAGTTTTAACTTTCATTTTCTTATTGCTTTCTCCTCCAAATTGGTCATAATAACCATCAGTGAAAAGATAAATTAAATCACCTGCTTTTAATTGCGCTTCAGAGCAGGCAAAGGGTTGATCTTTTCGATACCTTCCAATAGGTTGTCTACAAGCTTTTAAAATTTTAAGAGTTCCATCAGAAAAAATAAAAAGAGGGTTATGTGCACCAGAATATTGCAATTGTTTTGTTGTTTTATTTAGTCTACAAAAACAAATGTCCATACCGTCATTCATCCCATCTTGAAAAGACTTGATAACAAATTTCTTCACATGATTTAAAATTTCAGCAGTATTTGTTAATTTTAATTGAATAACAGCTCTACTTAATGCATTAGAGCAGACAATACTAACCATAGAACCAGGGACTCCGTGTCCAGTTGAATCAGCAACAGCAACATATAGGTATTGGTCATCTTCATATGACCAATAAAAGTCTCCACTTACAATATCTTTTGGTTTGAAAATTATAAAATAATCTTGAATGTATTCTTTAAGGTTGGCTAATGAAGGCAATATAGAACGTTGGATTTTTAATGCATAATTGATAGAGTCAATAATGTCTTTATTCTTTTCAGAAATAATTTTGTTTTGTTCTATAAATAGTAGTTTCTGTTCATGGTCTTTATCCAAAATTTGCTTCGTAAAAGGAATAAATACAAGTGCCATAATTACAATTGCAATAATGGAAATGATGGCTTGATTGTAAAATCTTTTCTTAACAATGTTAGAGAATTCATCAAAGGAAATGTCTGCTTCTATCAGAGCTACAACTTCACCTTTTGAATTTTTTATAGGATGAAAAGCTGAAAGCCAGGTGCCATTTTCAGACATATATTTAGGAATAGTTCCTCCTGTCTCCATGTTCTCTATTAGGATTTTAGGCGAGTTGATATAAGAATGTCTATAATAAACCTGAGTATCAGATCTAACAATATATTCAAAACGCTGTTGCGGAGCATCAAAAAATAGCGTGTAAACAGTGCTGTTTAATTGATTTTCAACCTCAGCTTGATGGAGAATTCTATGAATTTTATAATATATAGCATCTTGATTAACCGCTTTAATTTCATCTTTTGCAATATGATTATCGGTTAATTGTTGATGTTCATCTCCGTCAATATTATTACCTATTGAGACCACAATTGCTCTCAACTTGTCGAATTGTCTTTGTTCTTGTAAACTGAGGTTATTGTAATAACCATAGGTAAGGAAAAAGGCAGTAGAAAGAATAATTAGCATGTATATTATAAAAATAATCCTAGTGGATATATTCTGTAATATTCTGCTTATAATGGTGCTCATCTACTAACTCTTTAGCCTAAACTTAATCATTTTTATTGATAGGATATATGATTTGTTGTAAAAATGTTTTTGGAAATTTTTTTATGCTATCAAAACCAAGAGTAATATCCCTTCCACTAGATGGAATATAGGCTGTTCTAAATATATAATCCCAGATACTTAAGCTAATACCAAAATTAACTCCATGTGGATGTTTTCTGGGAAGATCTTTGGCATGATGCCAAATGTGCATTGCAGGATTATTAAAAATATATTTCAAAGGTCCATAGGTTAAGTTGATATTAGCGTGGTTCAAGTGACCTATAGCAATAGAGATATAATAAACAATAAAAGCATCTTCAGGATTGAAGTTACCTATTAAAAGCATGATAATGTATTTCATAGGTGTATAAAACACATTTTCCATCCAGTGATATCTTAAATGAGCTGCAAACCCCATTTGTTCTACAGAATGATGTACTTTATGAAAATTCCAAAGAAACTCATAGCGGTGCAATAAAACATGCGTAAACCATTGTATGAAGTCTAAAGCAATAAAAAAGATTAGGAGTTGTATGGCATATGGGAGTTGTTTTGTGTCATACAAAATTAAGCTATCAGCACCATTGGGAAATAAGCTTTCAAAAAAGGCAGCTGTTACATTTGAAAAAGCAACAAATATTATCAGTTTAAAGAGGTAGAAATTAAAATACATATAGAATGCATCTAACCAAAAATCTTTTCTAAATAAAGGTTGATTTTTCCGCCAAGGAAATAAAGCTTCCAATCCCCAAACTAAAAGGGATAAACAAGTAAGCAACCAAAAGTAGTTGATATACCATGGAGATACTTGAAAAGTAATTTCTTGCCAAATATAATTGCCATAGCTGCTAAAAGAGTGAATAAATATTTCCCAATAGTTCATAGAGATGCAGTTTTATAAGGTCATCAATAATCTAAAATTAGATAAAAAAAGAAGCTTACTTTGTGATAATAGTCACATCAATATAATAGAACTGACAGATTTAAGCGAATAAATCACTTAAAACATTCATAAATCTTAAATTTTTTATTCTCCTTTAGTATGTTAACAGCTGAGAACTTATGCTCTAAGTGTGGAAGGTATTTTAAATGGTTATTGGC
>JAUHZI010000169.1 GCA_030426105.1 Bacteroidia bacterium | reverse complement strand
ACCACTTCTGATGCTGGGTTTCCACAGTCATCCGTTGCATTGAACGTGTAGTCTCTGTATTGTGTACAGCCGTCTTCACCTGCCATTACTTCTCCGGCTACTCCGTTTAGGCTTCCTGATTTCTCACCTCCGATTCCACAGTTGTCTGTCCAAGTAGTGCTTACCACTTCTGGCCATGCTTGGTTACATTCTTCTAGCATGATGTCGTCTTGGTCTGCAATGACTGGAGCTTCATCATCTGCTGTAACTGTAAATGTTCTTTCACAAGAAACTACTTGCTCACATTCATCAGAGACTTCATATCTTAAAACAATACTTCCTCCACAAGCATCTGGTGCTTCAAGAGTATTTACATCAACTTCATTTTCTCCTATATAATATTTTTCTACTACAGTTCCATTTCCTCCTGAATTTGAAAATCCAGATAACCAAGTAGTAAAAGCACTATTGATATCTTCTTGTGAAGTACATTCTGGTATTGTTTGGTTTTCTGGACAAACTTGATTCAAGGGAATTAAAGGTTCTCCATTCACCTCAAAATCATCTTCTGCCGTACAACCAAAAACTCCTGGAGCAAACTCTAAAGTTGCTGCTACACTATACGTCCCTGCTTCAGTTACTTCTAATGTGTTTCCTGTTTCTCCTTCTAACTCTTCTCCATTTTTATACCACACATACGTAAAGGTATTTCCTTCTGGAGTTGCAGTTGCTGTTAATGTAATACTGTCTTCTGTACATCCTAAATCTTCACCTTCAATTTCTACTGTTACTTCAGGTGTATCTGCTAAACTAAATGGTCCTGCTAAATCTTTTAACTCTGCGGTAAATGAATCAGAAGACCTTGTTTTTACAATTACACTTCCTAACGGACTTATACAATCTATTCCAGGAGTACTACTTGAATCAAAACCTAATGCTGATGCGTTAATTGCTATTTCTGCAAAAGTAGTTTGAGAGTAGTCAGACACTATGTTTCCTCCTTTATTAATTGTTCCCCAAGGTCCTGCTGGTACTGGACCAGCGTCATTTACTTGAGAGAACACTGCATCTGGTGCCCCTTGTCTTAATTGTATTTCTGCATATCCATAATTTCCTGCTCCATTACCACCATCATACTGTATATACCCATTATTATCTTGTTTAAATTCAAATGGTCTAAAGGGCAACGTGTTATGTGTATCAAAATAAGAGTCTGGAACCCCTACTAATTCAACCCAAACATATAGTTTAATTATTGCATTAGCTCCTCCATTAGCATAATTAACAGAAAGGATGATATCTCCATGTTGTAGTACTGAACCATCTGGGTTAAATACATATGGGGTTCTTCCTCCTGTAGCTGATAAGTCCACCTCTGATTGAATAGTTCCACCTACTAAGTTTACTTTTTCTCTAAAATATTCGAAGTCTAAATAGCTATCTCCACTATCATTTCTTGTTGAAGCCCCTAAAAAAGCCCATTCATCTGTTCCCACAGTAGCCCCTTCTCTTCTTAAGTGTCCAAAAACATCTATAATATCATTTTTTTGAGGTACTGAGGCATCAGTAATTGTCCAAGTATTTGGATTATCATTGTTTTTATCTGACCCTCCTGTAAATACATTTGAATCTGTATTATTACCTTGAGCATTCTGATCTCTGATAAATACAGCATCAATCCATAATCTTCCATCTACAACTGTGTAAATAGGAACACTCATTCTTATTTCAGCAGAAGCATTATCATCTACTAGTAGATTTGCTGTTACTGCCGTTGGCGTTTCGTCTATCACCCCTTTCCCTGAGTCTCCTAAAAACCAATCATCTGTTCCAAACGGGAAGACTGCTCCATTTGGAAAGGATACTATTCCTGAATACACATCTGAATCAACACCAAAGTTTGCTTGAACTGTTGTTTCTGTATTTACTATTTGTGCATTCACTGCATTTGCTACAAAGAAAAAAAGCACGACAAGAAGACCTGTCATACTATATAGGCACCTTTTAAAACCTTTATCAATGCAGTTTTTTAACGTTTTTAACCCTCTCCTTTTACAGGCAGGTTCTGTATCATTAAGCAACATATTGTAATATTTTACATGGTATTATTCTTTAATTTTTTGTTATTAAAGGGGTTATACATCTAGCCAACATAAAAAACGAGTTGGTTGTAAAACATCTATTATAAAGAGGTTGTTAAATAACTAAAGTTTTATTTTTAGTTGTAAGAGAGGTTACAAAACAAAGAGGTTAAAGGGATATCTTGTTGAGAGGTTAGAAAAACTCATGTAAGAAATATGAGTTAGGAGAGCAAAGTTAATCAATTAACATTTACTTAACAAGTTTACTTATTAATACTAAAATTAAAAAGGGGTTTTCCCCCTATATTTTAATTAGATGTTCAAAGCTATTTAATAACTACCAAGCTACCTTTATCAATTTAAAAAGTTTGAGTTTTTTTCAGGCAAAATACTTTATTATAAAGTTTTTTTGCTTACCTCTTTATATACCTTCACCAGTTCTTTAGCTTCTTTTTTTGCGCTCCAATTTTCTTCAATTTCCCTTCGAGCGCTACCTCCTAAACTGGGAAGCTTATCATTTATTAGGTTTGTAATTATTTCTTGAAGTTCTGCTGTATTTCCTGAATTAAACAAATACCCTGACTTTAAATTTGTTATTAGCTCAGAATGTACTCCAACATTTTTTGTTGCTACTACTGTATTTGCACATGCCATTGCCTCTGCACAAACTAAAGAAAAGCCTTCTGTAAAAGACGGTACTACCGAAATTTTAGCTGCTTGATAATAAGAAACAATATCTGGAGTTTCATCAATAAAATAAACCTGATTTTCTACTTTATTTTTTTTTGCTATAGTTTTTAATTCTTCTAAAAATGGTGGTTTATCTACTTTACCTACAATAACCAATGCCCAGTCTTTATTTTTTAGTAATTCGGGTGCTACGGCTTCTAATAATACTATTTGTCCTTTCGCTTTTCTTACTCTTCCTGCACAAAGGATAATATTCTTTTGCGAAATGTTTTTTAAACTTTTTTCTGGATTAGGAACAAAAAGATTTGTATTTACACCATGTGATACTTTTACATTAGAAATCCCTAAATTTTTATGCATTGAGCTTGTTAACGTAATAACCTCATCTGATTTCTTTAATAAAAACTTGGTAAAACTAGACGGATCTGTTTCTGCATGTCTTGTAGCTACTAATTTGAATTTCGCTCCTAAGACTCGATACCATAGCATTTTTAAAATTTCATTGTTACGGTGACAATGAACAACAATGTTTTCTTTAGAAAACAATAACTTTTTTAATTGAGAAACTGTAATTTTTTCTCCTTCTATACCATATCCATACAAATAAGTCGTACACAGCCTCTTTAATTCAGGAAGTATATTTTCAATACTTCTTGTAACACCTGTTCTTCGTTTATGAAAGTGAGTATGTATGACTATAAGATCAGAATTCATTTAAGCAAATCTTCTTTCAATGATTTCCAACAACCTATTTTCATATTCTTCCTTTTCCGACCAGTCATAATCTGGTTTTATCATTTTATTGATAAACTTTTTTGCTTCTTTTTCTGTTTTAATAGTATTTAGTTGAGATACTACTCTGTTAAAATCGTTTTGATCTCCATTAAACAAATGTTTAACAAAAGCAATTCTATCATTCAAATCAATTTGAATTGTAGTTTGAAAATGGTCATTTAATGATTTCTTAGGAGCTGCTTTAGTGAATAAGTCTGTCATAACATCAACCGAAATGGTATCTTGTAACTCATCTTCTAAAGTTGGAGTTTTTCTTTCCCCAACATCTTTTACATCATTTTTTACATCATCAGCATCTCCATGTAATAGTTCTTCTAACTCATCAAAAGGCTGCTCAATAATTTCATTAGTAATTATTTCTTCATTAATTCCTTCTATTACTTTTTCAGCTATTTCATCTGCTTCTTGCTCAAACTTTTCTTTTAAGTCTTCTTCTAAATAATGTACTTTCCTATCTTCTAAAGACTCTTCCTTTTGTACCTTTTCTTCTACAGACTTTTCTACTTTTATCTCTTCTTGAATTGGTTGTTCCGTCTTTTCTACTTCAGCATCCAAATCACCTATAACATCATTCTCTGCCCCTACACTTACCTCTTCTACTTTAGGTAAAATTTCTTCCACGGCTTCAGCCTGCTTTTTTTCTTCAGCAAGTAAAACATCTTTTAACAGCTCTTCTTTAGTTTTTGTTGGATTTGGAGTGTTATTTATATATTCTTCTACATACGCTAAAACCGAAAGTTTTTCGTAAACCTCATATGCTTTTTGTTTTAACTCAAACACATCTTCTCTATTTTTCATCTGTAAGATACTGTGTGCTAAACTGGTTAAATCTGATGCTAGTTTTTTGTGCATAAGTTGTTGTTTGAATTTAATTTTTGCTGTTAAATTTTAATAAATTTGTTCCTCATTCGAAAGTAATACAAAAATCAATAATTAGAGCTTAAAATTACAAAATGTTTCTTGAAAATACAGTAAATCATACAGAACAATTTGGTTGGATTGAGGTAATTTGTGGCTCAATGTTTTCGGGGAAAACCGAAGAATTAATTCGTAGACTTAAACGTGCGCAGTTTGCTAAACAACGTGTTGAAATTTTTAAACCATCAGTTGACACAAGGTACGATGATGAGGAAGTAGTATCTCATAATGAAAATAGAATTCGTTCTACACCAGTTCCTGCATCTTCAAACATTAGACTATTAGCTAATGATGTTGATGTTATTGGAATAGACGAAGCACAGTTTTTTGATGACGAAATCGTAGCTGTTTGTAACGATTTAGCCAATAGAGGAATTCGTGTTATAGTAGCTGGTTTAGATATGGATTTTAAAGGAAAGCCGTTTGGACCTATGCCTGCATTAATGGCTACCGCAGAATATGTTACTAAAGTTCATGCTGTATGTACACGTACAGGAAATTTAGCCCACTATAGTTATAGAAAAGCTCAAAGTGATGACTTAGTACTTTTAGGCGAAACTCAAGAATACGAACCACTTAGTAGAGCTGCTTATTATAAGGCTATGAAGGAACACGAAATACATAATAAAAAAGAAAGCAATAATGAACAGTAATCACGTAACCGTATTAGAAATTGACGCTAAAGCTGTACTACACAACTTAGCCTATTTTAAACAGAAGCTACAGCCTACAACAAAAATATTAGTTGTTGTTAAAGCTTTTGGTTACGGAAGTGAGTCTACAGAGGTTGCTAAAATCGCACAAGACCACGTTGATTATTTTGCTGTTGCTTATTCAAGTGAAGGAATAGCTTTGCGCGAAGCTGGAATTACAACTCCTATTTTAGTTCTAAATCCTCAAATTCAAAACTTAAAAGATATTGTAAAATACCGACTTGAACCTAGTTTATATAGTTTCAAAATCTTTGATGCTTTTTTAAAACTTGCTGATGAAGAACCTTTAATGAACTACCCTATACACTTAAAATTTAATACTGGGTTAAATCGATTAGGGTTTTGGCATACTGATGTCCCTACAATTGTAGCAGAGCTAAAAAAATCAAATAACGTAAAAGTTGAGTCTATATTTTCTCATTTAGCTGCTAGTGAAGACCCTCGTGAGCAAGAATTTACTATTGGACAAATTAACAACTTTGCTTATATCGTAAAACAAGTTTATGAGCACTTAGGATATCAACCCATGATACATATCTTGAATACATCAGGAATTATCAATTACCCACAAGCTCAATTCGATATGGTACGCCTAGGAATAGGTTTATATGGTTTTGGAAATGACGAACAAGAAACCGTTCAACTTAAAAATACACATACGCTTAAGTCTATAATTTCTCAAATCAATATAGTTCAACCAGGTGAAACAGTTGGATACAATAGAGCTTTTGTAGCTAGTCAACCTACACGAAGTGCAACAATTCCTATAGGACATGCTGATGGCATTTCAAGAAAGCTAGGAAATAAAAATGGATTTGTTTTCATTAACAATCAACCAGCACCTATCATTGGAAATGTGTGTATGGATATGATTATGGTAGATGTTACTAAAATTGATTGTAAAGAAGGTGACGAAGTTATTATTTTCAATCATCAACAACATGTAGAATATATGGCTCATAAATGTGAAACTATTTCATACGAAATACTTACTGCCTTATCTCAACGTATAAAAAGATTGGTGAAAAGTTAATTTTTTTATACTTTTCAATTCAATTAACTATTTAAAATTCAAAAATATGGGAATGCTCAAAGAGTTTAAAGACTTTGCAATGAAAGGAAATTTAGTAGACATTGCAGTAGGTTTTGTAATGGGTGCCGCTTTTAAACAAGTAGTAACTTCTTTTACTGGTGGAATTGTTTCTCCTTTAATTGGACTTATTTTCAAGGCTGATTTTAAAGACGTAAAATACGTTCTTAAAGAAGGTGTAGCTGATGAGGCTGGTAAAATAACAGGAGAAGTTGCTATAATGTATGGTGAGTTTTTAACCAATGTTATCGACTTTATTATTGTAGCTTTTGTAATGTTTATGGTTGTAAAAGCTGTAAATGCAATGAAGAAAAAAGAAGAACCTGCACCAGAAGCTCCAAAGGG